>MERZ01000391.1:0-7093 GCA_001770785.1 Burkholderiales bacterium RIFCSPHIGHO2_12_FULL_61_11
TGCAGGGCTACTTCTACCGCACCAGTGGCGGGGCAGAGGTCGATTTGCTGCTGGCCTGGCCAGGCGGTGAACTGTGGGCGATTGAGGTCAAGCGCAGCCTGAGCCCCAAGGTCGAGCGCGGATTTCATGCCGCCTGCGACGACCTGCGACCCGCGCGCAAACTCGTCGTCTATCCCGGCCAGGAATCATTCCCGCTGGGGCACGACATACAGGCCGTACCGCTGGCAACCTTGTGCCAGCAACTGGCGATGACCGCGAAACCATGACCCAGCTCCATGGGTCGCGCGAATGCGGGCAGCTTAGGTATTATTTTGATAGCAGCTACCGGATATTCGATGCGGACTACAGACGATTTATCCTAGAAACGGCAGTTGGATGCACCCGAGTGCGCCGTGATCGGTGTGCCAGGCAAGGCGTGACAACGCAGTGGGCTACTGCCCACAAGGCGGAGCAACGCAGCATGGCGCGCTGAGCATGGTGCAATCGGGCGCATAGCGCTGTCACCCAGCAGGTGAACGTGATCGAAGAGGAAAAAGTCAATGTTCATGCGGCTTTCCTGAAGTTTGCGAGCGGTCAACTGCGGTTTCTAGGTTTATATACAACAAAAGTACAAACGGGAGTCTGAATTGGTTTTCAACCGGACTGCATCGTTCGGTTTCCATTCCGTCCTTTTGATACGCGGTGGGCTTACTACACACCCGCCGGCAACGTATGGAAAAGAAGTCGACCTCAGCTATGGGGTGCAAAAAAGCAAGGCGAAAGTTTCCTTATCTCTCGCCCGTCGGGGGTCGCCAACCCTGAAGGTGTACCCATGATGTGGTCACGACAGGTCTTTTCGAGGGATTCGATGCGTGGTCATGGAGTTGCATTTGCTGCTCGGAACACAGTTAGTTCTGCTCACACTGACGTATCACAGGGAGACTTGCTTGGCCAGGATGCCGAAGAATCTACTGCGAATCTTTCTTCGGCAGTTCGCCAGTACCTCGCCGCCCTCGGCCTCCCCAACCCCGACACCGACCGCGACACCGCCGAACTCATCTGGATGCACGCGCTGGCCATCGGCTACAGCCCGGCTTACCTAAGAAAAAACGCCGACGGCATCCGGGAAAACTGGCCCCGCATCCCCCTGCCTGAAACACGCGCGGCTTTGCTGGCCTCCGCCGCGCTGGGCCGCCAGGTGGCGGCGCTGCTGGACACCGAAGCGCCCGTGTCCGGCGTCACCAGCGGCGCCATCCGCGACGAACTCAAACCCATCGCCGTGGTCAGCCGCGGCGGCGGCGGCGCGCTCACGGCCGCCGAGTTTGCCCTCACGGCAGGCTGGGGCAGCGGCGGCCAGGGCGGCATCACCATGCCGGGCAAAGGTAAAACCGAACCCCGTGCCGCCGGGCCGGAAGAGCAAAACGCAGGTTTTGGCAGCGCGCCCACGCTGGATGTGTACCTGAACGCCACGGCCTACTGGAAGAACATCCCACAGCCGGTGTACGACTTCACCATCGGCGGCTACCAGGTCATCAAGAAGTGGTTGAGCTACCGCGAGCACCGCGTGCTGGGCCGGGCACTCACAATGGCCGAGATCATGGAAGTTACCGCCATGGCGCGGCGGCTGGCCGCGCTGGTGTTGCTGCAACCCAAGCTGGATGAGAACTACAACGCGGCAGCTGGCGCAACCTGGGTACCCCGTGCACACGAACTGGCACCGCAGACACTCATATTTTGATAGCTAAATGCGCCCGTTCTGCGTAAGCTGGTAGCCGATTTACCTCATGAGAATGACCCAAGCAACCCGGCAAGCCGCTTCCCGGAAAACAAGCCCGCCTGATCGCAGCACATTCAGCCGAGTTCCGCCGTTGGCTCGCGCTCCATCAAGATCGCCACCGCCTCTATGGGCTGGAGCTTGCCGTCGAGCAGCGCCACCACGCTCTGCGCGATCGGCATGTCCACCCCCAGGCTGGCTGCGCGCTGCACCACGGTGCGGGCGCAGTAAACGCCTTCGGCCACATGACCCAGCGACTCGACCGCTTCGGCCAGGGTTTTGCCCTGCGCCAGCAGCATCCCCACCTTGCGATTGCGGCTGAGGTCACCAGTGGCGGTCAGCACCAGATCGCCCAGCCCCGACAGGCCGGTAAAGGTTTCGGTGCGGGCGCCCAGCGCGACGCCCAGGCGTGTCATTTCCGCCAGTCCGCGCGTGATCAGTGCGGCCCGGGCATTAAAGCCCAGTTGCAGGCCGTCACACAGTCCGGCGGCAATCGCCAGCACATTCTTGACTGCCCCGCCCACTTCGACGCCCACCACGTCATCGCTGGCGTACACGCGCAGGGTCGCGCTGTGAAATGCCGCAACCAGCGCATCGCGCACCTCGGCATGTTCGCTGGCGGCCACCAGCGCGGTCGGCTGGCCGCGTGCCACCTCCAGCGCAAAGCTCGGGCCACTGAGCACGCCTGCTCTTAAATTAACAGCTACCTGCGCGCGTATTTCGTGGACCATCAGCCCAAATGATGCCGAAGAAGAGTTTTCCGCCAGCGCTGCCTCCAGGCCCTTGCTGAGCCAGGCCACCGGCACAGTGACGTTCTGCAGGCTTTCCAACAAGCCTCGCGCCGCTGAAACTGGCGTGGCCATGATGATGAGGTCTTGTCCGCGAATTGCGTCAGCCAGCGAAGCCTCGCCACCGCCTTGCACGGCCAGGCTGTCGGGCAAGACGATGCCGGGCAGGTAGCGGGTGTTGGCGCGCTCGGCCTGCAGGGTGGTCACCCGCGCCGCGTTGCGCGCCCACAAGGTCACCTGGTGTCCGGCCAGGCTGCTGGCAGCGTTTACAGCCAGCGCCGTGCCCCAGGCGCCAGCTCCAATCACGAGTATTTTCATGAAAACACGGCCTGCGGGCGTGGTCGGCGTTTTACCAAGCCATCAGACGATGATTTGTTCGGGTTCGGGCGACGCTGCTGCAGCGGCTTCGGCCTGCTGCTGGTCATGCATGGCCTGGAAGTTGATTTCAGCCATGTGCACAGGCGGAAAACCGCCACGCTGGATAATGTCTGCCACATTGCTGCGCAGGTAAGGGTAGACAATTTGCGGACAGGCAATTCCCAAAATGGCACCGAGCTGATCGCTCTGCATGTTGCGGATTTCAAAAATTCCGGCTTGCTTGGCTTCAACCAGAAACACCGTCTTGTCGGCAATCTGGGTGTGGATGGTGGCTGTCACGGTGACTTCAAACAGGCCATCTGCCACGGGCGCGGCATTGACACCGAGCTGAATCTCAACACTCGGCTGCGCCTGGTTCAGCAAAATTTCTGGTGAATTGGGCTGCTCCAGCGACACGTCCTTGAGGTAAACGCGCTGGATCTGGAATACGGGGTCAAGATTGGCTTCTGCCATGGTGCTCTTTCGGGGTACTGGAAAAGTTGGAAGGGTTGATAGGCTGCGGCCCTTGATGACGGGCTGCGACACAGGCAAGGCACATTATCACCGGGCAGCGCCAAAAGCGGCCAGCTCAGACACCCATGGGCGATGTCAGCAGCGGCATCAGACCACCCACGCCATCGAGGGCCACCAGGTCGTCACAACCACCAACATGCGTGCTGCCGATGAAAATTTGCGGCACCGAGCGCCCTCCCCTGATATTCATCATATTTTGCCGTTCGCCGGGCACCAGATCCACACGGATTTCATTGATTTCAGTGACGCCGCGCTGCTTGAGCAACTGTTTGGCGTGAATGCAATAGGGGCAGGTGGCTGTGGTGTAAATTTTGACAGTTTGCATGGTATCCGGGGGATGGGTGCCGGCGGCTGCCGCGCGAAAAATGGAAGGCATCAAGGCCAGGCAAAGCCGGAACTTTGGCTAGAAACAATCCGGCCATCGGCGGCTTTCAGCCTTTTCAGGCCTTTTCAAGGGGAAGGTTAGCGGCTTTCCAGGCTTTGAGCCCGCCGCCCAGAGATTGGACTTGCTGGTAACCGAGCTTTTTGGCGATGGCCACAGCGCGGCTGGAGCGCGCACCACTGGCACACACCAGGATCAAGGGAACAGCCTTGTTTTTAGCCACGCCCGGAAGCTTGGCCTCCAGCTCACTAAGTGGCACATTCTTGGCACCCGTGACGTGACCCGCTGCAAATTCGCTGGCCTCGCAGACATCGACCACCACGGCTTTTTCGCGATTGATCAGCTGCACGGCACCACTGGCGCTCAGGGCACCGGCATTCATGCCGCTTGAAATCATGGGCCAAACCAGCATGCCACCAGAGGCAAGAGCAATGGAAATCAGCATCCAGTTATCGATCAGAAATTTCACTTTGTACCCTTTATGTATTTTCAGCCAAGTGATCATTTTAGAATGGAGCAGAAAACCCGCCTGTCAACTGTCTTTTATCCAAGCCGCCGCTGTTTTCATTTTCCTTTCATTTCAATTCAAACTTTCCACATCCCATGTACCAACTCGTGCTCATCCGCCACGGCGAATCCACCTGGAATCTTGATAACCGCTTCACGGGCTGGACCGACGTCGACCTCACGGAAACCGGCATCACGCAGGCCAAGAACGCGGGTCAGCTGCTCAAAAGTGAAGGCTACGACTTCGACCTGGCCTATACCAGCGTGCTCAAGCGCGCCACTCGCACGCTCTGGCATGTGCTGGACGAACTGGACCGCACCTGGCTGCCCGTGGTGCACAGCTGGCGGCTCAACGAGCGGCATTACGGTGCCTTGCAGGGCTTGAACAAACTTGAGACTGCTAAAAAGTTTGGCGACGAACAGGTGCTGATCTGGCGCCGCAGCTACGACATCGCGCCGCCACCACTAAGCCCCGAAGATGAACGCTGCGAGCGCGGTGACCGGCGTTACGCCAGGCTGCCGCCCGAACAAGTGCCCCTGACGGAGTGCCTGAAAGACACGGTGGCACGCGTGCTGCCTTTCTGGAATGAATCGATGGCGCCTGTCATCAAGGCCGGCAAACGCATTGTGGTGGCGGCGCATGGCAACTCAATTCGCGCTCTGGTGAAATACCTGGACGACATCTCGGACCAGGACATTGTCGGACTCAATATCCCCAACGGTATTCCGCTGGTCTATGAACTGGACGCAGCGCTCAAGCCGCTGCGCCACTATTACCTGGGCGACAGCGAAGCGGCCGCGCAAGCAGCGGCGGCGGTGGCCGCACAAGGCAAGTCCCCCAAGGCCTGAGCACGACTCGCCCGCCGCTCATTTGTAAAAGTCTTGTAAAAGCGCCGTGAAAACCGATTGTTTCGGCGTTTTATTTACGCCGCATGGTGCTTGTGGTGGAACTGTAGCGCAAGGCTTTTCTCCAAGGTGTATATTGCTCCAGTTGTAAAGGAGCGAAGGCTCTTCAATAGGCTTACGAAGGTATTTTTATGGGTCAAAAGCTCAAGATAGCAGGCTGGATTTCAATTGGTGTCATGGCAGGCGCCCTTACCACGGTGCAGCTGCAAGCAGTTGCGCGCGGCGGTTTGGCGCCTTTGCCCCTGGAAGAGCTGCAACAGCTCGCGGCCGTCTTCGGAATGGTCAAGACAGATTATGTCGAGCCGGTCGACGAGAAAAAGCTCATCACCGACGCCATTTCCGGCATGGTCGCCAGCCTGGACCCGCACTCGATCTACTTTGACAAAAAAACGTACAAGGAATTCCGCGAAGGCACGAGCGGCCGCTTTGTCGGCGTCGGTATCGAAATCAGCCAGGAAGACGGCCTGGTCAAGGTGATTTCGCCCATTGAAGGCTCGCCCGCCGACCGGGCCGGCCTGAAACCCAACGACCTGATCACCCGAATTGATGACTCAGCCGTCAAGGGCATGAGCCTGAATGACGCTGTCAAGAAAATGCGCGGCGAGCCAAAAACCAAGGTGCTGCTGACGATTTTCCGTAAAGAGGAAAACCGGACTTTTCAGGTCACCATCGTCCGCGAAGAAATCCGGACCCAGTCGGTGCGCAGCAAGGTGGTGGAACCTGGTTACGCCTGGATTCGCCTGAGCCAGTTCCAGGAACGCACGGTGGACGACTTCGTGGCCAAGATCGAGCAGATCTACAAGCAGGAGCCCAAGCTCAAAGGCTTGGTGCTGGACCTGCGCAATGACCCGGGTGGCTTGCTCGATGCGGCGGTGGCGGTGTCCTCAGCCTTCTTGCCGGAGAACGTGACCGTGGTTTCAACCAACGGCCAGCTGGCTGAGAGCAAATTTACCTACAAGGCTTCGCCGGAGTTTTACCAGCGCCGCAACGGCTCCGACCCCCTCAAGGGCTTGCCCGCAGCGCTCAAAAGCGTGCCGCTGGTGGTGTTGGTGAATGAAGGTTCAGCATCTGCCAGCGAAATTGTGGCGGGTGCCCTGCAGGACCACAAGCGCGCCACCATCATGGGCAACCAGACCTTCGGCAAGGGCTCGGTCCAGACCGTGCGTCCGCTCGGTCCAGACACCGGCATCAAGCTGACCACGGCCCGCTACTACACCCCCACTGGCAAGTCGATTCAGGCGCGCGGCATCGTTCCCGATGTGATGGTGGACGAAACCGCCGAGGGTAGCCCGTTTGCCGCGCTGCGCACCCGCGAAGCCGATCTGGAAAAGCACCTGGGCAGCGGCCAGGGTGCCGAAGTCGTGGACCCGGGCCGGGAAAAAGCCCGCGAAGAAGCCTTGAAGCAACTCGAAGAAGAAGCCAGGAAGACACCCGAGCAGCGCCGTCCGCCAGAACTCGGCAGCGACAAGGACTTCCGCTTGGCGCAGGCGATCAACCAGCTCAAGGGGCGCCCGGTGCTGGTCAGCAAGACTGCCGTGGTCGAGACGAAAAACGAGAAAAAAGAAAACTAAGTCAGACAAGGCTCAGGCCGACAGGCGTTAACGCGCCCAAGTCGGCCTTTTGTTTTCCTTCCCATGAACGACGAACAGCTGCTTCGCTATTCCCGGCACATCCTGCTCGACGAAATCGGCATTGAAGGGCAGGAAAAACTGCTGGCTTCACAGGTGCTGATGGTTGGCGCGGGCGGCCTGGGATCGCCAGTGGCCCTGTACCTCGGCAGTGCCGGCGTCGGCCGCATCACTGTGATTGACCACGACCGTGTGGAGGCCACCAACCTGCAGCGACAAATTGCCCACAACCTGGCGC
>MERZ01000391.1:7157-29215 GCA_001770785.1 Burkholderiales bacterium RIFCSPHIGHO2_12_FULL_61_11
CAATTGCCGCCATCAACCCGGACGTCAAAGTCATTCCCGTTACTGAACGCGCCGACGCTGCCCTGCTGGACCGGCTGGTCCATGAGGCTGATCTGGTGATCGACTGCACTGACAACTTTGCCACCCGCCACGCCATCAACCGCGCCTGTGTCAAACATCGCAAGCCGCTGGTTTCCGGCGCCGCCATCCGCTTTGACGGACAAGTGGCGGTCTACGACCCACGCAGCGCCCAGTCGCCCTGCTATGCCTGCGTGTTTCCGGAGTCGGACCTGCTGGAAGAAACCCGCTGCGCCACCATGGGCGTCTTTGCACCCTTGGTCGGCATCGTCGGCACGGTGCAGGCTGCCGAAGCGTTGAAACTGCTTTGTGATGTGGGGCAGCCGCTGACCGGACGGCTGTTGATGCTCGATGGCCGAAGCATGGAGTGGAACGAAATGAAACTGACGCGAAACCTCGCCTGCAAGGTCTGCGGCGGTCACTCGATTGAGCCCACGACTCCCGGGAAATTACTTCGTGCCAGCCGCGGCAGGCCGTGAGGCCGCCTTGGGATTGGCCGCTTCTGCCAGGACGGCCCGGCAATCCGCATCCTCGCCCGGGCCGGTTTCCACCGTGGCGGCCAATGCCAGCAGGGGATTGATGGCTGCCAGCACCAGGGCAATTCCAACCCGACCCGCGAGCGCGGTTTTATCGGGACCGGCGGTCGGCGCTGCAAACGTGCCGCCAATGCGCAGCGGCGAGCGCAAGCTCAAAATGCTGCCGTCCTTGGGGGCCGGATCCAGAACGATATCCAGCGTCTCATGGGCCAGGCTCACCTGCCCATGGCCAGTAATGAGCGTATCGCTGGTATCCAGCACGATGGCGCGGCTGCTCATCAAGCCCTGCTTGACATCGAAGGCTGCCGCCGCGCAGCGCAGCTGCACATTGCGGTCGCCGCGCAGCAAGAACTTGATGATTTCGCCTCCATCCAGGCCCAGGTATTCGAGCAGGATGTTGCTGATCTCGCCTTTGCCCATGAGCATCGCCACATCCCCGGAGGCAGACCCCAGCATCTGGGCCACGGAATGGCCGCGTCCCGTCAGGTCGAACTGCCCGCTTATTTTTCCGAGCGCGCTTTTGCTCGTCTTCACTTCAGGCAACAGCTGATTCAACTGCAAGGCGCGCACATCCAGCCGGGTGGTGAAGGCCGCTGGTTCGACATTGGAATCAATGCGAATGCTGCCAGCCACCGACCCGCCAGCAACCCCCAGCGAAACGGGATGAAGCTGCAACACCCCTTGGGTCAGCTTGATGCGGGCGCTGCCCTTGTCCAGCGGCAGCGCTCGTAGATGCCGGATATCCGCCGCCGAATAGCTCACGTCAGCGTTCATGGCCTGAAGTCTGGCCAGGTCCAGCGTTGCAACGGGTAGCACCTTGCCCGCCCCGGGCGAGCTGGCTTTCCCTGCGTCGGATGCCAGACCAATCGCCGGTCCCAAATCCGCAAAATCCAGCAGTTTTGACTGCAACTTGCCGGTCAAAAAGGGCACTGCCGCCGATTGATCAAAACTGAGGGCGCCACTCATATCGGACTTGCCCAGCACACCCTTGATCTGGCTCACAGCCCACACCTTGCCATGCTTGTCCAGCTTGCCGCGAAGCTTGTAGGGGGGCGTGGAAGGCAGCACGACGCCCAACAATTTATACAACTCGTTCCAATTCCTTCCCTGCAAGTCGAAGGTGGCGTCGATGCCGTTGAGCTCCGCGAGATTGGCAATCGTGCCCTTGGCCTCAAGCCTGGTTCGTCCGGCGACGGCCTTCACCTCAATGGGAAAAGGCGCTTTGGTGTTCCTGCTCAGCTGCAGCACGCCACCGGCGCGTCCCTCGGCGCTAAATGCTTCATTTTTCCATTTGCCACTGGCCTTGTAGTGCAAGGGCAATGACTCGGCCGATTCCTGAACAAGCGAAAATTGGGCCGTCAAATTGGCCCCTTGCGCTGCCGCCAGGTAAGTTACATTGCCCTGGTCAATCTGCAAGGTACCGATATCAGGAACGGCACCGGCGTCGGACGTATCGCGCGATAGCGCCCAGGTCCGTCGCCCATCGGGCTCAATCTGCAGGCCAATTTGGGGTTCAGTCAACGCCAGCCGCGGCAGTTCCACCTTGCCAAACAGCAGCGGCAGCAATTTGATGTCAAATTCGGCAGCCCGCGCCTTGACAAGATAGGGTTCGCTGGCCCATTCCGGGTTGGCAAATTCCACACCATCCGCAACAACCGTGGTGGTGCGTCCCAGATGCACAGCCAGATGTCGCGTGATTTCGAAACGCCGCCCCAGCTGGTCCGAGACATAACGATTGATCGGCTGGCGTAGCGTATCCCATGGGAAAAAATAAACTACCAGCGTGAGAATGACAAGCAAGGCGGCAAGACCAGCCAGCCATCGGCGAAGAAGGACAGATTGCAACAGGGCATTTTTCATGGGTTTCGGTGGTTTCAAGCCCGCTTCAAGAAAAGACTCGCACGGCGATAGCTGGCGATGCGCTAAAAAGCGGAGATCACCGCGCAGTTGCAGTATCGGATGAACAACGGGTGTCGGACATCGGCAAGCGCCATGAATGCTTGTGGGGATGTGCCTACAGTGGCTTTTCACGGTATCGTCGGAATCGTCCTACAAGCGTCGAATACAGTCGCTGGCAAAATCGGCTTTAAGAAAAAATACAAACAAGGTACGCTCGCATTTTTAAGTCTTTCGTGGTCTTCCGAAAGCCGAGCTACCCTCCACCTGGACCCCTTAGCCGTGAGACTAAAAACTTACATCGTTGAAGACAACCCCACGATTCGCGAGAACCTGATTGACACTCTGGAAGAATTGGCTGGAGTGACGGCCGTCGGAACGGCAGAAACCGAAAACGAAAGCAAAGCCTGGTTGACCGAAAATCCTGAAAAGTGGGATATGGCAATCGTCGATCTGTTTCTCAAGCAAGGAAGCGGACTGGGTGTGCTCGCTGCTTGCCGGGATCGCCCCTCCCGGCAAAAGGTTGTGGTGTTGAGCAACTACGCCACGGTAGACATTCGCCAGCGCTGCGCGCAGCTGGGAGTCGACGCGGTTTTTGACAAGTCCAATGAAATAGATGCCTTGGTGGACTATTGCATCGAGCAGCGCGGCGCCTCCGCTTGAAATCAATCGATCAGTTTGTTCTTGAGTGCGTAATAGGTGAGGTCGCTATTGGACGCAAGACTCATCTTTTCCATCACACGGGTTCTGTAGGTACTGACGGTTTTCACGCTCAGCGAAAGTGCTTTCGCAATATCGCCGGCCGTTTCGCCCTTGGCCAGTTTCAGAAAAACCTGAAACTCCCGTTCAGACAACTGTTCATGGGCGGCCATATCGTGCGGCCGGTTCAATTGTTGCGCCAACAACTCGGCCACCGCCGGCGTGATGTAGCGCTTGCCAAGCGAAATCACCCGAATGGCGTCGACAATTTCCGAAGGATCGCACTCCTTGTTCAGGTAGCCGCTGGCGCCTTGGCGAATCAGGTTGACGGCGTAATGCTCTTCGGGGTAGCCGCTCAAAATGAGAATGCCCACGTCGGGGGCTTTGGCTCGAATCATGGCCAGCGCATCGATCCCGCTCTGGCCCGGCATGGACAGGTCCATGACCAGAATGTCCAGTTCGACATTGCGAACCAGGTCAATCGCTTCGCGCCCGTTGGCGGCCTCGCCGACAACACGCAAATCCACCTGGTCCGAAAAAAACTGCCTGAGTCCCGATCGCACGATGGCATGGTCGTCCACAATTCCAATTTTTATCATGTCGTTGTCTTCCTATAGAGCCCGCACCAGCAGGCAGCACAATGAACAAAGATGGCCGGGTCCGGACATCTGCATTGCTTTCAGTGCTTATTATTGACGAAATATTCCTCGAAGTACCAAACGGAGCTTGCAGTGAAAAGATTTGCGTCACCAAAAATGGCCGTCGCCATGCTTCTGGCCGTGCTGGCCGCCGCTTTACTGATTTTCATCAATGAGGTCAGTTTTAACAAATCCACGGCGGCGGCGGCGAGCATGCAAGAGGCTCAACAAACCCGCGGAGCGATCCATGAACTGGTGCAGCAGATGCTGGACGCGGAGACCGGACAACGGGGCTATTTACTGACTGGCGACCCGCGCTATCTGGAGCCCTATGACATCGCCATGGCCAATATCAAACCGAACCTGGTCAAGCTGCGCCTGCTGTTCACGCCCTACCCGGAACAACTCACCGAGTTTGGACTCTTGTCCAGTCATGTTTCGAGCAAACTGGCCGAGATGGACCTGAGCGTGCGCATGCGCAAGGAAGGCAATGAAGACGCCTGGAAATTTATCTTGACCACGGATGTCGGCCAAGAGCACATGGACGCCATCCGCGAACATTCCACCAAGCTGTCCGCCAGCAGCATCAGCAAAATGGAACGGGGACAGGTGCAGATCAGGCAGACCTTGCTGTTGTCCCGTATCGGCATTGCCACCATGGCCCTGGCCGGCTTGCTGGCTTTTTACCTGTATCTGCTGCAAACCAAAGCACTACTCGCTTCAGGGCAGCGCGAGCAGGAATCGCTGGAGCGTGAACGCGATCTGCTGGAATCGCAGGTGCGCCAGCGTACCGCCGACCTGGCCAAGCTGGCCACCCACTTGCAAAATGTACGGGAGGAGGAGCGGGGTCATCTGGCACGCGAGCTGCACGACGAACTGGGCTCGCTCCTGACCGCCGCGAAGCTCGATGTGGCCAGACTGAAGTCGCGCCTGGCTGGCAACCTGCCGGAAGCCGCGGAGCGCCTGACCCATTTGACCAGCACACTCAACAGTGGCATCGCCCTGGCGCGACGCATTGTGGAGGATTTGCGACCGTCCTCGCTGTCACATCTGGGCCTGCCGGCCTCACTTGAAATTCTGACCCGTGAGTTCGCCGAACGCTCCGGGCTGAGCATCACCACCGATCTTGAGTCGGTGGATCTGGGTGGAACGGCCCAGTTGACCGTTTACCGGATGGTCCAGGAGTCGCTGACCAACATCGGCAAGTATGCCAATGCCAACCAGGCAGAGGTCAGCCTTCACGACTTCGAAGGCTATGTCACCGTGGAAGTCAAGGACAACGGCCAGGGTTTCAAGCTGGGCAGCGTGGGCCCGACAAGCCATGGTCTGGCCGGCATGCGCCACCGCGTGGAAGCAGCCGGCGGCCGCCTGACCGTCACCAGCGCCGAAGGCAGCGGAACTCAAATTTTGGCCGTGCTGCCCAAGGCAAGCTGAGCCATTGCCTGGCAAAAGTTGCGGCACTGCAGCCGGTTCGCCGCCTTCGAGACCGGATACGGCGTAACAAACTGTCAGCCCCCTCCTACAGCGTATCCCCCCCGTATCTGACAAGGGCACACGTTCACAGCCGATGACAAAAAGCAGCGCTCCCGCTACGCTTGCTGCAAGTGCTTCAAATAAAAGAAACCGCGCCCAACCCGCCAATGCAAGGAGCTCAAGATGCTGCACTATTCCGTCGTTTTTCTGGTGATCGCGCTGATCGCCGCCGTGTTCGGCTTTGGCGGCATCGCGGCAGGTGCTGTCGAGATTGCCAAAATCCTTTTCTTCATTTTCGCCATCATGGCCATCGTGAGCTTTGTGATCAGCTTGCTCAAGAAAAAATGACCTCGGCCAAGGCAGCGGGCGAGCCCGCGTCGGCTGATGAAGCGTTTCATGGCGCCAACCCTTTCCATTCAACTTCCCAAGGACCTGACATGCAACCCAATACCTCCAATACCACCCGTGAAGCCATGCCCGCCATGCGTCGAGCCACTGATGACTTGCTGCAAACGGCAGGCAAGGCCATGGATTCGACTCGTGACTACGCCAACGACGCCCTGGACAGGGCGGAAAACAAAGTACGCGAGCTTCGCGGCAGCGTTGACCCGGTTGTGGACATGCTGGCGTCCAGGGCACAAAGGCTGGCCCGTCATAGCCTGGACCTGGCCTCGGAGGCTAAAGATCGCGCCGAGCAATCCCTCAAGCGCGCAACCAGAGTCACCACGCGCTACGTCGCCGATCAACCTTTGCGTTCCGTGCTGATTGCCGCCGCCGTAGGTGCCGCTGTCGCTTTGCTGATTGCCTCTTCACGTCATCGCAAGCAAAACCGGTACTGAAGACTGTCACTGGTTAACAGCTAACGCTCAACCCCCCCCTATGCTGCATCCGTTTTTTTCAACGCTGATACAACGACCGGATCTGGTCATGGACCATCTCTCGGCCTATGCCGCGCTGTTCCACGAGGAAGCTTCCAGCGCCGGGTCCGAGCTGCTGGCTCGCGCTGTGGCGTGGCTGCTGGCGGTGCTGTCGCTATTTGTGTTTCTGGGACTGGCGGGTACGGCCCTGATGCTGGGCTTGATGCAAAACCAGTTTCATTGGGTGCTGGTCGCAGTACCTGGCGTTGCGCTGGTGCTGGCATTGGTCGCCGTCATCAAGGCCAGAAAGCCACTGAAGAGCGAGCGCTTTCCTGAGCTCAAGGCGCAAATGGACAGCGACGCGCAGGCCTTGCGGATGGTCGCATGAAAGCGCCCTGACATGCCCTCCACCACAGAACCGACTCCGCAAGAACGTCTGGCCGCCAGCCGCAGGGCGCTGGTCCGGCATATGAGAGGGGACGGGACGCCTGAGGACCATGACGACCTCGAGGGAGACCAGCCGTCCCCTGCAGCTTCCTACGGGGCTTGGGGCGTCGTCAAACGCGCGATGCGGGCCTTTTGGCGCAAGCACCCGGTCGGGGTGGCGGTTGACCTGGCGCGGCCAGTGATCGGTAAATATGCCGAAGAGCAACCGTTCAAGCTGCTGGGAATTTCCGCCAGTATTGGCGCCGCAGCCGTGCTGCTCCGGCCATGGCGCCTGGCTTCACTGGGCGCGGTGCTGGTTGCCGCCCTCAAGTCATCCGAGCTTTCAAATGCGCTGTCTTCGATGCTGGCCACGACCCGGCAAGATACTGAAAAAACCGGCTAAAACGCCATGGGAACCGATATCAGGATGACTGGATGGGAGAAACAACGATTTCCGCAGGTTGATTGGCGTGGTGCCGCCGATCGACAGGCTTTTAAACCTTGCACTAGTTCAATCAAGTCAATTCAAGAGGAAAACAAAATGAAATACGTTCGCGCAATTGCATTCGCCGCTCTGGCAGGTATCACCATCATCGGCAGCGGTTGCGCTGTCGTGCGTGGTCAGCAAACCACCGGCTCCTACGTTGATGATGCGGCCATCACGGCCGCCGTCAAAGCCAAGTTCCTCGAGGACAAGACGGTTTCAGGCATGTCCATCAGCGTCGAAACGCTCAATGGCACGGTTCAGCTGTCCGGTTTTGCCAAGTCAACAACCGAGAAAACCCAGGCTGAAAATATTGCCCGTGGGGTCAAGAACGTCAAGGCCGTTCGCAACGACATCGTGGTTCGTCCTTAAGCGCTTTTTGCACCCATGCGCCGCTGGGGGTGGCGCAGTCCAGGAGCCTCCAAGCAGGCGAAGAAATTTTCATCGCCTGCTTTTTTATACGGTGGGTTCATGGCGAATACCAAAACCTGCTGCTTATCGATCATGCGCGTTCGCTCAGTGCCTGCTGCAGCGATTGGCAACAACCCTAAAGAAGAAACCGCAGTCCGATTCTCGCGGCACTTTGCAAGCATCGGCAGCGTGACAAGGCTCGGCAATCAAGGGCGTTGCTGACTCGCATCCACGATCAGCTTGTTCTCCACCGAAGTGACGCCGTTGACCGCTTTGGCGATGTCGGTGGCCCTCTCGCGGGCGGCTCTGGTGGGCGCCGAGCCGTTCAGGGTCACGGCACCTTTCTTGGTCTCGACGTTGATTTTGATCGCGCTCAGGTCCGGATCTTTGGTAAGTCCGGCCGACACCGCGGCGGTAATGGCCACGTCATCGAGCGTTGCAGCCGCTTTGCCAGCAATATCCATGGCCGAAGACCCGGCATTTTGCGTGGCGCCTTTCAGCGCGGCTCCGGCGCTAGCCAGGGTACTTTCGGTTTTAGCCTTGGCTGCTTCGGCAGCCTGATCCGTCTTTGAAATGGCCGAGTCAAGTTGTTGTCCCACAGTCTGATCGTCGACCTTCTTGCCGCAAGCGCTCAATGCAAGCACAAGCGCCAGCGAGCCAAGCACAAGCAGCGGCGTCTCGAGACGGTGCCTCGCTGGTAAACGGTCTGATGGGCGTTTTTTCATGGGGGTCCTGTTCGTGAAAATGGGCATGCCCAACAAATGTCAAAGACGAGCACGCCAAACGACGATCCTGAAATCGCAAGCATTCACTATAACCAGCGCTTGGTGCCGTGCCGGATAGGCAGGGCTACAAATAACAACTTCCATGCTGCTTCCGGAACACCCGTGGATAAACCGGGGGCAGTGCCTGAGTTGGCGAAAACATTCCGAGCCCCGCAGCTTCTGCGCGGCCCTGCTGCAAGGCATAGGGGCCTGCACTGTTTCGGTAACGGTAGGACCAGGCCAGTCCCTGCGCGACCATCCATGCGCCCAGGTCTTGGTCGGCCAGAACAATCCGCGCCAGCAGGCGGCCATAATCATCTTGCTGCTTGCCATGAACCGCGACGCGCTGACCCAGCACCCGGCGCTTGAGCGCATCGCCGGATGCGAGTCCGCCTGGTTGACAAATCTCCGGCGCGTCGATGCCGTCAATCCGAATGCTGACCGGCTTGCCACCGTCGGCTGGTCGAACATGGACGGTGTCGCCGTCGACCACATAGGTGACGACTCCCCACCAAGCGGCCTGGTAGCGTGCCAATGCAAAAGCCGGGGAGCTCCAAGCAAGCAATGCGGAAAAGGCCAGAACGGCCAGATATTTTGCGCTGCAGGAAAGATTCATATTTTTCAATTACTACTAAATTGATAGCTACTCACACCCGTATTTACCAAGCTAGAGGACTAAACATGCATAATTTTTCGATAGATGCGTTGTGCCTAAAGGTATTCAAGGAGTGAGTTCACAAGAGCCAATTGCCTGTGCCGTGACAATCCAGCCTTCCAGTGGATCCATTTCCAGCGGCAAACCATAACGGGGTGCGCCCTGCCGTGCCGCCCAAGCCGCCTGCATCAGGCACAGCACGGCATCCAGGCTGTCGCCGCTGGCGTCGTCAATCAGGGCGTCGCGCTGGGCATGGCTGACTTTCAGGCGCAGACCGAGACGGGTTTGCCCATGCTCCAGCGCGGTGATCAGGTCCTTGCGCGCAATCAGGCGATCAGCCGTCTGCTTGGCCCTGTCGTCGCTCTTGTAAGGGCGCTTGCCCAGCACCTCGCGCGCGAGCAGGCCCGGGTAGCCTTCCAGCGCAACCCGGCGGCTATCGCCCGGGTTGAGGCAGGCAATGTGCACGCCGGCGGCCATCAGCCGCGGCACACCAGCATGCAGCATGTAGGCCACTGGTGGGTTGACCCATTTCATCGACGGGCTGGAGCCAGCAGGATTGTCAGCGGCACGGTGGGCAAATTTATGCCCCGCGGGACGCGCATCGCAAAACGCCGCAAAGGCAGCGCGAATCTCGGGCCGGCTCAAGGCGGCGTAGTGACGGATCAGCACCGGCCAATGCGCGGGCCAGCCAAGCTGCATGACCAGTTCGCGTGGCAGACCGAATGGAAAATCGAAGGCGGCTATCCATGCTCGGTCCCGGCGCAACCACTGCTCAAATCCGTCCAGCGACTCAATGCGCTCCAGACCCGCCAGCAGCACCCGCCCTTTGGCGGCCGAGCCGGTGGCCATCACAATGGGTTTGCGGCGGCAGGGGCGGCTGGAAAAGTCGCAGCCGACCAGGTCGTCAGAGATCATACGGCCCTTCCCGGGAGTCTGAAGGCAAGCGGGAACAACACGTTGTCAGGCCCGCGACGCATCGTGCTCGGCACGCGTCAGGCGCGCCCAATGATGGCGGCCGTGGCCATCAACTCCTCTAGCAAGGCAAGCGACACCTTGCCCGACACCAAATACGGATTGAGCTCGGGCTTTTCTGAATATTTCAGCAAAATGGATTGATTCAGCCTGAGCAGGTTGACCTGCCCCATGGTCCAGCCGCCAAAGCGGCGTTCAGAAATTTCTTCGTAGTCCAGCAGCACCACATCCTTGTGGCGCGGATCGCGCTGAATGTGACCGTAAAGCTCACTGACCGCCATCCGGCCGCCTTCGATCGCCTGCAGGAAGATGCCGCCGCCGTAGCACAAGATGCCTGTAATGCCACAGGTCGGGTTGTGCTGGCGTGACTGCGCGAGAATGGCGTCAATGACATCCGGACTGATGTCCACGGCGCGGCTGGAATAAAGCAAACGTACCAACATGAAACTAGCCTTTCTGGGGAATCAGTGCCAGAAACTCACGGCGCAGCGCCGGATCCTTCAGGAACACGCCGCGCATCACCGAGTTGATCATCTTGCTGTCCAGATCCTTGACGCCGCGCCATGACATGCAAAAGTGGCTGGCTTCCATTACGATGGCCAAGCCGTCGGGCTGGGTCTTTTCCATGATGAGATCGGCCAGTTGCACCACGGCTTCCTCCTGAATTTGCGGTCGGCCCATGATCCACTCAGCCAGCCGCGCATACTTGGAGAGACCAATCACATTGGTGTGCTCGTTGGGCATCACGCCAATCCAGACCTTGCCGATGATCGGACAAAAATGGTGCGAGCAAGCGCTACGCACCGTGATGGGCCCAACGATCAGCAGCTCGTTGAGATGCCCGGCATTCGGAAACTCGGTGATGGTTGGCACTGGCACATAGCGGCCATTGAAAACCTCGCTCAGGTACAGCTTGGCGACTCGGCGTGCGGTGTTGTGGGTGTTGTGGTCGCCAGCGGTGTCGATCACCAGACTGTCGAGCACGCCTTGCATCTTGACTTCGACCTCGTCAAGCAGCTTTTCCATCTCGCCCGGCTCAATGAACTCGGCAATGTTGTCGTTCGCATGGAACCGTTTGCGGGCTTGGGTCAGGCGTTCTCGGATCTTGACGGAAACAGGCGTGCCTTCGTCTGTCACGTCCTTGGGGAGCGTAGTAAGTTTCATAAGCATGTCAGATATTAACAGCCTGCCAAAAAATCGGTCTTCTCCGGAATTTTGCAGTTGTTTTTTCCTATAACCATTGATGGGCGCTGGCTATTAGCTATGAATTTTATAGCTAGAAAACACTCCCGCGGGCGGCACCTTGGACCGGGCTCAGTATCGCTGTCCGGTCACAAGCAGTGCCAGACGCATCAAGGCATAAGCCAGCCAGCCTTGCAGGCGCTGGACCAGCGGCCGATGAGCATATTCAATCGGGTCCATGAGCCGGCCGTGACTGGCCATGGCCACTCGCAGTCGGCCTCTCAAGGCTTCGGCAAACGCCCTGTCGTCGACAATCACATTCGCTTCACGGGCCAGCAGCAAGCTCAATGGATCCAGATTGGACGAGCCCACAGTCGCCCAATGGCCATCCACCACGGCGACTTTGGCGTGAAGAAAACTGGCGGCGTATTCGTGGATTTCCACCCCTGCCGCCAACAAGGCGCCATAGACGGGCCGTGCCGCATGGTATGGCATGAAATACTCGTACTTTCCCTGCAGCAGCAAGACGACACGCACACCGCGTCTGGAGGCCCTGATGAGGGCATGGCGCAATTTGCCACCGGGCAGGAAATAAGCATTGGCAATGATGACCTCCTGCCGGGCCTTGCCGATGGCCTTGCGGTAAGCGCGCTCAATACTGCTGCGGTTGCGCAGGTTGTCACGCAATATCAGCGCCGCCCTGGGGCCTGCAACGGCAGCGTTCCGGGGGGCGGCTCCCACCGCTGGCCGGTGGGTGAGTGGCCTGGTGTCGGCGCGTCGGCCGTAACCGGCCGCCTTGAACTTTTCCCAGGCCTCGCTCAGATGCCTCTGCCGCGCGCTATAGCCGGCCTGAACGCGCCACCAGAGCAGCGCCATGGCATCGGCGGCAGCAAGCGCCAACGGCCCGGTCACTGCGACGGAAAAATCAAAGCGCGGGGCTTGCAGCTCGCCATAGACGGGATCGTAAAAATCGTCAAGTATGTTGATACCGCCACAAAAGACCACCTGCTGGTCGACCACGCACAGCTTGCGATGCAGCCTGCGCCAGCGGTTCGGAAAAAACAGGCCCAGCCCGTTCATACCCGCCAGGCCAGCGCCCAGCGGTGAATACACGCACCACTCAACACCTGCTTCAGTGAATTTCTTGTGCCACACGGCCGGCAAGGGATCGGTGCCGATGCCGTCCACCAGCACCTGAACCGTCACACCGCGCGCCGCAGCCCGCGCCAAGGCATCGGCAATCTGCGCCCCGACGCCGTGGAAATCAAAAATATAGGTTTCCAGCTGTATCCACTTCGCGGCAGCATCAAAGGCCTTGATAAGTGCCGGGAAAAGCGCCTGTCCGCCTTGGAACAATTGCACTTCCTCGGACTTCTGGAGTTGGGGCATGAGCGATCGCTTTTGTGTCAGGTGCTTTAAAGAAACTGCCAGGGGTTTGTAGAGCTTAGTCCAGGAGCCTGTCGGGCTTAAAGAATCGAAGCGAAAATTCGGCTGGGCGAGGACAGATTTTGTCGATTTTGCAGTCAATAGTCTCTATTGACCGTCCAGACGGATTTGCAGCCGATTTCCTTTAAGTCCGACAGGCTCCCAGGCCCGACTCAAGCCATGAACTTCGGCAGCAGCAGGATGGCTTCGGCGTTGGAAGGAGAAAAGCAGCGATCAGCGGCAGCCCGGTGCGGCAACCATTGCCAGGCCGTGTGTTCGCGCGGATTGAGCCTCACGTCACACACCCTGGGCAGGCGCAGACCGAACACATGCTCGGTATTGCGGCTCACGCCAGGCGCATAACGATGGCGCCAGGCCGGGTAAATTTCATAGATATTCGAGAGGCCCCAATCGCGCCATTGCCCTGATGAGGCAGTCAGGCCAGTTTCTTCCATCACCTCACGCCGCGCGGTCTGCAGCAACGGCTCGTCCACTGCCGCTTTGGAGCCCGTGACGCTTTGCCAGAAGCCCGGGTAGTCGGCTCGCTCAATCAGCAGCACCTCCAACAGCGGCGTGTAAATGACGACCAACACCGATTCAGGGATCTTGAATGGTTTCAAAGCATTCCCCTGCCCTCTTTCTCAAAGGGATTAGCAGCACCAAAAAGGGCCGCCCCAAGCAAGGCCAGCCCCCTCGGGGGGCAGCGAAGCACACGCAGTGGCGAGCGTGGGGGTCAACGGCCGCCGTGCCGGGCCGCCCCAAGCAAGGCCAGCCCCCTCGGGGGGCAGCGAAGCACACGCAGTGGCGAGCGTGGGGGCCATTTCACTCAGGCTGCGGGCTGCGCAGGCGAATATGCAGTTCGCGCAGCTGCTTTTCATCCACCGGGCTGGGTGCATGAGTGAGCAGGCATTGCGCGCGCTGGGTTTTGGGGAAAGCGATCACATCGCGAATCGACTCGGCACCGGTCATCATGGTCACGATGCGGTCCAGGCCAAAGGCCACGCCACCGTGCGGCGGTGCGCCATACTGCAGCGCGTCGAGCAGGAAGCCGAACTTCTCCTGGGCCTCCTCAGGGCCAATCTTCAGGGCATTGAAGACCTTGCTCTGCACCTCGGCACGGTGGATACGCACTGAACCGCCTCCCAACTCCCAGCCGTTGAGCACCATGTCGTAGGCCTTGGCAATGCAGCGTCCCGGATCGGTATCCATCCAGTCTTCATGGCCGTCCTTGGGGGCCGTGAACGGATGGTGCACCGCACTCCAGCGCTGACCCGCTTCGTCAAACTCGAACATCGGAAAATCGACCACCCACAGTGGCTTCCAGCCCGGGGTGAACAAACCGGCCTTCTTGCCAAACTCGCTGTGGCCGACCTTGACGCGCAGCGCGCCGATACTGTCGTTGACCACCTTGGCCTTGTCGGCGCCAAAGAAAATCACGTCACCGTTATGCGCTGCCGTGCGCTTGAGGATTTCGGCAATCGCCGCATCGTGAATATTCTTGACGATGGGGCTCTGCAGCCCTTCCCGGCCCTTGCTGACATCGTTGACCTTGATCCAGGCCAAACCCTTGGCACCGTAGATCTTGACGAACTCGGTATAGCCATCAATTTCGCTGCGGCTCATTTCAGCGCCACCCGGCACGCAAAGGGCGACGACGCGGCCTCCAGGTGTCGTGGCCGGGGCACTGAACACCTTGAAGTCAACATCGGTCATGACATCAGTCAGCTCGGTGAACGCCATGTTCACGCGCAGGTCAGGCTTGTCGGAGCCGTAACGGTGCATGGCCTCGGCATAGGTCATGACCGGGAACTCGCCCAAGTCGACATTCAGCACGGTCTTGAAAATGTTGCTGATCATGCCCTGGAACAGGTCGCGAATTTCCTGCTCGCCCATGAACGAGGTCTCGATATCGATCTGCGTGAATTCAGGCTGGCGGTCGGCTCGCAGGTCTTCGTCGCGGAAGCATTTGGTAATCTGGTAATAGCGGTCAAAGCCCGCCACCATCAGCAACTGCTTGAACAGCTGCGGGCTCTGCGGCAGCGCAAAAAAATGACCTGCATTGACGCGGCTGGGAACGAGGTAATCGCGCGCGCCTTCAGGCGTGCTTTTGGTCAGCATGGGGGTTTCAATGTCGATGAAACCGTTGGCATCGAGAAACTTGCGCGTTTCCATGGCCACGCGGTAACGCAGCATCAGGTTGTTCTGCATGTAGGGGCGACGCAGGTCCAGCACGCGGTGGGTCAGGCGCGTGGTCTCCGACAGGTTGTCGTCATCGAGCTGGAACGGCGGCGTGACGCTGGGGTTGAGCACGATCAGTTCATGGCACAGCACCTCGACCTTGCCGCTTTTCAGGCTGTCGTTGGTCGTACCTGCCGGACGGGCACGCACCACTCCCTTGACCTGAACGCAAAACTCATTGCGCACGCTCTCGGCCGTCGTGAACATGTCGGCTCGGTCAGGGTCGCACACCACCTGCACATAACCCTCTCGGTCACGCAAGTCAATGAAAATCACGCCACCATGGTCGCGCCGGCGGTTCACCCAGCCGCACAGGCTGACGGATTGACCCATGAGGCCCTCGGTCACCAGACCGCAATAGTTTGAACGCATTTGGGAAACGACAGGGGAAACGATAGGCATAAAAATACTCGAACTTTCAGCGCCAGGGCGCAGTTGCGCCGTTTACAGGGGAGGATTGAGCGGTCGGACAGCGGGCTTGGCCGGAACGACAACGCCCATGGAAATGACATAGGTCAGGGCCTGATCAACGCTCATTTTCAGCTCAATGCAGTCTGACTTTCTCAGCATGACAAAGTAGCCCCCGGTGGGATTGGGGGTTGTAGGAACGTAGACACTCAGGTAATCGCCAGGCAAATGGTTGACCACATCACCGCCCGGCACACCGGTCAGGAAGCCAATGGTCCAGACGCCCTCGCGTGGCCACTGCACCAGCAAGGCCTTGCGAAAAGCATTGCCGTTTTCTGAAAACAAGGTGTCGGAGACCTGTTTCACGCTGGAATAAATGGACCGCACGATAGGGATGCGGTGCAGCATTGAATTGCCCAGCAAGACCAGTTTCTTACCAAAAAAGTTGCTGGCGATGGCACCCATCAGCAAGACAATCACCAACGCCAGCAGTACACCAAAGCCGGGAATGTGAAGGCCCAGCAGTTTGTCAGGGTGCCAGGCCGCCGGAAGAATCAGCAGCGTCTGGTCCAGCACGCCCACAATCCAGTCGAGTACCGACAAGGTGATGGCCAGGGGCACCAGCACCAGCAATCCAGCCAAAAGCCACCGACGAATGGAGCTCATCACGCGGCTTTGGCGGCAGCGTTGCTATGGGGGCCTATGCTGACGGGCGCTGCAGCCGTTGCTGCTGGCGCAGGGGTAGCCGCAGCGGAAGCCGGTGCGTTGGCCGTACTGGCTGCTGCGCCGGTATCGGCAGTTTTCTTGTCCGGGCTGGCTGGCCCAGCGCCTTCGCCATCGGCGGATTTCGGAGCCTGCGCGCCGCTTTCGCCGCCGCGGAAATCCGTCACATACCAGCCGGATCCCTTGAGCTGAAAGCTGGCTGCCGTGACTTGCTTTTTAAAGCTGGCTAGCCCGCATTCCGGGCATTCGGTCAGTGGTGCGTCCGAGAGTTTTTGCAAAACGTCCTTGGCATAGCCACAGGACTCGCATTTATAGGCGTAGATTGGCATGGTGCTAAAGCTTCTGTCTTGAGAATTTCGCCTGAAAAGGCTGGCGATGCAAAGCCTTAAATTATAGGCGTTGCCCAACTGCCTCTGGGCAAACCCACCGGGATGACCTCGGAATGACCGCCAGCCAGGCCAAGTCGGGGTGCGTCAGAAAACGCGGACCCGAAGCACGAACTGCATCACGATCAGACCCAGGACAAAGCCCAAGGCACCATAGATCAGGCCTTGCAGCAGTGTGTTGGTGCGCTTTTGCTCGGCCAGCAACTCTTGCATTTCGCGGCGGCTTGTTCCCTGTGGCGCTTTCAGGAACTGCGACAACAGACGCGGCAGGCCGGGCAACAGTTTGGCGTAAGTGGGCGCTTCAGCCTTGAGTTCGGCCAGCAGTTTTTCAGGGCCGACCTGCTCCAGCATCCATTTTTCAAGGAAAGGCTTGGCGGTGCCCCAGAGGTCCAGGTCGGGATCAAGTTGGCGCCCCAAGCCTTCAATATTGAGCAGGGTTTTTTGCAACAAGACCAGTTGCGGCTGGATTTCCACATGGAAACGGCGCGAGGTCTGAAACAGCCGCATCAGTACCAGCCCCAGGGAAATTTCCTTCAGTGGCCGATCAAAGTACGGCTCGCAGCAGGCGCGAATGGCCGCTTCCAGTTCATCGGCCCGGGTGTTGGGAGGTACCCAGCCGGATTCAATATGCAACTCGGCCACGCGCTTGTAGTCGCGCTGAAAAAAAGCACTGAAGTTTTGCGCCAGATACTCTTTGTCCACCTCGGTGAGCGTGCCCACAATCCCGAAATCGAGCGAGATATAGCGACCGAATGTTGCGGGCGCCAGGCTGACCTGGATATTGCCCGGGTGCATTTCGGCATGAAAAAATCCGTCGCGAAACACCTGCGTGAAGAAGATGGTGACCCCGTCGCGAGACAGCTTTTTCATGTCCACCCCGGCATCGCGCAGGCGCTGGGTCTGGCTGATCGGCACACCTTTCATGCGCTCCATCACCATAACATCGGACATGCAGTAGTCCCAGAGCATCTCGGGAATCATCACGAGATTGAGGTTCTGCATATTGCGGCGCAGCTGCGCGGCATTGGCCGCCTCGCGCAGCAAATCCAGCTCGTCGTGAAGATAATTGTCAAACTCAGCGACCACCTCGCGCGGCTTGAGGCGCTTGCCATCGGCCGAAGCGCTTTCCACCCAACCCGCCATCATGTGCATCAGCGCCAGGTCTTTCTCGATGGCCGGCAGCATGTTCGGGCGCAGCACCTTGACAGCCACCTCACGGCCGCCGGCCAGCGTGGCAAAGTGAACCTGGGCAATCGAAGCGCTGGCGATGGGGGTTTGCTCAAACGTCGCAAAGATGCGGTCCAGCGGCCGGCCAAAGGCCTTTTCAATAATGGCAACCGCCACGGCGGACTCAAAAGGCGGCACGCGGTCTTGCAAGCGCGCCAGCTCGTCGGCGATGTCAGGCGGCAACAAGTCACGGCGGGTCGACATCACCTGTCCGAACTTGACGAAAATCGGTCCCAGCCTTTCAAGGGCTTCGCGCAGACGCACACCACGCGGCGCTTTCAGATTCCGGCCCAGTGAGACGACGCGGGTCAGCGATCGGATCCAGGGCTTTTCAAAGCTTGAAAGAACCAACTCGTCAAGACCAAAACGCAGCACCGTCCAGACAATAAAAGATCCTCTGAATAGCCGGTTCATGCAGAAGCCTTCGGCTGAGGAATGGCCCCCACGCTTGTCGCTTCGCTTGCATCACTGCCCTTTTCATCACGAAGAGGGTTTGCCGCAGCTTGGGGCGGTCCTTCCCTGAATTCCGGCGCGGAGCCCGAACCCGCGGAGGAAAATGAAGATTCCGGGGACAGCGGCCCCTGAGCCCGAAACTGTTTCAGGCCGGTCAGCAGCCGCCGCCCTGCATCAGCCAAGGCATGCGCCGGTGCATCACCGATCAGGCGGGACAGGTCTTCTTCCGCATCCCAGCGCAGATTTTCGGCCAGCCACCCCACTTCGGCGGCCAATTGCACATCGCCTTCAATCTTGACCGGCGGCGCCTTGCCCGCGAGAACCGACTGCACGACGAGCAGGGGCGATTCGGTGGCCACTGACAGCAACAGATCAGGTTGCGCGGAAGGCGCTGCGCGGTCCACCAGGCCTGCCGGAGTGACTACCAAATCAATAGCAAACAAGCCCCATCGGACATGGACTATGCGGCCTTTTTGACGCAGCAGCCGGTCTTGAGCCTGCTTCTCCTGCAGCAGGACATGGTTCAGAAATAGTACCAGGCGCTGCTGCCCTTCATCCACCGCCCAGGTGGGTGGTTGAAAACGACTGATGAGGGACTCCAGAAAAGAAAAAGGGGACGTGTTATTCATACGCCCCGATTTTGCAGGATAAATGCCCCTTTGCTCAGAAGGTCGACCACTTACCCGTCACTTCGTGTACTTCGCCATTTCAAAAAGGGCCATTTTTACCTTGGGTTGTCCGGCGGGAAAATTGCCTTGTCCCGCCCGAGTCAACTCACTGGAGCGCTTGTACACCAGCGACCAGCCAGCCACCGCCGTTGCGCGGTTTGGTCATATTCCAGACCTCGCGGAAGGGGCTGGCGCCGGCAGAGGCGTCTTCGCGGATCATGCCGGAGAACTCCACGCTGGCCATGTACACATCGCTCAGCTCTTCAATGCCCAGCAGTTGTGCATTGAGCATGACCACTTCGGTTTTATTGGCGACGCCACCGGTATGAGATTCGCGGTCCGCCAACTGGGTCTTGATCTGCTCGAGCATGTCGTCCGTCATCATCGCGCGCAAATTCTGCATATCTGAGCGGTCCCAGGCGTCCTGCAGCGTGATGAAATTGGCCTTGCAGGCCTTGAGGAAGCCCTCGGCATCAAACCCTGCAGGAACACCCCAGGATTGGGAACCCAGAAGTGCCGAACCAATAAGGGATCCGGCGGCAGGCGCAGCGGCGTCGCCTTTGGTCGCATCAAAGGCCATGCTGCCGCGCTCCCAAGGGCGCGCTGAGGCATCGTTGCCGACATTCTCGGGGTTGTAGTTTTTCGGTGTGGTGGCACTTCCTGCGCCCTGAAAGGCATAGGGGTCTGGCGCGCGCGTGGCACCCGAGGGATTGGCCGCACCCCCTTTGAGCTTGCGCATGACAAAGCCAGCCACGACCATCACCAGCAGCGCCAGCAAGGCGAACATGATGATCTGTCCGAAGGCTCCGCCCACGCCCAGCGACGAAGCCAACCAGGCCAGGCCCAGGCCCGCGGCCAAGCCACCCAGCATGGCGCCCCAGGGTTTCTTCGGTGCCGTCACGCCAGGCGTTGCGGCTGGAGCCGCTGGTTTGGTCGCGGAGTTGACCCCCGTCGGTGCCGCCTGGCGCTGGGTGACATTGGATGACTGCTTGCCAAACGACGAACCACCGCCCAAGCGCCTGGCGTCGGCGGAGGTTCCCGCCAGGGTCAGGGTGAACGCCAGCAGCGCGGGAAGAATAACCGACCAAATTTTCATATCATTTCCTTAATCACAAGTTCTTCGCGGACTAAAACCGCAACACTTTTCAACACTTGATTCCAACATGCAATGCCACCACCCCGCCCGCCATGTTGTGATAGTCCACATGACCGAAACCACCTTTGAGCATCATGGCCTTTAGCTCTTCCTGCCCAGGGTGCATGCGAATGGACTCGGCCAGGTACTGGTAGCTGGAATCGTCATGGGCCACCAGTTTGCCGAGCTTGGGCAATACCTTGAACGAATACCAGTCATAAATCTTTTCCAGCGGCTTGGCCACCTTGGAAAACTCCAGCACCAGCAGCTTGCCACCGGCCTTGAGCACCCGATTCATTTCGCGCAGGGCTTCTTCCTTGTGCGTCATGTTGCGCAGACCAAAGGCCACCGTGACCAGATCAAAACTGGCATCGGGAAACGGCAGGTGTTCAGCATCACAAACCAGCGTCGGCAGATTCAGACCGGCATCGAGCAAACGGTTGCGGCCCTCCCTGAGCATTGCTTCGTTGATGTCGGTGTGCACCACGCGCCCACTGGGGCCAACCTTGGGCGCAAAAGCCAGGGCCAGGTCACCTGTCCCGCCAGCAATATCCAGCACCTGCTGGCCTTCCTTGACGTTGGCCACCAGCACGGTATAGGCCTTCCAGGCTCGATGCAGGCCCAGCGACATCAGGTCGTTCATCACATCGTATTTGGGTGCCACCGAGTCAAACACGCCGCGCACGCGGCGCGCCTTGTCCTGCTCGTCGACAGATTCAAAACCAAAATGAGTACTCGTCATGGTGTCGATGCTAGAGCGCAAAGCCAAAATTGGTTGCAACAACCCTGGGGTGAGTCAGGGCATTGCCGGAATTATGATAAAAAAACAACAGCCAGCTGGCAAAAAGTGGCCAAGCCCTGAAGCGAGGAATAGAAATTTGCACCTCCGTGAAATTTCAGTGCTTGCCGCAGCCAGGCGCGCTGGCTTTGATCATGGGCGTATCGCGCTCAACCCCCGCGGCCTGCAGTCGCTGGTTGTACTCGTGCCACAGGCGGTTTTGCTCAGCCCCCATGGCGTAGAGGTAGTCCCAGGTGAAAATGCCACTTTCGTGACCATCGGAGAACACCGGTTTGACCGCGTAATTGCCAATGGATTCCAACTCGACCACATTGACTTCACGCTTGCCGGTTTGCAGGACTTCCTGCCCAGGCCCGTGGCCCTGAACTTCCGCGGACGGCGAGTAAATTCGCATTAACTCAAACGGTATTTTGAATTCAGCACCGTTCGAGAAGGCAATTTCGAGAATACGGGACTGGTTGTGAACCGTCAGTAGAGTAGGAGTCGGTGACTCAGCTTGAAGACCTGCCATGATGTGCATCACTTTCTAAAAATAACTCGAATTGTCAAGACGTCATTTTTTCGGCAATCAGCCGGTTGACATTCAGGCAACGCGACGCGACAGCCGCCAATTTGTCCAGCGCCGGCGCGCGCTGCTGCGGACTCCAGACCGGTGCCGGGAAATGACTGTCCCATGTGAAACGGGCCATCACATGCCAATGCAGATGAGGCACGACGTTGCCCAGCGCGGCCAAGTTGATCTTACAGGGCGGCAGTTCGCTGCGCAGCACCTGCTCCACGATCACAACAGCGTTCATGCAGGTATCGCGTTCAGCCGCCGAAAGATCGGAAAACTCTGCCACATGCCGGTTCCAGACGACACGGTAAAAAGCCGGGAAACCGGCCTCATTGGCTTGAATCACCCGCAAATGTTCATTGCGGAAAATCAGCAACCCGCCGTCGCTCTGACACAGCGCGCAGCCGGCGATTTTGCCGCTGTCGTTCATGGCAGGCTAAACCAGAACCCGTTCAATGCCGCCGTGATTGGCCGCTTCCACATAGCCGGGTAGCCATTCCTTGCCCAGAATCTGCCGCGCCATTTCGACCACGATGTAATCGGCTTCAAGCAAGCCATTTTGCAGATCGTCGCCGTAACGGGTCAGGCCCTGCAGGCAGCTTGGGCAGCTCGTGAGTATCTTCACATTGTCATTCGCGCCGATCGCGCCCGATGACCGCAACGCCGCTTCACCCTTGCGGATTTCCTCTTCCTTACTAAAGCGCACCTGCGTCGAGATGTCGGGCCGTGTCACGCCCAGCGTGCCCGACTCGCCGCAGCAGCGTTCGCTCTTGAGCACGTTGTCGCCAATCAGCGCCTTCACCGTCTTCATGGAGTCGCCCAGCTTCATCGGGTTGTGGCAAGGCTCGTGATACAGAAAACCGGCTTGACCCGCGGGCAAGGTGATACCCTTTTCGAGCAGGAATTCATGAATGTCGAAGATGCGGCTGCCCGGGAAAATCTTGCCAAACTCATACCCCTGCAGCTGGTCGTAACAGGTGCCGCAACTCA
>MERZ01000392.1:0-516 GCA_001770785.1 Burkholderiales bacterium RIFCSPHIGHO2_12_FULL_61_11
CTTTGCGCCAGCGCCGCAACGCGCGCCAGTTTGCCGGGCGCAATCACCTCGTTGCTGATATACACGTCATGGACCCCGCCAGCCACCATGGCTTCGGCTTCGGCGGTTTTCTGCACGCACACGCCCACCGCACCGGCCTTGATCTGCATTTTGGCGAGCGCGACGCTCTTGTGCGTCTTGGCGTGCGGCCGCCAGCGGATGGCGTGCTTTTTGGCAAATTCGGCCATGCGGGCCAAGTTGCGTTTCATCGCGTCCAGGTCGATCACCAGGGCGGGTGTGTCGACGTCATTGACAGATCTGCCGATCAGTTCAGTTAAATGGCGTGGCAGCGTACTCATCGGGCGCTGGCGGCATTTTGGGCGGGGCCGTCTGCAAAGCGGCCGTCATCAAGCGCATCGCCCTCCAGGTGCTGGGTATCGGCCCAGCCCACCAGTGCGAAGCCTTCGGGCGTCCAGAGCAGCCGGTTGATGGCCGCATTGCCCAGGGTCCAGGTGCGTGGCGCCTGGATGTCCAGGC
>MERZ01000392.1:620-3580 GCA_001770785.1 Burkholderiales bacterium RIFCSPHIGHO2_12_FULL_61_11
GTGGCCGACCAGCGCAATCAGCTCTCCCGGGTGTTGCGCGGCCAGCCGCTGTGCGGCCTCTACCACGCGGTGGTGCAGGGCCAGCAGCGACTCGCCCCCTGGGGGTGCAAATTCCGGATCACGCTTGCGCCAGCGCAGCGACTGCGCTGGCTGCTGGGCTTCAATTTCGGCATAGGTCTTGCCTTCGAAGTCGCCAAAGCCGCGTTCACGCAGGCCTTCTTCCGGCGTGACTTCCACGCTCAACGCGCGCCCCAGGTAATGCGCCGTCTCCCAAGCCCGGGCCAGATCGCTGGCGTAGATGGCGCTAATGGGTTCGTCCCTGAGGGCCAGCGCCATCCGGCGGGCCTGCCTGTGGCCAGTGTCGTTCAGTGGAATGTCAAGGCGGCCCTGGATGCGGGTGTCCACATTCCAGGTGGTTTCGCCATGGCGGATGGCAATGATGCGGGTCGGTTGAATCATCTTAAGGACAGTGGATTGCGGCGAAGGTGAAGCGGTAAGTCAGGGCTTACCCGCATTTTATGACCAGGGGCACTGCGCCTGCGCATAATCCAGATGATGCAAGTCAGCGTGGAATTTCGACATTGATCCGGTGGGTGCCCGGCGCTGGCTGGGGGAAGCCGCGCAGGGCGGCGTCCAGCATGGCGGAGAGCACGTTCAAGGTGTCGCTCCACACGCCGTCGTGCACGGCCCGGCTTTCAAAAACGATTTGATTGGAACTCAGGTCGCGCATCAATGCTCAGATCACGCCTGAAATAGGGCTCGGAAAAGCGCATGGGAAACGACAGGCCGAGCGAGCTGCCGCGCCTACCGCCCTCCCAATAAACGCCTGACAGGGGAAAGCCGAAGCCGTCATAGCCTGCGCCGCCAAAGGGCGAACTCTCCACGACCAGCGTATGAATGACCACCTGCACGCTGTAGCGCGCCACGGCTGGGTTCAGTTCCATGCCAACCTTGGCCAGTGCAATTCGCGCCAGTGCTTCCACGCGGTCTTGTTGCGCCCCGACGACCTGCTGCGAGGGCAGGCGCTCAAAACGGTAAGCCGTGCCTGGCCCCGGCGGGGCGGCGCTCCAGTGGTGGAACGCGGTGACATCGCTATCCACCAGCCGCACGGTGGCGCAGCCGACCATGAAAAATGCCAGGACTGCTATTGAAAAAATAGCTGTTAGCGCACGTTTCATAAGGGACTCCGAAGGTATTTCGTTACGAATCAGGGGGCATGAATATCGATGACGCCCCTTCCCGGCAGGGCAGGCGCGCTGAATTCTTCGGCATCAAACGCCTTGTCGCCCTGGGCATCGGCAATGCCGGTGGTTTTGATGTTCCTGAAGTCATGGCGCTGGCGGTCCATCAAATGCGAAGGCACGATGTTTTGCAGCGCGGTGAACATGTTTTCCAGACGGCCCGGGTACTTTTTATCCCATTCGCGCAGCAGGTTGCCAACCTGCTTGCGCTGCAGGTTTTCCTGGCTGCCGCAAAGCGTACAGGGAATGATGGGGAAGCCACGCACCAGGGCCCAACGTGTCAGGTCCTTTTCAGTCACATAGGCCATGGGCCGGATCACGATGTGCTTGCCGTCGTCGCTGACCAGCTTGGGCGGCATGGCCTTGAGCTTGGCAGCAAAAAACATGTTGAGGAAAAACGTCTGCAGCATGTCGTCGCGGTGATGGCCCAGCGCGATCTTGGTGGCGCCGAGCTCACCGGCCACCCGGTACAAAATGCCGCGCCGCAAGCGTGAACACAGCGAGCACAGCGTTTTCCCCTCCGGAATCAGGCGCTTGACGATGCTGTAGGTGTCCTGGTTTTCGATGTGAAACGGCACGCCCAGCGCCGTCAAATAGTCGGGCAGCACCTGCTCGGGAAAACCGGGCTGTTTCTGGTCCAGGTTGACGGCGATCAGCTCGAACCGGATGGGCGCGCGCTTTTGCAGCCTCAAGAGAATATCAAGCATGGCGTAGCTGTCCTTGCCGCCCGAAACGCAGACCATGACCTTGTCGCCCTCTTCAATCATGTTGAAGTCGACAATCGCCCGTCCGACCTCGCGGCACAGGCGCTTTTCCAGCTTGTGGTCCTCGCGCACAATCTTCATGGCGTTCTGTACCCGCGCCGAGCTCTCCACTTGCTCGTCCGTCCAATTCTGCGCGTTGCTCATATCGTTCACCACTGCCCGGTCTCGACGCGAATGGCTACTTCGCAGTCGTCAAAAATTTCGAGTTTGGCAATTTTTACGCGCACGCCCAGCACGCCTGGCAGTTGCATCATCCGGTGCACCAGCTTGCCGATCAGGCTTTCCAGCAGGTTGGCGTGCTCGGCCGTGCATTCGGCGATGATGATCTGGCGCACCTTTCGGTAGTCCAGCACATGGTTGATGTCGTCGTCGCGCGGCCGCAGCGGCTGGCTGCCGAGGTTCAGCTCGGCATCGACCTGAATCGGCTGCGGCGCGGTTTTTTCATGGGCCAAAATGCCCAGGTTGGCGTCAAAACGCAAGCCTGTGAGGGTGAGAATTTGGGTACCCCGGGTATTGAACATGGTGCCAGTCTGTAGTGAGTGAGGGATTGCGTCTGTCAGCCGTTGCCGATGGTTTACATCAGCGAAAAATCGCGCTCGAACTTCATCAGGTGCTGGCCCCCGTCCACCAGCAGGGTGGTGCCGGTGATTGATGCGTTTTCCAGCGCAAACTTCACCGTGGCCGCGACGTCAGCGGGCGTGGAGGAGCGGCCCAGCGGCGAGAGCAGGTGCCGCGACTCAAACTGCTCGTCGCTCAGCAGGTGGCTGATCAGTGTCAGGCCGGGGGCCACGCCCACGACGCGCACCCGGGGTGCCAGTGCCAGCGCCAGCATCGTGCCGGCAGCTTCCAGCGCGGCCTTGGACAGCGTGTAGCTGAAAAAATCAGGGTTCTGGTTCCACAGCTTCTGGTCCAGCAGATTGACCACGACGCCGCTGGCGTTTCGGGCGGCGAGGTG
>MERZ01000393.1:0-1482 GCA_001770785.1 Burkholderiales bacterium RIFCSPHIGHO2_12_FULL_61_11
AAAACATCACACCCAGCTCTGTCACCGCCTCTGCCGTCACCTGCTCAATCAGGCGGCTGTAAGCCTTGATGCCGAAGTCCTCGGTGCTCACCCGGACCTTGCGTCGTTTTTTCTTGCCGGTCATCGGGTCTTTCAAAACCACCCAGCGGTAGCCGACGTATTTCTCTCGAAAATGCTCTTTCCAAACCTTGGCGTCGAACTTTTCTCCGTTGATGGCTACCTGCTCGGCGATTTCCTTGATCACCACACCGTGGTAATAGCGGCGCTGCTGCACGCTCTTGGCGTCTTCCTCGGGCTGGATCACCACGCTCAGCCGCCCGCAGCCCTCTGCCCACTTCTTTTTGCAGTACGGGGCGATGCTTTGCCGGATGCACTGCATGGCTTGGGCCTCGTCCAGGAAGGCGGTGTGCAGGGCTTGCGGGTTCACGGCCGCACCTCCACGAAAAGCTCAGTCTGCCGCTCGTCCGGCCGCGCTTTCACGAAGCGGCGCACGCGGGCCGGTTGCACCCCAAGCACAAAAGCAGCGCAGCGGGGCCCGAATCCGTTGCTGGATGGATTTTTCAGCTGACGTCCGCACCGGGCGCACCTCATGCCGGCACCGCCTCGCGCACCAGGTAGACCACCTTCATACCCAGCGCCTGCGCAATGTAGTGCTCCAGGCTGGCCCCCTTGCTGCGCTCCCAGCCCGGCATCATGGCGATGGTGTCGCAGGTCAGCAATGCCGGAATATCCATCTTCATGCAGTCCACCCACTTGGCGGTCGGGTCCGGATTGACTTCTACCGGGTTGATTACCTCGTGGCCCTGTTCGCGGAAGTAGGCGGCTTCCCGGTGAAACGCTGGGAAGTTGAGTTCGGGGTATCCGGTCATTCCTCCGGCGATGTACATGCGGCTCACGCGATCACCTCATAAGCCCACTCGCGGGCCATGTAAGAAGCGCCCAGCAGCTCCTTGGAGTGCTGCTGGAATTCGGCATTTAACCCGCCGTAATAGTCCATGGCCACGGCTATCTCCTGCATGTCGTCGGCCAGCTTTTGCAGCGCTGCGCTGATTTTGGCCTTGGTCATACGGTTTCCAGTAGGCTGGGCTGCTCGGTCAATTCGTGCAGCAGCTCGACGGTGATCTCGGCGCGTGGGTTCTTCCTGTCGATTGCATGGAAGACGTGCTTCTCACGCACTTGGCGGTCATTGCAATAGACACCCTTCTGCACGATCTCGCGCGGCACGAGGACGACTCCGGTTTCCTTGTGTTTTTTGGCTTTGGACCAACGGTGCTGGAGAACGTCCAGGATCACCGACTCATCGAGGTCTGGCCGCTCGCTGGCGTAGAAGATGCGGAGCGTCACGCTGACGGGGCCTTCGAGTGCTTGGCGCGCTGCAGGAGGTATCTGGCGAACCGCTTGATACTCGTAGTCGCGTGCCTTTTCCGACTTGATGGACGACGGCCGGCCAGCAATGGTGACAATTTTTCGCGAGTTGGCTTT
>MERZ01000393.1:1508-3690 GCA_001770785.1 Burkholderiales bacterium RIFCSPHIGHO2_12_FULL_61_11
TCGGCTCCCGGCGCGCCTGGTCCAGGGCCCACACTGCGTATTCCTGGTCCAGCGCTTCCAGGGCGATCAGGTGGGTGACCAGCTTCTGGCGCAGGGCTTGAAATGGGAAAGGCATTCAAACCATCTCTCCAGCGTCATGGCGGATAAGCATCTCAGCTAAGGTTTCTTCGAAGCCATTGCGAGACAGGCCGTGCGCGATGGCGATGCGGCGCATAAATACCCCGGCGCGGCCCATTCGCCCGCTTTCAAAGTCAGACTCTGTTCTGCAGTCGCTGCGTACATCAAACGTCCTCCGTATAGTGTTTTCTTGGGGGAGTTTTGAACTCAAACGGCACTGCGCTTTCGTGCCACATCTGGTGCGCACCATTGAAAATCAGCGATACGCTGCCGACCTTGCCCTGCCGGTTTTTCGGCACGTCGCAGAGAATCGTCTGGTTGCCGTCCGTGCCGGGCTGGCCCCGGCTCATCAGCATCACGATGTCGGCGTCTTCCTCGATAGATCCTGATTCCTTGAGGTCGCTGAGCACAGGCCGGCCGGATGTTCGTTTTTCCACTTCCCGGTTCAGTTGGCTCAGCAGGATCACAGTGATGTCGAGTTGGCGCGCGAGCTTCTTGGTGCCGCGACTCAGTTGCTCGATCTGGTGGTGCCGGTTGTCGGAATCCTTGCCGCCGTCGCAGAGCTGCAGGTAGTCCACGACGATCGCCTTGACGTTGTGCTGGCGCTTGAGCATCCGGGCCTTGGCGGCAATGTCGTGCAGGGTGAGCCCGGCCTGATCGTCAAAGTACATCGGCAGCGACTTCATCACTTCGATGGCCTCGGTCACACGCGCCCATTCGTCGCGGCTCAGTTGTCCAGAAATGATGTTGTCGAGGTCCACCTGTGCGAGATTGGCCAGCGCCCGCTCGGACAGTTCTTCCTTCGACATTTCCTGCGAGAAAAATCCGCAGGCGTAGTCACTTTTTGCGAGGTTTAAGCCCAGCTGCTCGGCGAACGACGACTTTCCGATGGACGGCCGCGCGGCGATGATCACCTGCTTACCGCCCTTCAAACCTCCGCCGAACATGCGGTCCAAGCCCGGAAACCGCGTCGGGATTCCAGGATGGATGTTCCCCTGTGCTGACTCGTTCATCCTGGTCAGCACCAGCGATGCGCTTCCACCTATCGCCGTCGGCATCGCGCGGCCGTTGTTGATCTGCAGGCCCTGCAGCACCGACTGGGCCTTGTCCAGGCGCTCGGATACCGGCAGGCCGGTCTCGCCAGCGATTTCCTTCACCTGGTCGGCAGCGTTCAGGATTCCGCGCATCAATGCCCGGTCGGCCACGATTTCGGCATATCGGCGCACGTTTGCCGCACTGGGGATGTACTGCGACAGCGCGTTCAGGTACGACAGGCCACCGACAGCCAGCCCGTGACCCGACAATTCGAGCTGGTTGAAAACCGTGATGATGTCGGCCGGCTTGCTGGCGCTGAGAAGCGATGCGATTGCAGTGAAAATCTGCTGGTGCGCGCGGTCATAGAACTGCTCAGCCTTGACCAAGTCGCCCACTCGGTCCCATGATTCGTTGTCCAGCAGCAGCGCGCCCAGCACGCTGGATTCGGCCTCGTTGGACCACGGCAGGGATGCGATGGCCTGCTGCAGGTCAAGTGGGTTCATGGCCGCCTCCGTGCTGCGGTTTCAACCGTGCCTCAGCAGCTTGCTTCTCCTGCAGGCCGGCCGAAGTCCACCCGGTCTCACCCTTTTCGTCCGTGTACCAAAGCGCGGCCCAACGCCCGCGCACCGCATTGGCGAAGTGGGCAGGCCAGTCCTTCTGCCGCTTGCCCTTGTCCTTCCCTGTGGTGAACCGATCCTTGAACACGATCCAAGCCAGCTGCAGCATTTCGTCGGTGATGCCAGCGTCGGCGCAGTAGGCTCGAATCGGATGGTCTGGCGGAATCGGCTTCTTCCCGGCTTCCCGACAGGCTTCCAGGTAGGTCTTCAGGGATATGTCTTCACGTTTCGGGCGAGTGGCGCGCTTTGTCGCGCCCTCTTCTGAACGTAGTGAAGAAGAGTGGTTACTGGTTACTGGTGTCTGGTGAGTATTGCCTTCGCAATGCGTTCGCATACCATCCGCATCTGCGTCCGCATTGCCATCGCATGGCGGTTTATCCTTGTGCCAGCGTGCGTCGGCAGACGCTTTTGCC
>MERZ01000393.1:3711-4294 GCA_001770785.1 Burkholderiales bacterium RIFCSPHIGHO2_12_FULL_61_11
CGTGCTATTTCGGACTGAATCCTCTTCTGTGCGTAGCCGTTTTCAGTCTTGTCGAAAAACTTGTCCAGAACGTAGTCGACAGCCTTGCGTTCCGTCAAAGAGCCAGCGCGTGCCAGCCGATAAATTTCTTTCCGGTCAAGTGACAGTAATTTTTCTGTCGCATAAATTTGGTCGATCAAACGGTTGTAGGCACCGTCCTCCAACATGCTCAAGGAAACCGTGTCCTTGATGTAGTCGCCGATGTGGCGTTCGTAATAATTCATGCCATGAACTCCGCCATGGTCTTGCGGCCCTTCCGACGATTGCATGGTGCACACAATGGCTGGAGGTTATGGCGCTCGCAAGAGCCGCCACGAACTATGGGCGTGACGTGGTCAATGACCAACTCGTCCGCAGCACCGCATGCCGCGCACTTGGCATCTGTCAATATCTCGCGGCGCAGCTTAACCCCAAGACCCTTGCGCATCGCGCTCACCGTGCAGAAGCCGTGAAGGGTCAGAATTCCATTGTTGGTGCGCAGCCAATCCACGGTGGCTAAAGCTGCCGACAGGCCCAGTCGCTCCTGGGTCAGGTCGAAAATATC
>MERZ01000393.1:4313-6361 GCA_001770785.1 Burkholderiales bacterium RIFCSPHIGHO2_12_FULL_61_11
TCAAGACCGGTCCGCATCTTTATCCAGTCACCTGACATACAGCCCCTTGTAGTTTTCCATAGCGATGACCTGAGCCGGCCCACGCGCCGCAATAGCGCGCTCCATGGCCATGCGCCAGCCATCGGCTTCACCACGGTCGCCAAGGCAGCCTGACAGCTCGTAGCGGGCCATTGCGCTTTTCATCAAGTCGCCACAGTGCTTGATATGCAATTCCAACTCCTGCGCCGAAAAGTCGTCGTGGTTTTTCATGCCTTGTTCCTTTTTGCGTCAAGCAGCTTGGCTTCCTTGTCCTTGTGGGACTGGGTGTGTTGGGGGATGGTCATACTGCCCTCACCGCTTTGAGGATCACGACCGATACCGACGTGCCTTGAAACTCGCGCTCGTAGATGCTGGACCATTCGCAGGCCCAGCCTGAGCCCAGCCAGTCCTTGCCACGCGCGCTGGCTGGCAGGATGGCCACCAGACGCCCGCCGGGGTTGACGAGCGTTGCAGCAGCCTCTGCGTGCAGCTTCCATCGGTTTTCTGAAAACGGCGGATTGAGTACGATGCAATCAAAGCGTTCGGTGGTCGCGCCTGCCCAGGCCAGGAAGTCAGCCTCGAAAGTGCGGAAGCCCTTTGCCTTGAGCACAGCGCAATGCAGGGGCGATATTTCAATGCAGGTGGTGCGGTCCTTCGGCAGGTAGTCGGCAATGCCGCCTTGGCCTGCGCTGGGCTCCAGGCACTGGGTGTCTGGTCCGATGTCAGCCAGCTCCACGGCAATGCGGGCCAGCTTTTCGGGGGTTGGATAGAACTGGTGGGCCTTCTGGTCCGGCAGGCAGCCGGTGATGATCACTTCGCTCAGAACCGGCTCGACCGGGTAATCGAAAGCCCACTTCATGCCGTTGCCCGGCGTGCCTCCTAGGGCCGCCAGAACGGCGCAGGCGTCCCTGTAGGCGACCTTGTACTCGGTTGCCTTGTAATCGAAAGTGAATGCCGTGGCAGCCCTATTGCGTGCGCCGTAGGACCGCAATCCAGTGGCCAGCAGCTCCAGGGTGGCAAATGGCAGCGGTCGGCCCATCATCAGAAAGTCTTTGGCCTTCTTCTTGGGCTTGGTGCGGAACTCCGAGGGGATGGCCAAGGGGTACAAGCTGGCCAGCACCTGGTTCAGGCGCCACGCGATGTCGGGGTGCACCTCCAGATGTGCCGTACCCTTCTTGTAAACGCGGATGCGCAGCGTGCCGCCGTCAATCGAAACCCATTGCCCGGTGCAGCGGTATAGCTCGCTGATCAGCGTGTCGCTGGCGTTGTGCTTGGGCTCATCGCGGCCCATGAACTTGGCGATGACGCAGCGCAGGTCGTTGATCAGTCCGGCGCGCTCGTGGCGGATGCTGCCGTAGCTCAGCATGTAGTCAACGATCATTCGCTTGCTAAAACCTTCAGGCACGTTCGTGACGTGTGTGCTGGATAGGTTGCGGAAGATTCCGTCGATGCGCTCTGCAAAGAAGGTGGCGCGCTGGGCCAACAGATCGTTCAAGGTGTTGCGAACGGTGTCTTCCTCGAAGTTCGGCGTCGTCATGTCGCAGATGGCCTTATTCCACTCGTCGCGCCGCTTCTGAGGCATCGCATCGTAAACATCAGTCAAACCCATCGTCTTCGCCCAATAGCCAGAATTCAGTGCAGCGATTGCTCCGTCCAACTTGAAAAGCGCGGAAACCGAAGGCGTGCCTCGGTTGCGGTCATGATTCCCTTCAAGGAAATACGACACTGCTGCCGACGTTTCCGCGTCCAGTAGGGCCGCAATGTCAGTCACGCGCTTGTGCATGGATTGGTATTGGGCAATCAGGCTGTCCACCAAATCAGACGCGCAAGGGGCAAAGAACTGCGCGCTGTCATCGACCAGCTCGACGGCGGCCTGTTCGATGATGTCCAGCGAGCTCATGCCCCCACCCGCTCAATCTGCAGCCCCATGTCCAAACTGGCATGCTGCAAGTGGTCATCGGCACCGGCACGCACCACCCAGGCCTTGGGGATGTAAGGGGCCATGCTGCTAGCGTTAGTGATGCGCGCAA
>MERZ01000394.1:0-12451 GCA_001770785.1 Burkholderiales bacterium RIFCSPHIGHO2_12_FULL_61_11
CCAGCACACTGCAGATCATCGACAACTTGTTCGCCATGACCGCGATGGTCGGCAAGTAGCGCAATCAAATCAATATGCCACGGCTAGACGCTTACAGTTGTACTGCGGACAGTGTCCCAGGACGCTTGCGAGTACGACGCCACAGTTTGTGGCGCAACGTCGTGATCGAGTCGGCCACGTAACGTTGCGCCCGCTGGACTGCCCCGAGGGACGTAATCCTTGGGAACGGCAGGTACTTGGCATTCGATGAAGTTTTTTACCGCTGGCATCGCTGCCAGCCTTCAGTCGCTGTGCCATCAAGAAACCGTATGCTGCAATGCTCAGGCTGGCATGATTATGAGATCCCGCCAGCCCCGTCCTTCATAGCGGTAATGGGTTCGACGCTTTTGCGGGACAAAGGAAGCATCAGACCAGTGCAATACCGCTCAATCCTGCATGCCGGTCAGTACGACCCAATCCTGCGGCCAGATGAGCCAGGTAATGGCCGACTTCCCTATATATATGTCCATCACACCCCCCCCCTCAGAATTAGGAGGGCGAACTACCTACTTCATCTTGTTTGGGAGCCAGGAAATAAGTTCCGGGAACGCGACCATCACCGCGACGAAACCAAGCAGCACCCCGACGAATGGAAGAGCGCCGAGGGATATCTCTCTCAGTGAGACATCACCACTCATACCGCGAAGGACAAAGAGGATCATTCCCACCGGAGGCGTGATCAGACCGGTCTCGACCATCATAACCAGGAAGATTCCAAACCAGATCGGATCGAAACCCAGCGCAATGATCACCGGGTACGCAACTGGCAGCGTCATCAGCATCATCGAGATCGATTCCACGAACATGCCAAGCATGATGTAGATGAGGGCAATTGCCGCGACTACCATCCACGCAGGCAGATTGGAATTGCTAATCAGATCCACGGTGGCCTGAGGCAGATGCAGGTAGTCTAAGACCCAACTCAGCGCCGCCGCGCAGAAAACAATCAGCATGATGAACGCGGTTATGTTGACCGTTTCAACTGCCGCTTCGTAGAGCATGCGCCAGCTGAATGCGCGAAAGCCAGCACATAGTATGAGCGCCATCACCACACCCAAGGCACCGGCTTCGGTCGCTGTGGCTATCCCTGTGTAAAGCGAGCCCAATACCGCGATGATAACTACCGCGAACGGCAATACGTTGACCAAAGAGGCCAGCTTTTCCCGCATCGTGTAGCGCGCTCCCTTGGGGGCGGAGCCAGGTACCGCCACGGCCCACACAAGCGCCCCGCCCATGAACCCGACAGCGAGCAGCAAGCCCGGAACAATGCCTGCGATGAACAGAAGGTCGATCGGTGCGCCGACCGTGCTGCCGTAGATGATCATTGCAATGCTCGGCGGGATCATGATTCCCAGCGTGGCGCCTGCCGCCGTGATGCCGTACGTAAGCTTCGGGCTGTATCCCCTCTGGATCATTTCCGGACAGGCCACTTTGCCAAGCGTCGCCGCTGTTGCGATGCTCGACCCCGATACTGCGGCAAAGACCGCTGAAGCAGCCGCGCAGGCATGTGCCAGCCCGCCAGGCGTGCGTCCAAACCACTTGGCCAGTGCGTCGAACATACGCGTCGTCACACCGCTTTTCAGCAACAGTGCACTCATGAGTACGAACATTGGCACTGCGGTAAGCGTGAAGGAGTTGACACTTGTCCAGGCACGCTCCGCCAGTGTGGACAACTGAGGCTTCGGAAGCAGAAAGTACAAGCCGAAGACAGCCACCAAGCCGAGTGCAAAAGCGATCCGAACGCCCATTAGCAAAAGCCCCAAGATCGAGACAATCAGAACCGTGCTGACGACGCCGAGAGAACTTCCCCGTGCCGCAGCGAATATCAGTCCAAGCGCTACCAGAATTGAAAAACAGAAGAGCGCTATGCGAAAGCCGCTGTAGGCCAATACGATACCGACGAAGGCGACACAGATTGCAATCGACCCTGCGTCAAAACGCGTCCCGATCACAATCACTGGTAGGCGGCCAAACGTCACCAGGCTGATAACGAGGCCGACAAGAAGGAGTAAGGCGACGACCTGGGGTAGTATGCTGTGGTGCGCGCTACCCCGCATGCACGTTGCCAGCATGGCCAGCACGAAAACGGCAAATCCGATACTCATCGCAACTTCTGGAATCCACTGCAGGGTCGAAAGCAGCCCCCAGCTACGCGTGCCATTGGCATACTCCGACACATTGAAGATCACGATCTGCCACGCACAGATCAGCACAAAGAACAGGCCGATCCAGTTGGCCACTACGTTTAGCTGACCTCGACGGATTGGACCCAGCACGTTCAGCAGCAGTTCCACCTGGATGTGCGAACCGGCACGTTCGGCTGGAGACAAGCCGAAAAACACGATGCAAACCAGAATATATGCGGCCACCTCCGTCACCCATGAAGTGGGCTCATTTAGGACGACACGGCTGAATATCTCGAAACAGATGATCGCGGTCATGGCCAGCAACGCCATAGCGCTGAAGACAGTAGAAGATGCGGTAGCTCCGTCTGAGGCGCGCAGCAGCCACGGTACCGGCGGGCTGACCGATAGGTCTGGGGGCTTCGATGTCATGGAAAGTGCTGAGGACGTTGTCATTGTCAAACCATTGAATTAGTGAGGGGACTGCTCATCTGTCGTGATGACTCCTTGCCATGGATGAGATGAAGCCTGTTACGCAATGCAACGTGGGAATTAGATATCTCTTTATTGACGATGCGGAGGGCAGACACCGTTATCGGCGGCATTACCCCAGAGGTCTGCCGACCACGTCACGATCAGCGCGCTATGGCGGCTTTCACACGCTCAATATAGGCCGGTCCCTCAAAGCCGACCTCCTTGGCTCGCTTGTACCACGCGTCATATGTCGGTCCTACGTACTGTTGGCTGAACAAACGCTTTCTTTCACCAACCGGCGCCGTCCACGACTCGATACCGTTGGCCTTCATGCGATCGAGGGCCATGCCTACGTATTTTCCGTGGTTTTCCAATGCTTCCTTCTGAAGAGCCTGCATTTCTACCGTGATCTTCTGTTGAAGATCCGCCGGGATTTTTGCCCACGTTTCGTTGTTGATCACCACAGCCCAGCCGTTGATCGGGCCCAGGCTCCAATCCTGGACATTTCGCGCAACCCGCCAGTATTCCTGCCCGTCGCCGTAGCATGCAGACGTGAACACGCCGTCGATGACGCCACTCGCGAGCGAGGGCATCACTTCTGGAAGCGCAAGAGGCACAGGCTTGGCCCCAAGTGCATTCATCAACTCCGCCGTCTGCGGGTTGTGTACACGCAACCGCTTGTTCTTGAAGTCTTCTAGTGTTCTGATCGGCACTTTGGAAAAGAGCCGTTGGGTGCACCAGGCACCTTCCGCCAATACATGCACCTTATAGCGATCCGTCCAAATCTTGTGCGTCTCCGCGAACCAGAAAGCGTCTCCAACCTTGCGGTAGTCGTCAATGCCCTCAATCAGACCGGGCAGATTGAAGATCCCGAAGCGAGGCTCCTCGGCTGCGAGATATGTATGAAGCACAGCCGACATATCCACGCGGCCGTCGCGAACGGCAGATACGATCTGCGTACCAGGCACGAGCGAATCGCTCGCATTCACTTTCACAAGCCCTGCGGTCGCCTTCGCGATGCGCTGCGGAACTTGCGAAGTCAGGATACTATAGGCGTCCCCCGGGGCCGGGATTACCGCCATTGTCAAGTTGAACTGCTGAGCAGCGGCCGGAGCAGCCAAGAGCGACAAGGCGACGGTCATCGAGACCAATCCGGCCATCAGCCTCCTGGGTCGAGAAAATTTAACTTTGTGGAAGCGGATCCTGTTATGCGAGAAAAACATTTTGTCTCCTTAAATTCGTTCGGTTGATGTTAGCGCTAACGTCATAAAGTATAGGTAGCTGGCGACGGCGTGTCAACCGCGTGTCAACCCTTAGACAAGACCCAATCAGTGCCGTTGGACGCAAGAGCAACACCGGCAAGGCGTTGGTTTGTCATTGCCGTTGAAATGCTGCATCCCAAAGGTTCGGGAGAATTCGGATGCTACAAGTTGATCGAGGCGATTATGAGAATCGGAGCCCTCATCCACAGTGATGGCTCTCGCCCTAAAGAGAACTCGAAGAGGACGCGTATACCACCATGCCGATTGCCGTAATTGTTGCCAGTGCAAAGGCGGCAAAAATCAGGTGAATACCCAGGTGCGCGCACGCCCTGCAATGTAAGCCGCGCGGTACGCGGCACCGTTGTCGACAATAAGCTTGACTGGCACGCCACGCCACGGCGCTGTCGAGCCTGTCTAGGTCAAGTGCATCTCTTGTCCCGCAGAAACTTGAATATCGCAGAGTGATCTGACCCCATCCAACAGTACTCAGTGGTGAATTCCTTCATCAGCATCCTAAGCCGGACGAGCCGGAACCAAACAAGTAATACCATGCCGTATCATGACTGACGAGGCAAGATCATGGAAACGCAACTGGTCAATCGCTACGCGGCAAACCTGCACGGCGTGCTGTCGTGTTATGACCGTATTTTGATCATGGGCACGCTGCCTGGGGCGTGTTACGCAGGAGGCATGACCAGTTTCTTGTACAGCAAAGGCATCCGCATTTTTGACTACGCGCAGTTTGCCGAGCCGCTGCGAGATCACATTCGCACACGCACGCAAGAGATATGTGAAGCTGCCGGTCTCGGTGAATGTCAAGCTAGTTGTCGCCTGCGAGGTTAAATTTAGGCGGCTTTTTTGAGTATCTGGCATTCCTCCTTGTTCGCGTCCACACGTTGATCAGGATTGAGGTGAACTTCCCGTAGCGGCTGCCAGTTGCGCGTGGAGCCGCTCCAGCGCTGAGGATGCTTCGCTTTTGCCGCTTCATAAACGTCCACTCGCTTTGACAGTAACGCAGTGTCCTGGCCCGCATGGCGCTCCTGTGGCGTGACGAAACGAATGGCGCTGTGACGATGCTCACGGTTGTACCAATGCACGAACGTGCCGACCCATTGGCGAGCAGCGAGCAGGTTCTCGAATGCCCGGGAGGGATAGTCGGGCCGGTATTTCAATGTCTTGAATAGCGACTCCGAATAGGGGTTGTCGTTGCTGACTGCCGGGCGACTGAACGAGGGCATCACGCCCAAGGATTGCAGGGTGGCCACGTCTGCAGGGCTTCGCCTGACAAGACGTGGGTTTCTTGCAAGGCCACCGGGCATTTACGACTCGCTGCTTCCCAGTGCGCAAGAAGAGGTGCCAGCATGAGCTCCTCGTCCTTCGAGCCAGCACGCAATGCGTTGATGTTGAACGAGTTGCGCCTGCCCACCATCGGGCGGCTGTGGTCGGAATTTGCTCAGCGATCAGACAAAGAGGCGTGGCCGGCAGCCCGCTTCCTGGGTGGCTTGCTCGAACACGAACTCGCCGAACGGGCCAAGCGGCGCATCGACCGCCACCGTGCCGAGTCGCAACTCGATACCACCAAGACGCTGGCCAGCTTTGAGTTCTCCGAGGTGCCCATGCTGTCCAAGGCCCATGTCATGGCGCTGGCCAGTGGCGACTCTTGGCTTGACAAGGGCGCCACGGTGCTGATCTTTGGACCGCCCGGCGTGGTCAAGAGTCATCTCGGGTGCGGTATCGGCCACGCGCTGATCGATGCAGGCTACCGGGTGTTGTACACGCGAACCAGCGAGTTGGTGCAGCGGCTTCAGGCCGCGCGCCAGAGCCTGCAACTGCCACAAGCACTGACCAAACCCCTGATGGCCACTTCAAACTCCCCCACCTATGGCCAGTCAAATTCCCCCAGGCAGGACGGCTAAATTATCAATCTTTTGGTCTGGCTGGTTCTGACTTCCTTTCTTGGTAATTTCTCCCCCTGTCTTTTTGGTTTTTTTATAAGCGGCTGTTTGGCAAGCGCAGCGCGTCAGGCCGAAGGCAAAACGCTCGGGGAGCCCACATTTACAGCCTTAGATTGGGCCCGGGAGACGCCGGGGAATATCCCGGACAAACCGATAGCACCCAAGCTTTTGATGGCTGTACGGCGCGATTGGTCGTTGGACTTAACTTTTTCACTACTCATGTTGTCTCCTCGTTTTATGGGATAAAGGGGCGCTTGCAGAATCATTAGGCTGATTTTGGCAGCGAGTAATGTCTGTCAATAGTATTGACAGATTGTCAGACAAACATTAGGATAAACGCATGACGAAACCGCTAGGCCGTATAAAAGCAGAGACCTTGAGGGCGCAGGTCGAGAACCATCTGCGCCAAGCCATTGTGAGCGGCCAATTGAAGGCGGGAGAAAAACTTGTCGAACGCCAGTTGTGCGAGATGATGGGGGTTAGTCGCCCCTCATTGCGCGAGGCACTTCGAAAATTAGAGGCTGAAAAGCTCATTGTCAACGTGCCTCACCGTGGGCCTGAGGTTGCTTCAATCACTCTTGATGAGGCGCGGGATCTTTATGCGCTTCGACGTTTGCTCGAAAGCTACGCCGCTCATGAATTCACTCGGTTAGCCAGTGCTGAAGAAATGAAAAGCTTGGCCAAAACGGTTAAGCATTTGCGTGAGGCGGGCCAAAAAAATTCACGGGAAGGTGTGCTCAAAGCCAAGGCTGAGTTCTACGGCATTCTTCTGGGCGGCTGCGGCAACTTGCTTGTGAGTGAAATCTTGGGGGGCTTGTTATCCAGGGTTAGCCTGTTGCGCTCTACATCGCTGATGTTGCCGGATCGGCTGCCAAGAAGTCTCGAAGAAATTGACTCTTTGCTTGAGTGCATACAAAACAGAGATGCCAAAGGTGCGCAAAAGATAGCCCATAAACATGTCCTCAACGCTGAGATAGCGGCACTTGGCGTCTTTGAGCAACAAATGTCTAGTTGAAAAATCCAACCGACCAATATCAGAGAAACAACATGAATCGTGAAGCATTTGAAAAGGGCCGGAAGACACGACGCGAAGTTCTTGGGGCGCCATACGACGACGGATCAATCAAATACTCAGATGACTTCAATATGCCGATGCAGGACCTCGTGACTGAGTGCTGCTGGAAGGGGGCAGATCACCCTGCGATTTTGGAGTTCTTTCGGGACAATAAATGACCTTTGACGTGAGCAGACTCGACAGCTCCTTGCAGTCGGCTTTGCCAGTACCTGAAGTCTTGGCAGATGCAAATAGCTGTCGTGCGCACATTGAACTTGAATTCTGGAGCCTGACTCTCAGGGCAGGCACAAATCAAATTCGCAAACCTTATGGCAGGGTCAGCCAAACGGGCCTGTGATTTTTTTGAGAGCATCGGAAGTCATCTGGGGTAAGGTCTTCGATCCACTTCCGCCTGTTGGATATCAGTCTTTGGGAGCGTTGCGTAGGCAGTGTCCTGGTTTTTCCATCGAGGCAGATGATTTAACCTTGGCTCAGTCATTACCCTTCATTGAGCGACTTTTGGAGAGCATCCGATTGATAATCAATCGGCAAGTTTCCGATCAGGTTTACAACTGGAGTGACTTAGGACACATAAAGGGGACTTACCTATGCCATGCGTTACGCAACTGTCAAAAGGCAACGCATTGAAAATTTCATTGCCCATGACTTGCATGACGAAGCGATCAACATGGACTACTACGTCTGGTTCCTGCGCTCAGGCGAAGAAACAATTCTTGTGGACACTGGCTTTAGCGCGGAGGCGGCCCGTCAACGAAAGCGTACATACCTTCGATGCCCCATCGAATCACTTCAGTCATCATCGATGCACAGGGGCGGCGTGTCTGAATCTTTGACAGATCGGCCCTTCGAAGCGTTGTTCGAAACAGCTTAGTTAGCTTAGGCATCAAATACGTCAAGGCCGGTGTGATGTTGCTGGACTTACGGAGCGATACCGTGCAGCAGGGAGAACTGAACCTGGAAGAGGATGATGCGCCGGATCGAGGGCGATTGATGTCAATACTTGACGGGCTGAATCTGCGCTATGGCCGGGGCACGGTGCTCATGGCAAATGCCGGGCTTGCTGGAGACAAAAGGGCTTGGACCATGAAGCAGGAGCGCCGGACGCCGGGGTACACGACGTGCTGGAACGAAATACCTGTGGCGCGGGCATAAAGGGGCTCCGCCCATTACGTCATCCGATTTCAACTCCGCTAATCTCCCCATCGTCCTCAATCTCATAAAGTTGCACGCCATGGGGAGGGGCGAACCTGCTTGCTTTGACGTGGATCGCTCGCAATTTCACCTCGCGCACGCCGCCAATTTGCAGCCCAAGCGCATTGGCTACGTCCGCGCGGTCGTTGTACGTTGGCACGACTACCGTGGCCGCAGGGTCACCGGCCCGCCCAAGGCCTGCACCGCGTCAAGCGCGTCCTGCGCCTGGGCAGGATCCTCCAGGCCATGGAGCATCACCCTGCAGCCCTGGCCCGCCAGCGCCAGAGCGATGGCATGGCCGATGCCCGCCGCCGAACCGGTGACGAGTGCGACCCGGCCGCTAAGGTCGGTCGGCTTCATGCGCAAGGCACCAATCGCAGCACGGCGGCAAGCGGGGCGGGCGACGCCAGCGCCTCGAAGCCGTGAACCATTGCCAAGCTGTCCTCGACCTGGGCAGGGCTGAGCCCAGCTGTCGGCGCGAGGTGGCGGTATTTGGCGTCAAGGTCGGCCCAGTCGATGCCGCAGGCGCTGGCCCCGCGGGGGGCCTTGCAGGTCGCCCGTACGGTTGAACCATTGCTCAGCTCGATGGTGACGGTACCGCCGTGGCGATGCGGGAAGCGATCAGGCAGCGGTGGCGGATTGGGGTCGAACACCACCCGTGCAATAAGGCTGGCGATTCGCGGATCCTGCATCTTGTGCGGACTGAAGTGTTCCCATTCAAAGCGGCGATCGACCACCGCCGAGGCCACGAAATACGGCACGCTGTGCGCGGCGCCAATCAGGTCATGCGGCTGCACAGCCTGTTGCGCCCAGGTCTTGAGTTGCGGTGCGGTGATGACGATCCGCCGCACCGCTTCGGGTTGGACGTTGCCTTCGACGGCCGCCGTGATCGCCGCCTCCGCGATGGCGTGAAACGGGTGGGCGCCCGGCATCAGCTTGATGGCCATGTCGGTGACGATGTCCCAGGATTCGCCCAAACCGCAGATGACTTCATCGATCGCCTGGCCGTTGAAGGCGGCAAAAAATCCGCGAGGCGCTTCCATCACTGCTGCCTCGGCCTGGAAGCCGGCTCGCGCCGCAAGCGCCGCCTGCACACCCAGCATGGCAGCTGTGCCAGCGTTGTACTCGCGGGCACAGCTGGTGTCGGCCGCGATCGCCATACCCCCTGCCGAGGTGGCGCCGATGGCAATGGCCTGCGTCATGTGGGCGCCGTCCAGTCTCATGAGTCGCCCGGCTGTCACTGCGCCGGCAAAAACAGTGGCAACCGAGCCGTGGAAGCCACGCTGCATGCGCCCGGGGGTGAGCGCCTCGTCAATGCGGCCAGCCACCTCATAGCCCAGAACCATGGCGGCCAGAATGTCGCGCCCTCCTGCCTGCAGCGATTGGCCCACGGCCAATCCGGTGGCGGTGGCGATAGTACCGATGTGGGCGATGCTGCGCATGTCGCTGTCGTCACAGGCCGCAGCGTCGCTGGCCATGGCATTGACTCGCGCAGCGCGGTCGACAGGCAGGAGCGTGCTGTCGAACCAGACGCTGGCCGCAGGCTGGCCCCCGGCGCCCTTCTCAAGGTTGCGGACGATACGCGCGGACTCAAGACCGTAACCTGCCGACGCGCTGGCCAATGTACTGGCCAGACTCATCTTTGCACGCTCCAGGGCCAGCGCGGGCAAGTCCTGGGCCGCAAACCCGGCGGCAAAGTCGCCCAAGGTCTGGGCGAGTGTGGTCACTTCTTGGCTTGGGCGTCGAGGCTATCGAACACCTCACGCGCGATCCGGAAGGAATCAATGGCCGCCGGAACGCCCGCATAGATAGCGACCTGCAAGAACACCTCCCGAATCTCTTCCTTCGTCACGCCGTTGCGCAATGCGCCTGCGATGTGCAGTTTGAGTTCGTGCGGGCGGTTAAGCACGCTAATCATGGCCAAGTTCAGCATGCTGCGCGACTTGTGGGGCAACTCCTCCCGGCCCCAGACAGCGCCCCAGCAGTATTCGGTCACGAGTTCCTGCATCGGCAGATTGAAGCTGTCGGCACTGGCCAGGGACTTGTCGACGTACTCGGCGCCGACGACGGCGCGGCGGATCTTCAGTCCTTTTTTGAACATTTCGCTTTGACTCATGGTGTATTCCTTTGTAAAAAATCGAAAAAATCAAGAGAGGTCAGCCACGAACCTCGACACCCGCCCAGGCCTCGCAGACGCGCACGACGTCGACGAAGTCGGCATCTTTGCCTATGAAGGATGTGGTGATGGACAGCATGTCGCGCACCGCCGACCCCACGATCATGGGCACGCCGATGTGCTCAGCTTCGTCCACGCACAGGCGTACATCCTTGTACGCCAACGCAGCGGAAAAGCCCACATCGAAGGTTCGGGTCAGAACGCAGCGTGGAAACTTGTCGGCCGAGGCAGTGTTGCGTCCCGAGCCGTTGTTAATCACGTCCAGCATGACCTTGGGGTCCAAGCCGGCCTTCACACCCATGACCACCGCCTCCGAGGTGATAGCAACAGCCGCTGCAGACATGACGTTGTTGGCTAGTTTCATTGTCTGGGCTTGGCCGGCCTTTTCCCCGAGGAAGAAGACCTTGCCAAACTTACCCAGAAGCGGCGCGAGTGCATCGTAGTTCGCGCGCGGGCAGGAAACCATCACGGCCAATGTACCTTTGACAGCGCCGGTGACGCCGCCGCTGACGGGCGAGTCAACATAGGTGATGTTTTTGGCGGCCAGCCCCTCAGCCACGACCTTGGCGGCTCGCGGGCCGATGGTGGAAAGGTCCACCACCTCACGGACTTTAGTGCCGTCACGAATGCCGTTGACTCCCAAACAAACCGCCTCGACGATCTCGGGGGTGGGCAGGCTCAGAAAGATTACCTCTACTTCCTGAGCGACCTGCGCCGGCGTGGCGACGCGCTTTGCACCCTGGGCCGTCATCAGGGCCGCAGCGACGTCGTTGTTGTCGCACACCACAAGGGCGTGCCCAGCCTTGATCAAGTGGGTGGCCAGTGGGGCCCCCATATTGCCTAGGCCAATGAATCCGAAAGTTTGTTGAGCCATTTGTGTTTATCTCCGTGGTAAGTTTTTTGGGGTCTGGCGTTCAGTTCGCTGGCTGCATGCCAATCGACTTTATGAGGGTGCCGACGCGCACGGTATCCTGCTCCAGTAGGCGGCGAAAGGCCTCTGGGCCGCGGTCGACGCCGTCGGGAATCTGCGAGGCGAATTGCTTTTCCACGCGATCGCGGTACTCCGGGCTGTCCATCACCTGCGAGACCGCGGCTGCCAGACGATCAAGTGCGGCGCGCGGCGTGCCCTTGGGCGCAACCAGCCCGTTCCAGATGCGCAGGTCGAACTGGGGAAGGCCGCCTTCAGCGAAAGTGGGCACGTCGGGCATCTGCGGCAAGCGCTGCGCAGAAGACACGGCGATGGCACGTGCACGTTTGCCAGCATGTAGCGGCATGAGGGTGACTGTCTGGTCGATGATGCCGTCGATAGTGCCGGCCATCACGTCGACCAAAGCGGGGCCGGTGCCGCGGTATTGGAGCAGCATGCCATTGACCTTAGCTTGGTTCAGAAACAGGGCCTGGGACAGGTGTGCGGTGGTACCGGGGCCGCCGGAGCCCAAGTTAATCTTGCCCGGATTGCTACGCATGCTTGAAAGCAGGCTGGGCAAGTCCTTGATGCCGCTGGCGTTGCTCACCGCTAGCACCATAGGCACAGTGGCCACCGAAGTAACGGGTGCCAAGTCGGCAAGGGGGTCGAAGCCTGCCTTGGGATACATGTGTGGAATGATCAGCAGCGACATGTTGCTGAAGTTCAGCGTGTGGCCGTCGGGCTCGGCCTTGATCAGGCGCTGAAAGCCCACCAGGCCGCCCGCGCCCGTTATGTTTTCAACCACGACTGGCTGCTTGAGGATGGGCGCTATGCCCTGCGCTATCAGGCGGGCAAGCGCATCTAGCGTACCGCCAGGGGCCACCCCGACGATGATCGTGACCTGCTTCGTTGGAAAACTTCCCTGTGCGCCCCCCTGTGCCGCCGATAGCCCCGAAGCCAGCGCCACTGTCAGCGCGAGGATGATTCTTCGAACCATGATAGTCTCCTTGTGTGTTTTTGTCTTCGGATTCATCCTAGCGCCGCAAGGGTCTGCGAGGCTGCAACATTTCCGTATACCAGACCTCTGATTCCCGCATAATGGTTCTCGAGGAGACCCACCAAGCAAAGGCCATCCGGCCGGTTACGCGCGCCGCCACCAGAGGCGCGGCAGTGACAGTACAACCCCGAACAGCATGGAATTCGACCAACTCAAGGCCTTTCTTACTGTTGCAGAGACCGGCACCTTCTC
>MERZ01000394.1:12457-16983 GCA_001770785.1 Burkholderiales bacterium RIFCSPHIGHO2_12_FULL_61_11
GGCGATCCGGCTCGCCACCACGCAGCCGATCCTCAGCCGAAAGGTCAAGATGCTTGAGACAGTGTTGGGCGCAGACCTTTTCCATCGCACTGGCCGGGGCGTCGTTCTGAGCGAAGCGGGCAAGATGCTGGAGCAGTACGCGCGAGGCATTCTGGACACTGCCGAAAGTGCCCGTACCGCTATCCAGGCCCTAGGGGCTTCCCCCGTCGGTCACGTGACCATTGGTCTGCCTTCTTCGATTGGCACGGTGCTGTCAGTGGAACTGGTGCAGGAATTTCGCCTGGTATTTCCGAACGTCTCGATCAAGGTAATGGAGGGCTACAGTGGGCACGTGCTGGAATGGCTGATCGCAGGAAGGCTGGACATTGCCGTCCTCTACGACTCACCGACCCTGCGAAGCAAAACGCTGGACAGCGACCCCATCTTGACCGACGAGCTGTTCTTGATCGGCTCGCCGCAGGATCCGGCGTATGTGGGCAACGGGCCGGTACGCGCCTCGCGACTGGCCGATATTCCGCTGGTGCTACCAAGTCGACCCCACGGTGTACGGGTGCTGGTCGACGACGCGCTGGCTCGCTCCGGCGGCGCCGCAGCCCTAGTACAGACAGAGATTGATGCCATGCACTCGATGCTGGCGCTGGCCGAGAGCGGTATGGGCTACACCATACTGTCGTATTCCAGCGTCCGCGAGCTGGTGCTGGCCAAGCGACTACGCATTTGGCGCATCGTCGACCCCACCATCACGCGCACGCTGGTGATCACCACGACGACGCAGCGCCCGTCGACCAAGCCGGCGCGGGCGCTGATGCGCATGTTCAAGGAAAAGGTCGAGAGCTACGTGCGCGAGGGCCGCTGGTTGCCCCCCCCGGACATGGTGCCCCCGCCGACGGTTGTGGCATCGCGCCCACTCGTCTGAGTCCCGGGCCTCAGCCCTGGGACGGATAGTCCTTGCCCGTCACGGCGTCCTCCCACATTGTCTTGCCAATGGAGGTGGCCATATGAACCATGTAGCTGGCTTCGGCCGCACCGTGCCAATGGCGCTCGTTGGGGCCGATCCAGACCACATCGCCCGCCCGGATCACCTGCGGGGCCTCGCCCTCCTTGCAGATCCAGCCCTTGCCTGCGGTGACGTGCAGTGCCTGGCCATGTTCATGCGAGTGCCAGTGCGTGCGCCCGCCGGGAGAGAAAAAGACGTGGTTGATCGAGACACCGTCGGTGGCTGGCATGATCGGGTCCGCCCACACCGTGCCGGTGAACGTGGGGCCGCGCTGCTCCGACGGCGCCCCGTCGACTCGTCCGTGAAATACCTTCATATTGACTCCTTTTGTTTAAATTGATGAATTAGAGGTGGAGACGCACGCCACCGCAGATGTCTCCGATCGCATCGACGACGCGATTGCTGATCATGTCGCCGTAACCCAGCGCCGTACCTAGGCCGAAGCTGGCCATAGGACCCGACGCATTGAGGGACATCACGCCGAGCTCGCGCATACGGTCCACGTACAACACCACATCCTTGGTCATGAGCTTGCCGGTCAGCCCGCCCTCAAGGTAGTCGCCATCGACAATTTTGGGGAATCGGTTCAATGTGGCAAAGTTGACGCCGCTGCTGCTGTTCAAGATGTCCAGCAGCACGTGCAGGTCCAAGCCGGCCTTCTTGCCGGCAACCATCACCTCCGCGGTCGCCGCCAGACTGACTGCGTTGAGGAAGTTGTTCAGCAGTTTGGTCGTGTGCCCGGTGCCGCTGGCACCCATGTAGGCAACCTTGGTCGAGAACGGTTTCAGCAAGTTCTGGATGCTGTCCACCACAGCCTTGTCACCGCCGACCATCAGGGTCAGCGTTCCTTTTTCCGCGGCGGACGCGCCGCCTGAGATGCCCGCGTCGATGAAAGTTACTCCGCGCTCGGAAAAGCGCTGCGCCAGGCGAATGGTGGAACTCGCAGCGGCTGTGCTCAGGTCGATTACGACTTGGCCAGGGCGTGCATGGGCCAACAGGCCATCGGTGCCCTCGACCACGGCCTGAACCACGTGGCTGTCCGGTAGCGACAAAAAGATGTGGTCGCACTGCTGTGCCACATCGGCCAGCGATTTGGCAGGCACCGCGCCGCAGGCCGGGGCACGCCCGGCCACGGCGTCGGAGCCGAGCACCGAATGGCCTGCGTCCACCAGCCGGCGCGTTATGCGCCCGCCCATGTTGCCTAGGCCAACGAACCCGATGGGTTTCTTGTTCATACGGTGACTCCCTTCACTTGGGCTTAAAGAAGGCGCAAGGCGCCAGGAACTGGTTCGACACCCGCGCCAGAATTGGCGCTTCGGCCTCGCTTTCGGCACGGCGGGCAATCCACTGCGGATCGGCCTGGAAGGCATTCCACTTGGCCTCTTGCTCGGCCATGTCCTTCCATTCCAGCAGGTACATCAATTCATGGTTGTCATGGCCGACCAGCGTGGTCCAAAAGCCCAGGGGCTTTATGCCATACTTCTCGAAAAACCCCAGCGTGTGATTTTTGAAGCGATCCTGCAGCGCCGCCAGGCGGGCGGGCGCGCAATGGTAAGTGCGCATCTCGATGATCATGTTTTTTCCTTCCTTCTTTTCAACTGCGGTGCCAGGGAACCCCCCCGGAATAGGTCATATAGGTGGCACTGGCAATAAACCCCGAGTCCACCGGCAACAAGACGCCTGTGATGGTGCGGGCCGCTGTTGAACACAGGAAGGCTATGGCGTCGGCGATGTCGGCAGGTGTGGGTAAGGTGTCCAGCGCGTGCACCTGCATCATCCTGGGCAGGTCGCGTTCGCCCGAGTCGATTCGGGCCTGCAGCTCGGGCGTCATCACATAGGTCGGGCCGACGCTATTGACGCGGATGGCGTGGCGGCCCAGTTCCGCGGCGAGAAGTTGCGTCAGGCGCGCGATGGCTGCCTTGCCGGGGTTGTAGGCCGGCAGCGGCATCGTGTGCACGCTGTTGATCGACCCAAGGGTAATAATGCTGCCGCCGCACGCGGCCTCCACCATGTGGCGGCCAAAGCTGCGGCAGGCATGCACCGTGCCGTGATAGTTCACGCGCCACATGCGGTCGTGGGTGTCGAGGTCCATCGTCATGATGGAGTCGGTGTTGGGGATCAGCGCTGCGGAGGTGACCAGTGCCGAGGCCGCACCCATTTCTTGCTGAAGCCGGCTGGCCAGCGCATCGACGGCCACGGCATCGGCCACGTCGCAGTAGTGGAACTGCACCGACGCTCCCTGCGCCCGCAGCTCGGCTGCCAGCGCTTCGCCGCGCTCCCGGTCGACGTCCAACGCAGCGACTGCATGTCCGAGCGCTGCGAACTTGCGCACGGCGGCCTCACCAATCCCGCGTGCACCGCCAGTAACAACGGCCACCGGATGCGGGGAAAAAGACTCACTCATCGTAGGACTCCCTTATTTAGAACTTCAGCTCGCCAGCGCCTTGAGGCTGGCGTGTATCACCTCGGGGAGCTCAAGAAAGCCTTCTTGCAGCCGCTTCGCGCGATCTTGGGCCGATCGTTCGAAGGGCACGCGCACCGGGACCGTCGGATCCAGGGGGCGCGCGGAGTGCACCCAGGCGACATACTCGGCCACCTTGGCAGCGAAGTCTTCGCCAAGGGCCAGCACTTTCGGATCCATCATCACGATCAGGCAGCCGAAACGCTCAAGATCCAGCGGGAGGGTGGTGGAGCCAGCCATGATCCCCAGCAGCTGTACGACCAAGCCCAGACCCGAACCCTTGGGGCCGCCCCAGTTCACTAGCGCGCCGCTGAGTGCTGCGACTGGATCGATGGTCGGACGGCCCTCATTGTCATAGGCCACGCCCTCGGCGATGGGTTGGCCCAGCCGGTGGGCCAGCATGGCGTCCGCATGGATGATGAGAGAGGTGCCGATGTCCCAGATCACGGGCGTTCCCGTGTTGGGAAAGCCAAAACATAACGGGTTGGTTCCAAAGCGCCCGTCGGTGGCGCCGTGCGGCGCGACCCAGGCGGAGGCATTGGAGGCGATCATTGTTACCAGGCCTTGTGCCGCAGCCATCTCGGCGTAGTACGACAACATGCCGGTGTACCAGGTGTTGTGCGCAGCGACCATCGCGATGCCGCTTGTGCGTGCCTTTCGGATGGCCACCTCGGTGGCATGACGGCCGACCAGATAGCCCACGTTGTCGCCGCCGTCAATGCGGGCCGACACGGGTGTCTCGTTTTCGATACGCATGGGCGTACGCGCGGACTTGATGCGCGCCATGCGCTCACAAATGCTGATGGCGCGAGCAAGTCCGCCTTGGCGAAGGCCGCGCAGCTCTGAGTCGAGCAGGTGATCGGCAATGATGGCGGCCTCGGCCTCAGTGTGGCCAGGATGTCGCATGACCGCTTCGAGCAAGGCTCGGGCCTCGGGAATAGAAATTCGCATGGCGCGTGTTACCAACGATTGGTGGGGAGGATGACGATCTGGGCCACTTGCACCTCGGGCGGCTGACTCAAGGCATAAACGACGCTGCGGGCAATGTCGCTGGGATCCAGCGCCATA
>MERZ01000395.1:0-782 GCA_001770785.1 Burkholderiales bacterium RIFCSPHIGHO2_12_FULL_61_11
CCGAAGGGCGGTTGTGGTCGGAAGAGAACCCGGATGCGTACGCGGGCGCTCATAACTACCTCGGGATGGCTGTGTTTTTCGACGAGACGAGTGGTATCCCGGACCCGATCTGCTCTGTGGCGCAGGGATTCTTTACCGAGGACATTCCGAATCGGTTTTGGTTCTTGTTTGGGAATATGCGTCGGAACAACGGGTATTTCCATGAAGCGGTTTTCGGTAGCAAGCGTGATTTCTGGGATTCCGATGTAATCGACGCTCGGACTGTCGAGGACACCGACAAAGCGGTTTACCAAGAGATCATCGACGAGTGGGGTGAGGACTCGAACGAGGCACGAGTTGAGGTCTACGGGCTACCACCCTCGCAGGAGGCGGAGCAGTTTATTTCGCCTGCGATGGTGGATGCTGCGGTTGCGCGAGAGGTAGCGGACGACCCCACAGCTCCGGTGGTGATTGGAGTAGATCCTGCGCGAGGTGGTGACAAGTTCGAGATTTGGGTACGCAAAGGGCGGAAAATCCTTGCGTTTCGGCGCTTTGCGCTGACCGAGCACGATACCATGGAGGGCGTGGGCCATGTGATCGACGCGATCCAGGAATTCAATCCGATTTTTACGGTGATCGACGAAACTGGAATGGGTGGGCCGGTTCTTGATCGGCTCAAGGAACAGCGATACAAAGTGCGCGGGGTGAACTTTTCTTGGGCAGCGAAGAACGGGAAGCGTTGGGGGAACAAGCGCGCCGAGATATGGGGTGCGATGCGCGATTGGCTCAAGACGGCTTCGATC
>MERZ01000395.1:788-2222 GCA_001770785.1 Burkholderiales bacterium RIFCSPHIGHO2_12_FULL_61_11
GACAAGCACCTCAAAACGGACCTGAGCGCACCGAAGAAGAAACCGGATTCGGCGGGTGTCATGTTCCTCGAATCGAAGAAAGACATGAAGGCGCGGGGACTGGATTCTACTGATTCTGGGGATGGTATCGCCGTGACTTTCGCGTTCCCTGTAGCGCATCGGGAGTATACTGAGAAGCGGGTGAAATCTGTCGAACGGAGTCATGAGACAATGATCACATCCTGGATGGCTAACTAATGCCGCGCAAAGCTGCACACGAAGAGATTCTTTCGACTGCAAGGGCGCGGCTATCGATAGCCATTGACGTGACGAGCCTGTCTCGGACAAATCAGCTTGAGGATTTGAAGTTCTCGGCGGGTGATTCCGATAACCGTTGGCAGTGGCCGGATGATGCGCTCCAGACGCGCTCTTTAGGTGGTCAGGATGCCCGCCCTTGCCTGACTGTCAACATGCTCATGCAGCACATCAAGCAGATAACAAACGATCAGCGACAGAATCGCCCCGCTGGGAAGGTGATTCCGGTAGACGACAACGCGGGTGTTGAAGTTGCCGAAATTTACGACGGAATGGTTCGCCACATCGAGTACATTTCGGACGCCGATGTAGCCTATGACACCGCTTGCGATAATCAAGTGATTCATGGGGAGGGTTACTGGCGCATCCTGACCGAGTACTGTGACGATAGCAATTTCGATCAGGATGCCAAGATCGCCAGGATTCGCAACAGTTTCAGCGTTTACCTCGACCCTCTGGCTCAAGACCCGTGCGGTTCGGATGCTGCTTGGGGATTCGTAATCGATGACATTCTGAAAACCGATTATGAACGGCTTTTCCCAGACGCGTCACCTGTCAGCACCTTGATGGACCTAGGGGTAGGGAATCAGTCTATCGCCCAGTGGATCGGTGAAAAGACGATCAGAATTGCTGAATACTTCTATATCGAGAGCGAATTGAAGACGTTGAACCTGTACCCGGGTGGAGCAACAGCGTTCGATGGGACACCGGAAGATGAACTGCTCCGCGCTCAATTCGTCAAGCCGAGTCGCACGCGCCGGGTGGATCGCAAGCAAGTCAAATGGATCAAAACGAATGGCTACGAGATTCTTGAGGAACGGGATTGGGCTGGGAAATACATTCCGATCATCAAGGTTGTCGGAGATGAAGTCGAGGTAGAAGGCCAGATTCAGGTCAAGGGGATCGTTCGGAACGGTAAGGATGTCCAGCGGATGATCAACTACTGGACATCCCAGGAAGCCGAGATGCTTGCTCTGGCTCCCAAAGCCCCGTTCATCGGCTACGGGGGTCAATTCGAGGGGTACGAGCACCAGTGGAAAACCGCGAACACGAAGAATTGGCCTTACCTTGAGGTCAACGCTGACGTAACTGACGGTGAGGGGCGGATCGCTCCACTACCGCAGCGCTCTCAGCCGCCTA
>MERZ01000395.1:2242-4201 GCA_001770785.1 Burkholderiales bacterium RIFCSPHIGHO2_12_FULL_61_11
CCCGCCAGAAAGAGGGGGATGTCGGCACCTATCATTACGTGGACAACCTGGCCCGTGCGGTACGGTATTCGACGCGGCAGTTAGTCGATCTAATCCCGAAGATTTACGACACGCAGCGCATCGCCCGGATTATCGGGGAAGATGGTGAGTCGAAAATGATCAAGATCGACCCCGAGCAGCCGGAAGCGGTCAAACGTATTCAGGATGAAGCGGGAACCGTGATCGAGAAAATCTACAACCTGAGTGTCGGAAAATACGACGTTCGGGTTGTCACGGGACCGGGCTATGCAACCAAGCGGCAAGAGGCGCTTGAAGCGATGGCTGTGTTGCTCCAAGGGAACCCGCAGCTTTGGGCGGTTGCTGGTGATTTGTTCGTCAAGAATATGGACTGGCCGGGCGCTCAAGAGCTTGCGAAGCGGTTTGCAAAGACGATTGACCCGAAACTCTTGCAAGACGGTGACGAAAATCCCGCGCTCCAACAAGCTCAGGCGCAAATGCAGCAGATGGCGCAGGAGATCGATCAAATGCATCAGATGCTCGTGAATGTGAACCAGTCCATGGAAGCGCGGGAAATGACGATTAAGACCTTCGAGGCGCAGATCAAGGCTTACGATGCCGAGACCAAGCGCATTTCGGCAGTTCAGGCCGGAATGAGCCCGGAACAGATTCAAGACATCGTACGGGGCACCATTGATGCTGCGATTGCGGCGGGTGACTTGATCGGGAAACCGCCTGAGATGCCGCAGCAAGGCGGGATGATGAGACAACCTCCCATGATGCCGCAACAAGAAGGGATGATGGGAGCGTGAAGCCTGTTCGGTGGCAATGCTTGGTCTGTGGTTCGTTTCACAACGCCCCCACGATTCACTGTGAGTGCGGTAAGCACGTCTCGGCGGAACGCAACATTTGCCTTGATTGTGCTAAACTGCTGGTAGTCGAGGAGTCGATATGATCATCAATCCGTTGTCCAAGGCCGAATTCCCCGGTCGAACGGTCACGTATACCGGGACTGCCGGCGATACGGCCACTTGGAACCCGGGACCGGATAGCGTGATGGTCTGGACAAGTACCGCCGCCTATGTGGAGGTCGGGGTAGGAGTCACTGCGACCACCGCAAGCATTCCGATCCCTGCGAACACGCCAGTTTATCTCAAGGTTCCGCAAGGGAACGGTGGACCGTGGCTCGTGAGTGCGATTCAGGTTGCGTCGGGCGGCAGCGTTTACGCCCAGCCGTTCAACCGCAACTAGGTTCCCGAAATGCCTGATGTGTACCTTTCCCCGGTTGCTGGCGCGGGTGGTCAATTCTTCACCAGCGCGGGTGCTGTGTTGTCAGGCGGACTCCTCTACACTTATGCAGCGGGCACGACGACCCCTGAGACCACTTACAGCGACAGCGCGGGCACGCAGGCGAACACGAATCCGATCGTTTTGAATTCTGCTGGTCGGCCGAGTGTCGAAATCTGGCTCACTCGGGGCACGGGGTACAAGTTCGCTCTTTACACAAGCCTGTCCGTCTCGATTTGGTCACAGGACAACATTTTCGGGGTCGTGACGCTCGATGCTCCGATCTTCACGGGCAACGCTACAGCGGTAACGCAGACCGCCGGGAATAGCTCGACGCGGCTCGCGACGACGGCGTTTGTCGCGGTGTCTTTTGCTCCGCTTGCTAGTCCGACGTTCACCGGAACACCTACCGCACCTACGGCAGCGGTGGATACGGCGACTACGCAGATTGCGACCACAGCTTATGTGGTCAATCAAGCATACGCGAAACTGGCGAGTCCTGTTTTCACGGGAAATCCTACTGGACCCACACCTACGGTAGGCGCAAGTAATGCGTCTCTCGCAACTACCCAATTCGTTGCGTTGTCTTTTGCACCACTTCTGGGTCCGACGTTCACGGGGGTACCTGCGGCTCCCACGGCAATAGCCGGGGCCAATAGTACGCAAATCGCGACA
>MERZ01000395.1:4289-7068 GCA_001770785.1 Burkholderiales bacterium RIFCSPHIGHO2_12_FULL_61_11
AAGCGGGACTACTGTCACAATTCTTCCTTCTGGGTATAGACCACAACAGGACATATGGGTTCCTGCGCTAAACGACGTACCTTCTGACCCAATCTACTTCAAGATCGCGACAACAGGCGCTGTGAATGTTTATCAGGTGGATGGTGGAAACATCGCCGCCGGTGTGGTGTGCTATTTGAATTTCCATATTTCGACTCTCTAACTTGACCGATTTAACAATCGGCTGTAAGATATCGCCAAAGTATCGGCCCTTTCTGACCGAGATTCCGTGAGGAAAGAATGTTCAGCGAACGAACCCACATGATCTTCCACCCATTGACTCGCCAACCGTGGATCGGTTTGGAAGGTGAATCGGGAGGGGAGGGGGGGGTTCAAGCACCCGTAGCGGATACACCCGCGCCAGATCCGGCAACCACGGCGACCCCGGACCTTGATAAACCCTCGCCGGATGAACAGACCGAGGAAATAACCCCGAAGACGTTCACTCAAGAGGAACTTGACGCAGCTATCAGCAAGCGCCTTGGGAGGGAACGGCGAAAGTGGGACCGCGAACAGTCTACTCGGACTCCCGAGGCGACCCGTTCGACGGAACCGCTAACCCCTGACCAGTTCGACACCTGGGAGGATTATGCGGAAGCACTGTCCGACCAGAAAGCCGAAGCAAAGGACAGGGCACGGGAAAATCAGCGGCAGCAGAGTGCAATCGACTCTGGTTATGCTGATCGTGTCGAAAAGGCTCTGGATAAGTACGACGACTTCGAGCAAGTGGCGTACAACCCGAACCTCAAGATCACGGCTGCGATGGCCGAAACCATCAAGGCTTCTGACACTGGACCCGACATCGCTTACTACCTTGGTAGCAATCCCAAAGAGGCTGCTCGGATCGCTGAACTCCCTCCGTTGCAACAGGCGCGGGAAATCGGTAAGATCGAAGCCAAGGTAATCGCGAATCCTCCGGTCAAGAAAACCTCCTCGGCACCTGATCCCATTACTCCGGTGAAAGGCAACGCATCCGGCCAGTCGTTCGATACCACTGACCCTCGCTCAACCAAGACGATGAGCGACTCAGAATGGATCGCGGCGGAGCGGGTACGACAAATCAACAAACAAAAAACGCGGGCTTACTAGCCGAAAGGATAATCCGCCGTGGCAAACTCGATCCTCACGGTTGACATGATCACGTTGAAGTCTCTGGAGATTCTGGAGAACAACCTCGCGGTCACTCGGAACGTCAATCGACAGTACGACAAGTCGTTTGCGAACGTCGGCGCCAAGATTGGCGACACGTTGCGTATTCGGCTCCCTGACCGGGCGCTAGTAACGGATGGCGCCGCGCTTCAAGTGCAAGACGAATCTCAGCAAAAGGTCTCGCTGACGGTTGCAACCCAGAAGCACATCGGTGTCAACTTCACGAGCGCTGAACTCACGATGAGTCTGGACGACTTCGCTGAACTCATCCTCAAGCCTCGCATCAGTCAGCTTGCGGCCAGTATCGACGCAGACGTGTGCAACTCCTACAAGCAGATCGGTAACTCTGTGGGCACAGCAGGCACGACCCCGGCGACCTCGCTGGTTCTGCTCCAAGGTCAGCAGAAGCTCAACGAATTCGCGGCGGGCATGTCTCCGCGCTATGCGACGGTCAACCCCTCAGCCAACGCGAACTTGGTTGAGGGGATGAAGGGTCTCTTCAACCCCGGAAGCACGCTCAGCCGACAGTTCAAGAGCGGCATGATGGGTGAGGATGTCCTCGGCTACACCGAGATCAACATGTCTCAGTCCATTAAGCAATTCACTACGGGGAGCCGCTCGTCAGGCGCTACGGTGGCTACTACCGTCTCGACCGAGGGTGCAACCACCATCGCGCTGACGACCAACGGCGCTTCGGACACCATCAAAGCGGGTGACGTGTTCACCGTGGCGACTGTGTTTGCGGTTAACCCGCAGACCCGTGAGACTACTGGATCGCTGTATCAGTTCGTGGTGGAAGCGGATGCAACGGCTTCGGGGAGTGCGGTCACGGTCACGGTTCCTGCGATGTACACGGCGACTCACGCTCTGGCCACAATCGATTCGTTCCCTGCTAGCGCGGATGCCATCACCTTTATCGGCGGTGTCTCGACTGCGTATCCGCAGAATCTGATCTATCACAAGGATGCCATCGCATTCGTGACGGCTGATCTGCTACTGCCTGACGGTGTGGCTTTTGCCGCCCGGAAGGTTCACAACGGCATCAGCATGCGTATCGTCAGGCAGTACGACATCAACAATGATCGGATGCCGTGCAGGATCGATGTGCTTTACGGCTACAAGGTCATCCGGCCCGAAATGGCCTGTCGGCTCTGGGGTTAAGCGTCACCGCGAAGAAAGGACTACAATAAAATGGCACTTCCGACTGTCGGTGATGGCTATCAGATTGGCGATGGCAACACCAACGAACCCAAGCTCGGCGTACAGGGCGCTCCTACCGAAATCACGGATGCCGCGACGATCACCGCCGCGCAGTTGAAGACGGGACTTCTCGTGCTCACCAGTTCCGGTGGGGACAGTTACACGTTGCCCACGGTCGCACTCTGGGAAACGTCTCTCGGCGATAACGTCAAGGTCAACGCGGCGTTCGACTTCTACATCGTGTCCCTCGGCGGCACTTCCACCCTCGCCGTCGGCACGGGTTGGACCATCGTGGGTCACGCCACCATGGCTACCGTGTCCGGTCACTGGCGGGCGAGGAAGACGGCGGCTGGCGCCTGGACCGCGTACAGGCTCGCGTAGGAGAGACGAG
>MERZ01000396.1:0-327 GCA_001770785.1 Burkholderiales bacterium RIFCSPHIGHO2_12_FULL_61_11
TGCCCCGAGAATTCATGGTTGTAAGTAAACTGTAATGGAGAATACAAGCATGAATTCAACGACCATCGACCGCCCATGGCTCAAGGCCTATCCGCAGGGCGTGCCCGCGGATATTGACGCCTCGCAGTACCCGTCGCTGGTGGCATTGATGGAGGAAAGCTTCAAGAAGTATCGCAACCTGGTGGCTTACAGCTTCATGGGCAAGGACATCACTTTCGGCCAGACGGACACCCTGTCGCTCGCCTTTGCCGCCTATTTGCAGGGGCTGGGCCTGGCCAAGGGCGACCGCGTCGCCATCATGATGCCCAACGTGCCGCAGTACCCGGT
>MERZ01000396.1:374-3191 GCA_001770785.1 Burkholderiales bacterium RIFCSPHIGHO2_12_FULL_61_11
TTATTGTCGAAAATTTTGCCCATACGCTGGAGCAGTGCATTGCCAACACCCTGGTCAAGCATGTCGTGCTGTGCGCCATGGGCGACCAGCTGGGGCTGCTCAAGGGCGCGCTGGTCAACTACGTGGTGCGCAACGTCAAGAAGATGGTGCCGCCCTTTAGCCTGCCGGGCGCGGTGCGCTTTAACGACGCCCTGGCGCAAGGCGCGCGGGCAACGCTCAAGCGTCCCGACATCAAGCCCGACGATGTGGCCGTGCTGCAGTACACCGGCGGCACCACGGGCGTTTCCAAGGGCGCGGTGCTGCTGCACCGCAACGTGATTGCCAATGTGCTGCAATCGGAAGCCTGGAACGCCCCGGCCATGGCCGGCATGGCCGCTGGCGAGCAGACCACCTATGTCTGCGCGCTGCCGCTGTATCACATCTTCGCTTTCACCGTGAACATGATGCTGGGCATGCGCACCGGCGGCAGAAACATCCTGATTCCCAATCCACGCGATCTGTCCGCCGTGCTCAAGGAACTGTCCAAACAGACCTTCCACAGCTTCCCGGCGGTCAACACGCTGTTCAATGGCCTGGCCAATCACCCCGACTTCAACACCGTCGACTGGTCGCACCTGAAAATCTCGCTGGGCGGTGGCATGGCCGTGCAAAGCGCGGTGGCCAAGCTGTGGCTGGAAAAAACCGGCTGCCTGATCTGCGAGGGTTACGGCCTTTCCGAAACCTCGCCGTCGGCCAGCTGCAACCCGACCAACAGCAAAGCCTTTACCGGCACCATTGGCGTGCCGCTTCCCAGCACCTGGTTCAAGCTGCTCGACGACGACGGCAACGAAGTGGCACCGGGCCAGCCGGGTGAAATCGCGATCAAGGGGCCGCAGGTCATGGCCGGCTACTGGCAGCGTCCCGATGAAACCGCCAAGTCCATGACGCCCGATGGTTATTTCAAATCGGGCGACATTGGCGTGCAGGACGAAAACGGTTTCTTCAAGATCGTTGACCGCAAGAAAGACATGATCCTGGTCAGCGGTTTCAATGTCTATCCCAATGAGGTCGAAGAGGTGGTGGGCCAGCTGGAGGGCGTGCTGGAATGCGCCTGCGTGGGCGTTCCCGACGAAAAATCCGGTGAAGCCGTCAAGCTGGTGATCGTCAGGAAAAATCCGGATCTGACCGAAGCCCAGGTGCGCGAGTATTGCAGGGTCAACCTCACCGGCTACAAGCAGCCCAAGGTGGTGGAGTTTCGCACCGACCTGCCCAAGACGCCAGTGGGAAAAATCCTGCGCCGCGAGCTGCGCGACAAGAAGTAAGGCAAAGCCTCGCTTCTTTGCGCAAAAGCTTACTCCGCGCTACAAAAAGCCGGCCTGGCCAGCAAGTTTTGGGGCCGGCAAAGTTTTCCAGGGGCGGCGCAAGTCGCCCTTTTTTTTCTGGCCCTTTTGACCAGGTTGTGTGCAAAATCGACGCATGCCGAATACCACAATTTCCAGCGCAACGCCCACCGCCATCCTCAGCGCCCTTCCCCAGGAGCAGCGCGGCCTCATCGAGCTGCTGCAGCACCCGCGCAAGCTCAGCCATGCCGGCCGCGAGTTCTGGCAGGGGCAATTGCATGGCCAGACTGTGGTGCTCGCCTTGTCAAGAATTGGCAAGGTCGCCGCCGCGACCACCGCAACGGCACTGATCGAGCGCTTTGGCGTGCGGCGCATGGTGTTCACGGGCGTGGCCGGAGGCATGGGTGCGAACGTGAAGGTCGGCGATGTCGTGGTCGCCACGGATTTTATGCAGCACGACCTGGATGTCTCGCCGCTGTTCCCGCGCTACGAAGTGCCGTTTTACCGCAAAGCCCGCTTTGACAGTGATGCGGCCTTGACGTCCCTGCTTTTCCAGGCAGCCTGCCGGGCGCTGGAGAGTGAACACGCCAAGGGGCAGGAAAGTCTGGCGACGCGCCGGTTTCCCGGGGCCTGCGTGCACCAGGGCCTGGTTGCCAGTGGCGACCGTTTTGTTTCCGGGGCCCATGAATCCCGCGCGCTGCTCGCTGCGTTGGCGGGCGCCGGGCATGAGGTGCTGGCCGTCGAGATGGAGGGCGCCGCGGTGGCGCAAGTGTGTCTGGACTATGGCGTGCCGTTTGCCGCCGTGCGCACCATTTCAGATCGCGCCGACGACAGCGCCCATGTCGATTTTCAGCGCTTTGTTGACGAAGTCGCCAGCCGCTATGCCCAAGCGATGATTCGGCAGCTCCTGATTGCGCTATAAATATAGTAGCTTTCGACCATCGCATAAGAAATAGTCGCGTTATTGACTGTGAGTGTCTTGTTTATTCGGCATTGCAGCACAGCACGCCGCACACGCAGCGGTATGCATGGAGGCCAACGAACGCCGCGAAGGGCCGCCCCGAGCAAGTTCAGCTCCCTCGGGGGGCAGCGCATTACACGCAGTGAAAAGCGTGGGGGCCCTATTTCAACCAGCCGCGCTTGCGGAAATACCACATGGGGATCAGCGCACTGGCCACCATGAGCGCCAGTGCGAATGGGTAGCCGACCAACCATTCCAGTTCGGGCATGAATTTGAAGTTCATGCCATAGCTGCTGGCGATCAACGTCGGCGGCAGCAGCGCGACGGCGGCCACTGAAAAAATCTTGATGATCTTGTTCTGGTTGATGTTGATGAAACCTACGGTGGCATCCATCAGGAAGTTGATCTTGTCGAACAGGAAAGCAGTATGGCTGTCGAGCGACTCGATGTCGCGCAGAATCTGCCGCGCTTCCTCGAACTGTTCGGCGTTGAGCATTTTGCTGCGCATCATGAAGCTGACGGCGCGCCGCGTGTCCA
>MERZ01000397.1 GCA_001770785.1 Burkholderiales bacterium RIFCSPHIGHO2_12_FULL_61_11
ACGCCCTTGCCGCCGGCGGCCAGGTTGCCGCGCACTTCACTGCCCTGCGGAATGCGCGCCAGACAGTAAGGCACCGGCTTGCCAGAGATGATGAGCACGCGCTTGTCGCCGTCGACGATCTCGGGCAGGAACTTCTGCACCATCAGGCTTTGCGCGCCGTGGCGGTTCAGCGTTTCGGTGATCGACCCCAGGTTCAGGCCATCGGGACCGACGCGAAAGATGCCCATGCCGCCCATGCCATCGAGCGGCTTGAGGATGATGTCCTGGTGCTCGGCATGAAAGCGCTTGATGTCCTCGGCATCGCGCGTCACCATCGTGGGGCCGATGAACTGCGGGAACTCCATGATGGCGAGCTTCTCGGGATGGTCGCGCAGCGCGCGCGGCTTGTTGAAGACCCTGGCGCCATCGCGTTCGGCCTGCTCCAGCAGGTGCGTGGCGTAGAAATACTCGCTGTCAAACGGCGGGTCCTTGCGCATCAGGATGGCGTCGAAATCGCGCAAGGCCACGGCACGCGTACCGCAGTCATCGAACCAGGCCGCCGCATCGCCGGTCAGCGTGAGGTCGCGCACATGGGCCGTCACGGCCGCGCCGCGTTGCCACATCACGTCTTGCGGCTCGCAGGCGCTGATGCGGTGGCCGCGCCGCTGCGCCTCGCGCATCATGGCGAAGGTGGTGTCCTTGTAGGTTTTGAAAGACGCCAGCGGATCGGCAACAAAGAGAATGTTCATGAATTATTTAGCCCGGAAGCTGTGCTTGTTTTCACCGACCCCAAAAAAAAGGGGGGGGGTTGGCTGCTTGCCCGTATTGTTGTACAAACAGCGCCGTCGCATCGGCAAGCAGCCCAAAAGGGTCGCGCCGAGACCGGCCATTGCCAGGCGTTGGCGTGTCGCGTGGAAGGCTGTTGCTATTAATTATATAGCTGCTTACACAATCAAATAGAAGCTACTCAGCTCCCTCGACGCCACAAGTCCCAGGTAGGTCGGGTTAGCGCAGCGCAACCCGACAGCTTACGTCATAACCATTGAGGTCGGGTTACGCCTGCGGCTAACCCGACCTACGTGAGATGAGAAGACCTGAGTTTTACCCTCAAATCTCAATCTTGCTGCCGAGCTCAACCACCGCATTGTTCGGCAGGTTCAGGAAGTCCGCTGCGCCGCTGGCGCTGTAGTGCATCTGCGCAAACAGCTTTTCGCGCCAGTGTGCCATGCCGCCGCCAATGGTCGGAACCACGGTGTCGCGTGACAGGAAATAGCTGGTGGTCATGGGCTCGAGCTCGCAGCCCCGGCCCTTGATCTGCTGCAGCGCGCGCGGCAGGTCGGGATCGTTTTTAAAGCCATAGTTCACCATCACCTGCCAGCAGTCGTGGCCCAGCGATTGGAGTTCAACACGCTTGTTCATGCCGATCCAGGGCACTTCGTGGTTGCGCACCGTCACAAACAGGTTTTGCCGGTGCAGCACCTTGTTGTGCTTGAGGTTGTGCATCATCGCGTTGGGAACAATGCCGGGCTCGGCGGTCATGAAGACCGCCGTGCCCTCGACCCGCGCTGGCGGACTGACAAACACGGCATCGAGAAAGCTGGGCAGGTCGATGGCGTCGGCGCGCAGTTTTTCATTGAGAATTCGCCGCCCCTCTTTCCAGGTGACCATCAGCGTGAACACCGAGCCGCCTATGACCAGCGGGAACCAGCCGCCGGCAAACAGCTTCATGAGGTTGGAGGCAAAAAACGCAAAGTCGATGACAAAGAACACACCGGTGGCCGCCAGGCACAGGCTGAGCGGGTAGTTCCAGGCATAACGAATCACGAAGAAAGTCAGGATGGTGGTGATCAGCATGTCGGCGGTCACCGCGATGCCGTAGGCCGATGCCAGGTTGCTTGAGCTGCGGAACATCACCACCGCCAGCACGATGGCGACAAATAGGGCCCAGTTGACGAAGGGCATGTAGATCTGGCCGGTGTCACGCACGCTGGTGTGCTGGATCTTCAGGCGCGGCAGGTAGCCCATCTGGATGGCCTGCTTGGTGACGCTGAAGGCGCCGGTAATCATCGCTTGCGAAGCGATCACCGTGGCCAGCGTGGCCAGGACGACCAGCGGCAGCAGCGCCCATTGCGGGGCCATCATGTAAAACGGATTCTTGACGGCGGCCGGGTTGCCCAGCAGCAGCGCGCCCTGGCCGAAATAGTTGAGCACCAGCGCCGGCATGACGATGAAAAACCAGGCCAGCCGGATCGGCTTCTTGCCAAAGTGGCCGAGGTCGGCATAGAGCGCTTCGGCACCGGTGACGCACAGCACCACGGCACCCAGGATGATGAAGGTGACGACCGGGTTGGCCCACATGAACGTCAGCGCGTAATACGGGCTGAGCGCCCTGAGAATGGCCGGGTGCTCGGCAATCTGAATGATGCCCAGCAGGGCTATCACGGCGAACCACACCAGCGTGATGGGTCCAAAAAACTTGCCAATGCCGGAGGTGCCGTGCCTTTGCAGCGCAAACAGGCCAAACAGGATCATCAGCGTGACGGGGATCACGCCCTCGGCGAAGGCGGGCGAGACGACCTCCAGCCCTTCGACCGCCGACAGCACGGAAATCGCCGGCGTGATGACGCCGTCGCCATAAAACAGCGAGGTGCCGAAAATACCGACGAGCAGCAAGATGCGCCGGGTTTTTGGCTTTTCCTTGACAGCATTGGACGCCAGCGCCAGCATGGCAATCAGGCCACCCTCGCCGTTGTAGTCGGCACGCAGCACCAGCGTCACGTATTTGAGGGAGACGATGACGGTCAGCGTCCAGAAGAAGATGGACAGGATGCCGTGCACGTTGTCGGAGGTAAAGGGAACGTGGCCGCTACCGAAGACTTCCTTGACTGCATACAGGACGCTGGTTCCGATATCGCCGTAGACGACGCCAATGGCGCCCAGCGTAAGCGCTGCGAGTGATGATTTTTTACTGGCCACAAATACTTGCCGTGCTGGGCGCTTGGACCCGGGCAATCAGGATCAGGAGCGGCCAGGGCTGGCGGGAAAGGTTACGTTTGGGAACGCTATTTTGCTCCCGGCGCGGCAGCTTGGATGTGGGCAATCACCCCTAAAACCAACAAATGAGGGTTTTGTTGCAGCGCAACAACTCACGACACGCCAGGCGGACAGGCCGGTTCATCGCGCCTGAATTGTTATTATTAGACTAACTGGCCAAGCCCTCTCAATAAGGGATGGAGCCAAAAAATATATGGAATGCGCCCCTTACAGCAAGAGGGATTCAGTCATACACCTCAGCGTCCGGATCAGTCGATTCCAGCTCATAGCTGGCGGCCAACATGGCCAGACGGGCGATCACGCCGTACATGTAAAAGCGGTTGGGACTGCTGGAGCCAGGTTTTTCACCCGGCTTGGGCAGGCGGCCGCTGTCGGCAAAGGCCAGCGGCACAAAGCTGGCACCGGGGGCGTTGAGGTTTTCGTCAACGCCGCGCTCCGCGTGCACCCGGTAAAACCCGCCGACCACATAACGGTCGATCATGTAGACCACCGGCTCGGCCACCGCGTCGTTGACGCGTTCATTGGTCAGCACGCCTTCCTGGATGATGACTTCGGACAAGGGCTGGCTGTCCTTGGTCGTGCTCATCTTGTTTTTGGTCTTGCGGCTCAGCGTGTCCAGGTCTTTCACGTCGCGCACCGTCATGATGCCCATGCCGTGGGTGCCGTTGTCGGGCTTGACCACCACAAACGGCTTTTCGTTGATGCCGTATTCCTTGTACTTGCGCTTGATCCGGGTCAGCAGCGCATCGACGTTGGTGGTCAGGCACTCGAACCCCAGGCCTTCGGCGAAGTTGACTTCGCCGCATTGCGCATACATCGGGTTAATAAGCCAGGGGTCAACGCCCACCAGCTTGCCAAAGCGTTTGGCGACATCCTCGTAGGCCTTGAAATGGGTGGACTTGCGCCGCACCGACCAGCCGGCATGCAGCGGCGGCAGCAGGTACTGTTCGTGAAGATCTTCGAGAATACCCGGGATGCCGGGCGACAGGTCGTTGTTGAGCAGAATGGTGCAGGGGTCGAAGTCTTTGAGCCCCAGGCGCCGGTCGGTACGGATCAGCGGCTCAATCGTGATGGACTCGCCGGTCGGCAGATTCAGCGTGGTGGGCTCCTTGATCTCGGCGCTGAGCGAGCCAAAGCGCACGTTGAGGCCGGCTTGGTGAAAAATGCGCTTGAGCTGCAGAATATTCGCCAAGTAAAAGCTGTTGCGCGTGTGGCTTTCGGGCACCACCAGCAGATTGCGCGCTTCGGGGCAGATTTTTTCAATGGCCGCCATGGCCGCCTGCACCGCCAGCGGCAGCATCTCGGGCGTGAGGTTGTTCCAGCCGCCAGGAAACAGGTTGGTGTCGACCGGCGCGAGCTTGAAG
>MERZ01000398.1 GCA_001770785.1 Burkholderiales bacterium RIFCSPHIGHO2_12_FULL_61_11
CGACACGGCGCGTGCAACTTCGGCCTCGCGCGCCGACAGCAGGAGCCAGGCGCTAGCGGCCGACACGGCGCGTGCAACTTCGGCCTCGCGCGCCGACAGCAGGAGCCAGGCGCTAGCGGCGGGCGCGGCCCCGACGACGGCGTCTGCCGCCGCCGGGCGGCGTGCCAGCGCCGCGTGGGTCGAGGCAACGAGACGCTGCAGCAGGTCGGGTCCGACCCACAGGCCGCCGTGCTCGACCACCAGGGCCACTTGCTGCAGCAGCGCGGGCACGGCATAGGCATGGGTATAACCGCGCGCCCCGCCGTTGAGCGCGCTCAAACCTTCGCCCGCATCGGGCGTGCCCGACAGCAGCACCACCCTGGCGCCGGGCAGCGTCTGCAGAATCTGGCGCAAATGGACGGCCCAGGACACATCGGCGCTGTTGATCCAGACCACGCCGTCGGCGCCGCGCAGGCCGCGCAAGCGGGCCAGCAGGGTGGCCAGGTCGAGCGCCGCACCGGCAGGAAAGGCTTCGCGCCAGCGCTCTGGCACAGGCGCCTTTGAAGCAGAGAGAAACAACTGCCTGGTACTCATCGTTCAGTCAAGGCGTTGGCCTTGGCCCTCAGGATCGGCTTGGCCAGGTAGGACAGCACGGTTTTGTTGCCGGTGAGGATATCGACCTGGGCCACCATGCCGGGGATGATTGGCAGGTTGGCCCCCAGGCTAGCCTTGTGCGTTCGCACGCGCACGAGGTAGAAGGCGTTGCCCTTCTCGTCGACCACCGAGTCAGCGCCAATGCTCAGCACTTCGGCGGTCATCCCACCGTAGATGGCGAAGTCGTAGGCCGTGAACTTGATAATGGCCGGATCGCCCGGCCGCAGGAAGGCGATATCCTTGGGGCTGAACTGGGCCTCGAGGATCAATACATCGTCAAGCGGCACGATCTCCGCGACCTCCTTGCCAGGCTGCACCACGCCACCCACGGTGTTGACCAGAAGGCGCTTGACGGTGCCGCGCACCGGCGACCTGATGTCGGCGTGCTTGACCTTGTCCTCCAGCGCCAGCCCACCTTGGGAGAGCGATGAGAGTTTGCTCATGGTTTCCGACAACTCGGCACTCATCTGGTTGCGGTTGCTCAGTTGCGCCTCCTCAATGCGGCGCTGCGCCTCCTGGATCGCAGCCTGCACGCGCAGGCTCTGCGCGCCGAGTTGCTCGCGGTCGCCGCGCAGACGGGCCACGTCCCGATCCAGACGCATCACCTCGACTTCCGACACGGCACCGCTGGCAATCATTGGCCGCGTCACGTTGAGCTCTTTGAGCGTGAGCTCCAGACTGCGCTCGGCCTGCTCGCGCCGCGCGCGCACCTCGTTAAGCTCCTGCTGTCGCTGGGTCAACTGGTTGTAAGCGATCGAGATCTGGGCCGCAATGCTCTCGCGCCGGGATTCGTAGAGGCGCTGCTCCTGAGCCACCACGTCGGGCGCCTCCTTGAGCAGTTCTGCTGGCGGGTTGAATGGCGTGCCGCGCGTCAGGGCCTCCAGGCGCAAGGCCTTGGCCTGCAGCGCGAGCTGGGCGGAGCGGCTTTCCATCATGTTGGACATGAATCGGGTGGCATCGACGCGAAACAGCAACTGCCCCGGCTCCACCACCTGGCCTTCCTTGACAGCGATCGACTCGACCACGCCACCGTCCACGCTCTGAATGATCTGCACCTGACTGGTCGGCACGACCTTGCCCAGACCGCGCGTGACTTCGTCGATTTCGGCGAAGGCCGCCCACAGGATCAGCAGCACGATGACCCCCGCCGAGATGCGCAGCAGCGCGCGCGCACGCAAGGGCTCCTGCTGCAGCACGGCCCAGTCGGCGTCGCCGCGCCAGTCGCGCTGCGCGGCCTGTTCGACCGGGGTCAGGCGCTCCACCAAGCCGCCGAACAGCCGCTGCGTGGCCTGGGTCAGGCGCCGGGCGATGCGCCCAATCCGGGAAAAGTCCGCTTCGTCAAGCTCCGCCATCATGCGGCCTTTCCGATGCGGCCTTGCTTCAACGCGGTGACCACCTGGTCCTTCGGACCATCAGCGACGATGCGGCCGGCGTCCATGACAATGAGCCGGTCCGCCAATTCGAGCAGCGAGGTGCGGTGGCTGATGATGATCAGCGTCTTGCCTTGCGCCAACGCGGACAGGCGCCGCTTGACGTCTTCCTCGCTCGAATGGTCCATCGCGGACGTCGGCTCGTCGAGCAGCAGGACGGGGGGGTCGTTGATCACCGCGCGCGCAATCGCCACGCCCTGGCGCTGCCCGCCCGAGAGCGACTCGCCGCGCTCGCCGACCAGCATGTCGAAACCTTGTGGGTGCGCGTTGACCAGGTCAATGATGCCGGCCAGTTCGGCTGCACGCACCACTGCGGCGTCGTCCGCCAACGGCGCGCCCATGGTGATGTTGTCGCGCAGCGTACCGTAGAACAACATCACGTCCTGCTGCACGTAGCCGATTTGGCGGCGAAACTCAGCCGGGTCAAGCTGACGCTGATCGATGCCATCGATCAGCACCGCGCCCGAGGTCGGCCGATACAGGCCGAGAATGAGTTTTTCCAGCGTGGACTTGCCCGACCCGATGCGCCCCAGAACAGCCACATGTTCGCCGGGCTTGATGCTCAGGCTCACGTTGCGCAGGGCGGGCTGGTCCTGCCCCGGATAGGTGAAGCTGACATCGCGGAAATCGATCGCGCCCTTCAGGTGGCCACGGCTGATAAATGCCGCGTCCTCGGGCCGCTCGACTTCGCGCTGCATCATCTCGTTGAGCGAGGTCAGCGCGGTGGACGCCGTGTGATACTGCACCAGCAGTCCCACCACCTGACCGACCGGCGCCATCGCGCGCGACGCCAGCATGATGCAGGCGATCAGGCCGCCCATCGACAGGGCGCTATCGGCAATCAGGTAAACGCCGAGGATCACGATCACCATGTTGATGGTCTGCTGCACAAAGGCCGAGCTGTAGCTGGCCGAAGCCGACAGCAGGCGCAACTGCGCGCCGACCCGGGCCAGCAGTGCCGCGCTCTGCTCCCACTTGCGCTGGATCGGTGACTCGGCACCGAGCGACTTGATGGTCTCGAAACCGACCAGACCCTCGATCAGCGTCGCATTGCGCTGCGCCCCGGCACGGTAGGTCGTTTCCGCCAGCTCGTGCATGCGCCCTTGCACCGCCAGCGCGTACAGCAGCATGACGGCAACGCCAACGATCAGCGGAATCAGCATCGGCCAGGCGATCCAGCCAATCACGATCATGAAAATCAGGCCAAAAGGCAGATCGATGAAGGCCACGACGGTGGCCGAGCTGATGAAATCGCGCACCGACTCAAAAGCGCGCAGATTGGAGGCGAAGGAACCGGCTGAAACCGGCCGCTGCTCCATGCGCATGCCCAGGACGCGCTCCATGATGTAGGCTGACAGCTTCACGTCCGATCGGCTGCTGGCCAGATCGACAAAGCGGCCGCGCAAAGTGCGCAGCACCAGGTCGCTCAGCAACATCAGCAGCAAGGCGATCGACAGCACCCACAGCGTGTCGGTCGCGAAGTTCGGCACCACCCGGTCGTACACGTTCATGATGAACAGCGGCATGCCCAGCGCAAACAGATTGCTCAGGAAGGCGGCCAGCAGCACGTCCTGGTAAAGCTGGCGGTTCTCGGCAATCACACCCCAGAACCAGTGGCCATGCCGGCCGGCGCGCACTTGCGGTGTGCGGGCATCAAAGCGCAGCGTGGGCCGCGCGTAAATCGAGACGCCGGTGTAGTCCTTCTCAAGCTTGGCGAGCGGCACCTGAACCGGCGCATCGCCAAGTTCAGGGTAGACCACGCGCGCCTGGCTGCGATCTTCGTTGATGTCGAGCACGACACAGGCCCGCTCGCCCTGCAACAGCACAATCACCGGCAACAGCGCGTCATTCAGACGGTTGAGCGGCGTGCGCACCAGCTGGCTACTCAAGTGCGCCCGGCACGCAGCGCGTGAAAACAGGCTGGGCGTCAGCTGGTGATGAGCGGCCGGCAGGCCCGCCATCAGCGCATCAGGCGTGGACGCCGCGCCATGGGCTCGCGCGACGATCAGCAGGCAGGACAACAACTCGTCTGGCAGCCCCTGCGCCAGGGATGCCTTCCCTTCCCCTGAGCCCAAGATTGGTTCGCTGAACATGCAACAGGCACTCCTGAATTCTTAGCCAGCTTGCCAAAGCTTGCCTAAGTTACATTACTTTTCAGCTGAAACAATATCACACAATGCCGTCAATGGGCCAAATAAAAAATCACGATGTGCACTTTGACGCGCCCGTGCGGTTTATCGCTTTGCGCATTCGAATGAATAACGCGAAACAAGCGCCTGGTCGGCCCTATTCGAAATCCTCGAACTCAGCCCACTGGGAGGACGGTCCCGCATCCTGGCTGGTCAATGGAACGTTGAGATCGATGACAAAAACAACCTCACCCCCAAACCGGCCCACGCCCAGAGTTTTCATGAGTTCCTCTTCCCGCTCAGGGGAATCGAGTCGCAAGAAGCAGATCGCCTGCTTGGTGCCCTCGTGCATGGCCGTGAGGACGTCGAGGCTCGCAATCCGTCCGAACTTCTCGCACAGCTTGCGCAAGGCCGGCTTCAAGGTTGCGACATCCGGGCACTGCCTGAGTTCTTCAATGGCGTTCATGGTGGCTCCCTGTGTTCGCTGGCAAATTTCGCCGATTGCGGCCCGGCTTTCTACCTGTTGATCGAAGGCTACTCCAAAAACAGCATGAAGTCACACATGATTACACCTCAAAGATTCAGGATCAAATGTCTTGCAGCAAAGCCCTGCATGTCGCTTTCAGCCGACTCTCGTGTGGGTGCAAGACCACACGATGGCTGAAATAATCGCTCATCACACCAGCGGCCTAGGTAGCGATGCGCAGGCTTTTCAATCCATGGGGTTTTCTCCGACAATCCCCAAGGCGACCGCCAAGCCTGCCAGCACATTGCTCAGGCCCTGCTGGCCCAACAACCACTATCCTATCGATGCCCCAAGATTTCCTCATTGAGAGTCCATCGGCGGCCCAAAGCCCGTCCGACCGAGCCGCGCCGCGGCCCCTGCAGCCGGGCGGCAGCCTGCTGGCATTGGCCGAGCGCACGGCAAACATCGGCAGCTGGTCAATCAATCTGCCAGGCAAGCGGCTGAGGCATTCCAACGAGTTCGCAGCCATCCTTGGGGTGACTGCGGGCACCTTGATGACACTGGACGAAATGCTGGCCCGGTACACACCGGAGTGGCGCGAAAGCATTGGCGCATTGATGCAGGACTGCGGCCAGACCGGCACCCCCTTCGACGAGGAAATGCAGGTGGTCGTGCCAGGCAAAGTCAGCAAGTGGGTGCGCACCGTCGGCGAGGTCGTGCGCGACGAGCGCGGCCGGATCATTCGCATGCAGGG
>MERZ01000399.1 GCA_001770785.1 Burkholderiales bacterium RIFCSPHIGHO2_12_FULL_61_11
GCTCCCAAAGAATTTTCTCGGCATCTACCTCAGCACCTCCACCTTTGAGTTTCTTTCATCATCCGGGGCGTCGGCCTGGATTCATGAAAGTTAGCCTGGAAACGGCAGTTGGACGCGCCCGAGTGGGCCGTCATGGGGTGGGCTGGGTAGGCGTGAGGACGCTGCAGGCTACTGCCTGCAAGGACGAGCAACGCCCCCAGACCGCGCCAGGGCGGCTCAATCGGGTGCGTAGCGCTCTCACCCCAAGCTATGAGGTCTTTAAGAGCAGAAAAATAAAAATTCATGCGGCCTTATTTGCTGAAGCAAGCGGTCAACTGCCGTTTCCAGGCTTAGCCCGTCGCAGACGCTGAATAATTTCAGTCGTCGCGGCGGCGTGGTTCATCGTATAGAAATGAAGCCCCGGCGCGCCAGCCACGCAGAGCCGGTCACACAGGTCAGTCATCACATCCAGGCCAAAGCTTTTGATGGATGCGGCGTCATCGCCAAAGCCCTGCAGGCGCAGCCGAATCCAGCGCGGAATTTCCGCGCCGCAGGCGTCGCTAAAGCGCATCAGCTGCATCGAACTGGTAATGGGCATGATGCCCGGTACCACCGGCACATCGACACCCAGGGCCCGCGCATCATCGACAAAGCGGAAATAGGCGTCCGCATTGAAAAAATACTGGGTGATGGCCGAGTTGCCGCCGGCCTTGACCTTGGCCACGAAGGCCTGCAGATCGGCATCCGCTGATCTGGCCTGCGGGTGGATTTCCGGGTAAGCCGCCACGTCAATGTGGAAGGCATTACCGGATTGCTCCCGGATGAAGGCCACCAAATCGCTGGCGTAATGGAACTCCCCGCCCAACCCATAGCCGCTGGGCAGGTCACCACGCAGCGCCACCAGCCGCTTGACGCCCATCGCCTGCAAGGTGGCCAGATGCTGGCGCACCGCGGCTCGGGTTGCACCGACGCATGAGAGGTGGCTGGCAGCCGCCACGCCTTCCCCCAGAATTTCCTTGACGGTACCAAAAGTGCCTTCTTGCGTCGAGCCGCCAGCGCCAAAGGTCACCGAGCAGAACTCGGGTTTGTGCGCGTACAGCGCCTGGCGCGTCAGGCGCAGCTTGTCGGCGCCTTCAGGCGTTTTCGGCGGAAAGAATTCGAAACTGACAGGAACATTCATCGCAAACTCAATCTTTCGCTCCGGATTTTTTATCACGCCGCTTGCCTCGTGCCGGGCCGGGCTGGCCCGCATGCGCGGCTTCCGGGTCTTCGTGCGGCTCATGGGATTCAAGCGGGTCGCGCAGCGCACTGCGCGGCAGCCGCTTGGGCGCCTTGCGCTGCGGCGCGGCAGCCAGCGGCTGGTCTTCACCGGTGCGCGCATGGCCTTTTTTGGCATGAAGGAAAAACTCGCGGTTGCCGTCACCGCCGACAATGGGCGACTCCAGCCACCCCAGCACCTCCAGCCCCAAGCCGGCACAACACTCACGCAGACGCTTTTCAACGAACTCAAACAGCGACGCATCGCGCACAATGCCGCCTTTGCCGACCTGCCCAGGCTGCAATTCGAACTGCGGCTTGACCAGCATCAGCAAATGGCCATCGGGCTTGAGCAGGCGCACCACGGCGGGCAACACCAGCGTCAGCGAGATAAAGGAAAGATCGCCTGTCAGGAAGTCAAACACCGGGTCAAAGTCATTGCTGGCAAGGTCGGCGTCTTCATCGAATGGATGGCCAGCGTCGTCTTCTGTGTCGTTGCCGGCCTGCAGCGCAAGGCGATAATGCCGGGCCAGATCATCCGCGGTGAGCGAGCGTGCATTGACACCCTCAATGCACACCACGCGCGGGTCGTCACGCAGCCTGGCGTGCAACTGGCCGTGGCCCACGTCCACGCCCACGACTTGCGCTGCGCCGTGCTGCAGCAAGCAGTCGGTAAAGCCTCCGGTCGATTGGCCGATATCGAGACAGCGCAGATCCTTCACCGTCAGGCCGGTGCTTTTCAGCGCCCCTTCGAGCTTCAAGCCACCACGCGAAATGTATTTCGCCTCGGTGTTGTCCAGTATCTGGAGCTCGGCATCATCCGGCAGTTCATCGCCGTTTTTGGCGACCTTCTTCCAGGCGCCATCGGCTTCCACGCGCCACTGCACGCCCGAGGCAATCAGGCGCTGCGCCTGGGAGCGGGTGGTGGCAAAGCCGTGTTCAACAAGAAAAAGATCAGCGCGCATAGGGCTTTCTGTTGGGTTGATCCACTCGCCCCCGGAGCGGCTCGGGGTGAGGGCTGGCGACCGCAAAAGGGAGAGGGAGTCAACCCATTAATAACGATACGTGTCGGCCTTGTACGGACCGGCTTTGCTCACGCCGATGTAGGCGGCCTGTTCATCGGTGAGCTCGCTCAGCATCGCGCCCACCTTCTTGAGGTGCAGTCGCGCCACTTTTTCGTCAAGGTGCTTGGGCAGCACATAGACCTTGCCCACTTCGTACTCGGCCTGCTTGGTAAAGAGCTCGATCTGCGCCAGGGTCTGGTTGGCAAAGCTGGACGACATCACGAAGCTGGGGTGGCCGGTGCCGCAACCGAGGTTCACCAGCCGGCCCTTGGCCAACAGGATGATGCGCTTGCCATCGGGAAAAATGACGTGATCGACTTGCGGCTTGATCTCTTCCCAGGTGCATTTCTGCAGCGAGGCGACGTCGATTTCATTGTCGAAGTGGCCAATGTTGCAGACGATGGCCTGGTCTTTCATCTTGGCCATGTGCGCATAACCGATGACGTTCTTGTTGCCGGTGGCCGAGACGAAGATGTCACATTTGTCGGCGGCGTATTCCATGGTCACCACCTTGAAGCCTTCCATCGCCGCCTGCAGGGCATTGATGGGGTCGATCTCGGTGACCCAAACCTGCG
>MERZ01000400.1:0-8748 GCA_001770785.1 Burkholderiales bacterium RIFCSPHIGHO2_12_FULL_61_11
CGCCCGCGCGCCCGATGCCTGCAGCCGCAGCTGCAGGAACTTCACGTCAAATTCATCGACCAGCCGCCCAGCCAGATAGGTCAGCGCTTGCAGCAGGGTGAAGCTCTCAACCTTGAGCCATAAGCGGGCATCCGCGCCCTCCACCGTGACCGGCCGCTGGCAATGACTCTCGATCTGGCGCTGCGCCGCCATCACCAGATCGGTTCCCAGCATTTCCTCCAGTGGCCAGCGCGTCTTGAGCCCCTCGGTGGAGCGCTGGATCAGGTCGGTGACGCGCTGGCTCATTGCGCTAACCTCGTCGCGCACCACGCCCAGGAAGCGTTCGCGCATCTCGGGCTCCAGGTCGGTAAAACCCAGCATGTCGACTGCCGCCTGCATGTTGGCCAGCGACGAGCGGCTGCCCTCGGTCAGGCCATGCAGCAACTGGTCGCGCAACGACTCCTCCTGAAAGCTTCGCGTCACGTTGTCGAGCATGAGCACGAAGCCGCTGATGCCACCGGCGGGCGCGGCCCCGGCCTCGCCCGCGCGCACCGGCGTCATCAGCACGCGCAGCAACTGTCCGCCAGGGGTGGTGGTGACGAATTGCGCTGACGGGCTGCCGGCCCCCCGGGTCACGCGCTGGTGAATATTCTCCAGCGCATGCGCCACCAGCTGACGGTCAAACACGGCGTAGATGGAGCGGCCTATGCCCAGCAGCTCGGCGCCATCGGCCAGCGCGGGGGCTTGCGACAGCGCGCGGAACTGCAGCCGGGCGCGGCTGTTGTAAAGCAGGATGCGGCCATCGAGGTTGCAGACCACGACGCTCTGGGTCAGCTCGGACATCAGCGCTGCGAGGCGATTTCTCTCCTCCTGCAGGCTGTAGCTGGCCTGCGCGACCTGCTGCGCCACGTCCTCGCGGAGCAGGTCGCGCTGAGCGGCCAGCGCATTGATGATGTCGGCCAGCGCGCGGATTTCCGCGCTGCCGTGCGGGGTCAATTGCTGCGGTCCGGTCGCGGCCAGCAGCACGCGGGTTTGCTCCAGCAGTCGGGCCGGTGCGCCAACGTAGCGCTGATACACCCGGCGCAGGCCCGCGGCCACCCCCAGCACGGCGAGCAGCCAGCTCATGCCCAGCAGGGCCATGCGGGGAGCGAGCACCGCGCCGACGGTCTCGCGCTGCGCCGGCTCCAGCGTGGACCAGACCAGTGCCACGGTCAAGCCCATCCACGCGGCCAGGCCCAGGGCCACGACGCCGATGGCCAGCAGCAGCCGACGATCCAGCTTCACCGCTGCGGGCCCAGCATCTCAGCCACCTTTTGCACCAGCTCACGCGTCGAGAAGGGCTTGGTCATGTAGGCGTCAGCGCCCAGGGCCATGCCCTTGGCCACGTCGGTGTCGCGCCCCTTGGCGGTGAGCATCAAGATCTTCGTGGCCTGCAGCTCCTCGCTGGCGCGCACCGCCTGGCAGACCTCGAAGCCCGACTTTTTGGGCATCATCACATCGAGCAGCACCAGGTCGGGCTTCTCGCGCACAATGGCGTCCAGCGTCTCCTGTCCGTCGCGCGCGACGAACACGGTGTAGCCCTCGCGCTTCATCAGGTACTCCAGCGAAATGACGATGTTCGGCTCGTCATCGGCCACCAGAATTTTTCGGCTCATGTCTGTCTCCTTCTCTTGTTTTGGCCGCATCGGACGTGGCGGGCGACCAAGGCAGGAAAAACGTGAAGCAGGCACCTTGACCCGGCTTCGATTCGAGCCACAGCCGCCCACCAAAGTGTTCCACAATCTGGCGGCTGATGGGCAGGCCCAGGCCCGTGCCCTGTGGCCGGTTGGCCGCGTCGCCACCCTGACGGAACTTCTCAAAAATCAGGCCCTGCTGCTCGGGCGGAACGCCGGGGCCGTTGTCCTGCACCTGCACCGTCAAACCCGTGGCATCGCTCGTCAGGCTCACCGCCACCCTGGCACCCGATACCGGCACGAACTTGACGGCATTGGACAGCAGGTTCAGGATAACCTGCATCAGGCGGTCGGGGTCGGCCCGCAGCGTGCGCACCTGGGCCGGCATGCTCACTTCCACCGCACACTGACGTTCGCGGAACATCTCGGCCGTGGTCGCGAGGGCCTGAGCCAACAGGGCGCGCAAGTCGACCTCGGTGTTGTGCCACTCGGCATGGCCCGATTCGATCTTGGCCATGTCCAGCACCTGATTGACCAGCCGCGACAAGCGCTCGGTCTCGGCAACGATGATGGCGACAAACTGCTGGCGCTGCCCGGGCGCCATGTCGGGATCGTCGCGCATCAGCTCGGCCAGCGCGCGAATCGATGTCAGGGGCGTGCGCAGCTCGTGCGTGACCGAGGACATGAAATCGTCCTTGAGGCGATCCAGGCTCTTGAGTTGCTCGTTGGCCTGCCGCAATTCGGCCGTGGCCCGCTCCAGCGAACGCGACTTGTCCTCCAGTTCGCGCGAGTAGGCGCGGACCTGCGACGTCTCATCGAGAATGCGCAGCACGTCCTCGGGGGTCAGCACCTCTTCCTCGGCGACCGACGCCACCAGCACCCGGGCCGAGGCACTGCCCACCGCGCCGGCCAGCTGGGTTTCAACAAACTGCACCAGCCGGGCGTCGGGAGCCATCGCGGCAACCGCCGTGGCCCCCACGCTGCGCGCGTAATCCTCGAACAGGCGCCGGGCTTTCTGAAGACCCAGGTAACGCTCGCACAAGCTCAGCAGATCGGGGACGCTGGCCTGGCCGCGCCAGAACACCGGGCTCGAAGCGGCCTGGCGCTGGAACACATCGACAAACAGCAGGGCCTGGCTGGCCTCTTGCCCGGATGGCGCACGCCAGAGCGACAAGCCGACATAGGCCGCGACATTGGCGAGCAAGCTCCAGAACAGCGAGTGCGTGAGCCCGTCCAGCCCTTGCAGGCCCAGCAGTTGCTCGGGCTTCAGGAATGCCAGCCCCCACGGCCCCTCGGTGATGAACGCGGTATCCAGCCAGCCCGACTTGGCAATCGACGGCAGCATCAAGGTGTAAATCCACATCAGGAAACCGGCCAGCAAGCCGGCCAGCGCGCCGCGCCGGGTGGCGCCCTTCCAGTAGAGCCCGCCCAGCACGGCGGGCGCGAACTGGGCCACGGCAGCGAAGCTGATCAGGCCAATACTGACCAGCGCATAAACCTCCCCTGCCAGGTGGAAATACAGATAACCGAGCACCAGCACTCCCAGGATGGCCGCGCGCCGTATGCCCAGCAGCAGGCGGGTCAGGTCGTGTCCGGCGGCGGGCCGGAAGTGGCGCGTGCGCAGCAGCAGCGGCATCACCAGTTCATTGCTGACCATGGTGGACACGGCAATCGTCTCGACGATCACCATGCCGGTGGAGGCCGACAGCCCCCCGATGAAGACAAACAGCGCCAGCCCCTGCTGGCCGGCGGCCAGCGGCAGCGAGATCACGAAATTCTCGGCATTCATCTGCCCGGAGCCAAAGTACAGCAAGCCGCCCAGCGCGATCGGCAGCACGAACAGGTTGATCAGCAGCAGGTAAAGCGGGAACACCCAGATGGCGCGGCGCAGATGGCTCTCGCGCACGTTCTCCACCACCATGAGCTGGAACTGCCGCGGCAGGAACAGCACGGACAGCATGGACAGCAGGGTCAGCGCGAACCACTGCGTCCAGGAAAATGTGCCGCCCTGCTCCAGCCGCATCAGGTTTTGCAGCGCCGGCACCGCCCTGGCCCGGCCGAACAGATCGGCCAGGCCATCAAACAGTCCGTAAACCACGAACAGGCCCACGGCCAGGAACGCCACCAGCTTGACCACGGACTCGAAGGCAATGGCCGCCACCATGCCCTCGTGGCGCTCCGCGGCGTCCAGATGGCGCGCGCCAAACATCATGGTGAAACCCGCCAGCACCAGGGCGACGTAGAACGCACTGTCGCGGCCCCAGTGCAGCGGCGCTGCCGCGTCGCCGCCGTCTGGCAGGGTCAGCAGCGCATAACCCGCAGACACCGCCTTGAGCTGCAGCGCAATGTAGGGAATGATGCCAACCACGGCGATCAGCGTCACCAGCCCCGCCAGCAAGGGGCTCTTGCCGTAGCGGCTGCCAATGAAGTCGGCAATCGAGGTGATGCGGTAGGCCTTGGCGATACGGATCATCTTGCGCAGCACCATCCAGCCCAGCACCATGGCCAGCGTGGGCCCGAGATAGATCGGCAAAAACCACACGCCGCCCGAGGCGGCCCGTCCCACGCTGCCGAAATAGGTCCAGGCGGTGCAATACACCGCCAGCGACAGCGAATAGGTCCAGGGGTTGGCGATGATGGATCGCCCGTGCGCGGCCCGCCAGTCGCCGTAATAGGCCACCGCGAACAGCAGCAGCAGATAGGCAAACGAAGTGCCGATGACGAGCGCGGGCGAGAGCACGGCTAGTCGTCCCTCGGCTTATGGGCCGAGCGTTCCATCAGCCACGCCATGTTGGCGATCAACAGGGCCCAGAGAATGAACAGGGCCGCAGGGAACAGCGGCACGCCGAACAGCGTCGCGTCGCGGTCCCACAGACCGAGCAGCGGAAAGTTGAACAGCAGACAGCCACCGACAAACAGCGCAACCAGACGTTGCGCGCCGAGTCCTTTAAACACTGCAGTCTCCTCATCTGGGGTTCCGCACGCACTGCGCGAACCCTCCTACCATGATTGTGCCCGCGCAAGCCGCCTCGTCTTGCGCAGCCGAGCCGTGACCGGCGCCGGCTTTGGCGCAGATCAGGTTTTGCGCTTTTGCGACAAGCCCGCATGGGCATGCCGCGACAGCGCAAAACCCGCGAAAAACTTGCACCAGATGGTGCTGCCGGCGATGGCGGTCCAGGTGTTGTATTCCAGCCGTCCCAGCAGCACGGCAATGATGACCCCCACGATGACGGCGCCGGCGATCAGGTTGACGGCCAGGTCATAGGGCGCGAACTTCGCCGGATCAGGCGGCGACTCGCCGTGCTTGAGCGCCACCTCGGAAAAGTCGCGCCTGATCAGGACGCGCCAGGCGCGCCGCAGCCAGAAAAACGCCATCGGAAACAGCGCCAGGAAGAGAATCCATGTCAAGGCGACACTCACATTAAAAACCATGCGGAGCTCCCGGAACCCGTCAATGCCATGGGCACCCGCGGATCGATTTCAGTAAAAAAGGCCCTGCCAGCGCAGCTGACAGGGCCTCCATTGTCACTCCCGCCCGCGTGAGCGGTCAGGAATTCGTCTCAAGCCGTGGTCAGCCAGATCAATGACCGCCGGTCACCAGCTTGGAGCCGCGCGGGACGCGTACGGCTTCCACCATCGCCTGGATGTGCTCCGGCGGCTCCTTGGTGACTTTATCCACCAGATAAGCCACGATGAAGTTCACCAGCGCACCCACCGCACCGAAGGCTTCCGGCGTGATGCCAAAGAAGCTGTTGGGCCCACCAATCAAACCAAGGTATTCAGTCCCCTTGATGAAGAACAGGCCCTTGTGCGCGAACACATAGAACAGCGTGATGAACAGGCCGGACAGCATGCCGGCAATGGCGCCTTCCTTGTTCATCTTCTTGCTGAAGATGCCCATCATGATCGCGGGGAACAGCGAACTGGCGGCAATACCGAAGGCCAGCGCCACCGTGCCAGCGGCAAAGCCGGGCGGGTTAAGACCCAGATAGCCAGCGACCAGGATGGATGCCGCCATGGCAATCTTGCCTGCCATCAACTCGCCCTTCTCACTGATCTCGGGCATGAAGATGTTCTTGACCAGGTCGTGCGAGATCGCCGACGAAATCGCCATCAACAGGCCGGCGGCAGTGGACAGCGCCGCGGCCAGACCACCGGCAGCCACCAAGGCAATCACCCAGTTGGGCAGCAGCGCGATCTCGGGATTGGCCATCACAATGATGTCGGCGTTGACATCCAGCTCGTTGCCTTTCCAGCCCGCGGCAGCAGCCTTGGCAGCAGCAGCGGCGTCCTTGGTCTTGTCGTTGTAGTACTGGATGCGGCCATCGCCGTTCTTGTCCGTGAACTTCAAAAGACCGGTTTTTTCCCAGCGCTTCATCCAGTCCGGGCGAGCCTCGTTCACGATGCTGGACTCGGGGGCGTACAGGTCACCGCCCGTTTTCACGGCGCTATTAATCGTCGCGTGAAGGTTCAGCTTGGCCATGGCGGCCACGGCAGGCGCCGTGGTGTACAGAATCGCGATAAAGACCAGTGCCCAGCCGGCGGAGCTGCGAGCAGCTTTCACCGAGGGCACCGTAAAGAATCTCATGATGACGTGCGGCAGGCCCGCAGTTCCAATCATCAGCGACAAGGTGTACACAAACATGTTCAGGGTACTGCCCGCCGTGGTGGTGGTGTACTTGCCAAAGCCCAGGTCGGTGACCACCAGGTCGAGCTTGGCCAGCAGCGACATGTCCGTTCCCGAATAGCCGCCGCCCAGACCCAGTTGCGGAATCGCGTTGCCCGTGAGCTGCAGCGAGATGAAGATCGCCGGGATCGTGTAGGCCAGAATCAGCACCACGTACTGCGCCACCTGGGTGTAGGTAATGCCTTTCATGCCGCCGAACACGGCGTAGGCAAACACGATCGCCATGCCGACGTAGATGCCGGTTGCACTGGACACACCCAGGAAGCGCGAGAACGCCACGCCGACGCCCGTCATCTGACCGATGATGTACGTCAGCGAGGCAACCAGCAGGCACAGCACCGCCACCGTGCTGGCGCTCTTGGAGTAGAAGCGGTCGCCGATGAACTGGGGCACGGTGAACTTGCCGAACTTGCGCAAGTAGGGTGCCAGCAGCATGGCCAGCAGCACGTAGCCGCCGGTCCAGCCCATCAGGAACAGGCCGCCGCCGTAACCCATGTTGGCGATCAGGCCGGCCATGGAAATGAACGACGCGGCGCTCATCCAGTCGGCCGCCGTGGCCATGCCGTTCATGACCGGGTGCACGGCGCCGCCAGCGGCGTAGAACTCACTGGTCGAGCCGGCGCGCGCCCAGACCGCAATGCCGATGTAGAGCGCGAAGCTCAGACCGACAAAAAGATAGATGGTAGTTTGAAGATCCATGATTTATTCCTCGTGCACGTCGAACCGACGGTCAATGTCGCCCATCTTCTTGGCGTAATAAAAAATCAGCACTATGAAGATATACATGGAACCCTGATGGGCAAACCAGAAACCCAGCGGATAACCGCCAAGATGGATCTGGTTGAACAGATCGACGAACAGGATGCCGGCGCCGAATGACACCAAAAACCAGACGATCAGAATCTTGGTCAACAGGCCGAGCGTGGCTTTCCAATAAGCCCCGGCACTAAGGTCTTCTACCATGAAGTCTCCTCTTTTGAAATTGCACGAAATCAGCGGGGTGAACCACTGAGGCATCAGAGACTGCAGCGACGCCACAGCAATGTGAGGTGGACTTTGGCGGTGAATCCTTACGGCTGACTGATAAGCGACCCCAAGTTGGCATGGGAATTACACCAACAGGGAAAACACTTAGTACCGTTACCCAAGACTAAGAAAATTCCGAGGGTCCTTCGGAGATGGGCGGATCCGAACCGCCAGCGGAGCCTGCGCCCAAGGTCGCCGCGACCGGCTGTCCAGGCGCCTTAAGCCGCTCGCTGGTTCAGCAGCGCAACGGCGGCGCGGGAATTGGGTTTTCGCTCAAGAAAGTCGCTGATGAATTTCCCCGCGTCGAGCAGTTTGTCCAGATCAATGCCGGTCTCGATGCCCATGCCCTGCAGCATGTAAACCACATCTTCGGTCGCCACATTGCCGGTGGCACCCTTGGCATAGGGGCAGCCGCCCAGGCCCGCGATCGAGGCATCAAACTGCCAGACGCCCATTTCCAGCGTGGCCAGCGTATTGGCCAGCGCCTGGCCATAGGTGTCGTGGAAGTGGCCCGACACGTCGTCGATGGCGTAGTGCCTGAGCGCCGCCTCCATGGCGCGCTGCACCTTGCGCGGCGTTCCCACGCCAATGGTGTCAGCCACGCCGATGTGCTGCACGCCTATGCCCTTCATGAGCCCGGCCAGATAGCCCACGCGCTCGGGCGCAATCTCGCCTTCATAGGGACAGCCGACGGCGCACGACATGGCCCCGCGCACATGGATTCCGGCGGCGCGGGCGGCCTGCACCACGGGCGCGAAGCGTTCGATGCTCTCGGCAATGGAGCAGTTGATGTTGCGCTGGCTGAAGGCCTCGCTGGCCGCGCCGAACACCACAATTTCATCGGGCCAAAATGCCCGCGGCGCTGCCACTGCCGCCTCAAAGCCCTTCATGTTGGGGATGAGCACGGAATAACGCACGCCCGGCTGGCGCCGGATGCCGGCCATCACGGAGGCAGCGTCGGCCATCTGCGGCACCCATTTTGGCGAGACAAAGCTGGTCACTTCAATCTCGGTGAGGCCAGCGTCCTGCAGGCGATGCACCAGCTCGATTTTCACGGCCGCGGGCACCGGTGCTTTTTCGTTCTGCAAGCCGTCACGCGGGCCGACATCGACGAGTTTGACTTTCGTGGGGAGTTTCATACGCTCAATATCCCTTTTTGGGGTCAACCACACCGGGAAGGCTGGCAACCGGTGCGCCATTTTGCAGCGCCCTGATTTTCACGGCAATCTGCCAGATGCTCTCTTCACGCAGCGTGTGGGCCGAGATGTGCGGTGTCACGGTGATTTTGGGGTGCTTCCAGAAGGAATGATCCGCAGGCAGCGGCTCGGTGCGAAACACGTCGAGGGTGGCGCCCGCCAGATGGCCGCTGTCAATCAGCGCCAT
>MERZ01000400.1:8802-20691 GCA_001770785.1 Burkholderiales bacterium RIFCSPHIGHO2_12_FULL_61_11
CACCAGAACGCGGGTGGCGGCCAGAAAATTTTCAAACCCTGATTCGCCTGCAAAGCACTGCACGCCGTCAATTGCTTTGGCGGAGCGGCTCCAGCCCAGCACCGGAAAATCAAACTGCGCCAGCGCCCGGCTCACGCGCGCGCCCAGCACGCCCAGGCCCATCACACCAACCGGAAAATCGCGGTGCAGGCGCGGCTTGCGGAACGACCATTGGCCCTGCGCCATATCGGCGTCGTAGCCATCGAATTCGCGGAAATGGCGAATCACCGCGTGACACACATATTCGGCCATCTGCACCGACATGCCCGCGTCATCGAGCCTGACGACGGGCACCCCGGGCGGCAAGCGCAGCTTCATCAGCGCATCGACACCCGCGCCGATATTGAAGATGCCCTTGAGCCCGGTCTGTTCATCAAGGAACTGCTGCGGCGGCGCCCGGACGATCGCGTAGTCGGCCGGGGCCGCGCCGGCAGCCCATGCCCGAACCTCCGCCCCCGGCAGTGCGGCACGCAGGCCGTCCAGCCAGGGCTGGGCTTTGGTATCGGTACAGCAAAAACTGATGCGCATCGGGTCGATCCAGACAATTTCAGACACTTATTTTGAGCAACTCGGACCCCTCGGTCACCTGATCGCCCGGGGCATACAGCACCTCCTGCACCACGCCATCGGCGGGCGCTGCGATGGTGTGCTCCATTTTCATGGCCTCCATCACCGCCAGGGTCTGGCCCTTTTGAACCCGGTCGCCAACCTTGACGGCGAAGGACACCAGCTTGCCGGGCATGGGCGCGGTCAGGCGCCCGGTCTCGGCATGGCTCTCGCCGGCGTGGGCCAGCAGATCAATGGCCGTGATCTGCGTGGCACCGCGCGCGCTAAAAACGTGATCCCCCTCCCCTTGCCGGTAAACCGCCGCCGTCAGGCGCTGGCCGGCAAACTCGATGGCCATGCCCTGCTCCCCGCTGGAAAAAACCAGCGGACCCGACAGCTTTCCCACCTCCAGCCGCAGCGCGCCGTCATGCAGGTAAGTCAGCTCGGCGTGCGCGGGCTCACCGTGAAACTCGAACTCGAAACGCCGCCGCGTCACGCCATGCGATTGCCAGCCATCGCGCAGGCTGAAGGGGTCGGCGCCTTCGGTGGCCTTCTCGCTCAGCAGCGCCTGGGCAATCGCCGCCGCCGCCGCCATGGCCAGCCCGAGCGGCTCCTGCTTGAACAGCACCGCGCCTTCGCGCTGAATCAGCGCGGTGTCCAGATTGGCCTGGGCAAACGAGGAGCTGCGCGCCACGTAGCGCAGAAACTGCACATTGGTGTTCAGCCCGACGATGCGGGTTTGCGCCAGCGCATCGTCGAGCCGGACCAACGCTTCTTCGCGCGTTTGGCCGTGCACGATCAGCTTGGCCACCATCGAGTCATAGAAGGGCGAAATGGTGTCGCCCTCGCGCACGCCATCGTCAACCCGGACAGCGACACCCGTGGTGCTGAAATTCGCCCGCTCAAAATTGCTGCAAGCCGGCTTCTGGTAGACCTGCAGCGTGCCGGTGGCGGGAAGAAAATCGTTGTCGGGGTTTTCGGCGCAAATGCGGGCCTCGATGGCGTGGCCGTCGATGCGCAGCTGCTCTTGCCGGAGCGGCAGCGGCTCGCCCGAGGCCACGCGCAATTGCCACTCGACCAGGTCCACGCCGGTAATGGCTTCTGTCACCGGGTGCTCCACCTGCAGCCGCGTATTCATCTCCATAAAGTAAAAGGCCCCCACGCTTGTCGCTTCGCGTACTACGCTGCCCCCCGAGGGGGCTGAGCTTGCTTGGGGCGGCCCGGCGCGGCGCTCGCCCGTCACCTCACTTGTCGCGTCCTCCGGCAGATGCTGCTCAACAATGAACTCCACCGTGCCCGCGCCGACATAGTTCACCGCACGGGCTGCCGCCACGGCGGCTTCGCCCATCTGCTGGCGCATGGCCTCGGTCATGCCGGGGGCGGGGGCTTCTTCAAGGACCTTCTGGTGGCGCCGCTGCACCGAGCAGTCGCGCTCGAACAGGTAGACATAGTTGCCCAGGCTGTCGCCGAACACCTGAATCTCGATATGCCGCGGACGCTGCGCATATTTTTCGACCAGCACCGCATCATCGCCAAAGCTGGTGATGGCTTCCCGCTTGCAGGACGCCAGCGCCGCGTCAAAGTCTTCGGTTTTTTCAACCGCCCGCATGCCTTTGCCGCCGCCGCCGGCGCTGGCCTTGATCAGCACCGGGTAGCCGATGCGATCGGCCTCTTGCTTGAGCAGCGCGGGCGACTGGTCGCTGCCGTGGTAACCCGGCACCAGCGGCACGCCGGCTTTTTCCATCAGCCGCTTGGACTCGGCCTTCAGGCCCATGGCCTTGATGGCGGACGCCGGCGGGCCAATGAAGACCAGCCCGGCGTCGGCGCAGGCCTGCGCGAATTCCTCGTTCTCGCTGAGAAAGCCGTAGCCCGGGTGAATCGCCTGGGCACCCGTGGCATGCGCCGCCGCGATGATTTTTTCCCAGCGCAGGTAGCTGTCCTTGGGCGCGCTGCCGCCGATGTGAACGGCCTCATCGCAAACACTCACATGCTTGGCGTTGGCATCGGCATCCGAATACACCGCCACGGTCTTGATGGCCATGCGCCTGGCGGTGACGGCAACGCGGCAGGCGATCTCCCCACGGTTGGCAATCAGTATCTTTTTAAACATGGTGAACTTTCGCGGTGAAACCGCCTGCACACGCTTCGCGTGCCATGCAATTTAGCTTCGCTGCTGCGCGGCGTTGCCGCTGGTCCCCCCGGTTCGCAATCAGGATCTTTTTAAACATCTCGGTCGTTCTTTGAAAAGGGTGACTTCAGGGCAAAGGCGGGTGGCAAGCCGGTGTCCGGCTTGCCGCTGAAAATGCGGGCGACGCGCATCAAAAGCTGCGTCAAGAAATGCCAGCAGCGGCGGATCAGCCAGACGCTGAGCACCACGACCAGCGCCAACACGGCGACAAACACGAAGGGGTGCGCGATGGCCAGCCACAGGCCCAGCGGCACCATGCCGTCTTCCAGCAAGGAAGCGCCGACGTTGCTGAAAGGCTCGGGCGAGGTGTTGATGGCCGCGCGCGTCGTGGCCTTGGCCGCATGGCTGGTGGCGGCCAGCGTGCCGCCCAGCAGCGCCGCCAGCAGCGCCATCATGCCGCTGTCGGCACCCAATACGCCAGCGGCCAAGGCAGCACCGGCGGGGATGCGGATGACGGTATGCACCACATCCCAGAGTGAATCGAGCCCCGGAATCTTGTCGGCAAAAAACTCGACAAACACCATGAAGCCGCTGACCCCGAGCACCACCGGATTGGCAAGCAGGTGCAGACCTTGCGGCAGCTCAATCCAGCCCATGTAGCCGGCCAGCCCGGTGAGCAGCACCACCAGGTAAAGGCGCACTCCGCTGGCCCACCCCAGCGCGCCGGCCAGGGCAATCAGTTGTGCGGTGTCGAGCGCATTCATGGTGGAGCCCTCTTATGGCTGCTCGGGCATGAGCCACGACGGCTTGCGTTTTTGCAGGAAAGACTGCACACCTTCCTTGCCTTGCGCACTGGCGCGAATATCGGCAATGCCTTGCACGGTGCGGTCTATCAGCGCGGCCGAGATGTCGCGTCCGGCCACGTCCTGCAGCAGCCGCTTGCAGGCTTTTACAGCATCGGGACTGGCGCTGAGCAGGGCTTGCGTGAGCTCCGCCACCTTGGCGTCAAGCGCATCGGCGCTTACCACGCTGTGAATAAAACCGATGCGATGGGCTTCCTGCGCGTCAAAGCGTTCCGCCGTCAAAAAATAGCGGTGCGCCGCGCGTGCGCCCATGGCGCGTATCACGTAAGGGCTGATGGTGGCGGGAAACAGGCCCAGCTTGACCTCGCTCAGGCAGAAGTTGGCGGTGTCCACGCTCACGGCCATGTCGCACACGGCGACCAGGCCCATGCCGCCCGCATAGACATCGCCCTGGATGCGCGCCACGGTGGGTTTGGGGCAGGCGTAGATGACGCGCAGCATCTCGGCCAGCTGCGCCGCATCGGCCAGATTTTCCTCGCGCGTGTAGTCGGCCATGCGGCGCATCCAGTTCAGGTCGGCACCGGCGCAAAAGGCCTGGCCTGCGGCAGCGAGCACGATGCATCGCACGTCCTCGCGCGCCCCCAATGTGCCGAAGGCCTGGGTGAGCTCGGCAATCACCTCGTCGTTAAAGGCGTTGCGCACGTCGGGGCGACTGAGCACCAGCGTCGCCACGCCAGCCTGAACATTTGATTGGAGGTGTTTCATGGCTTACATCCTGAACAGGCCGAACCGGGTTTCTGGAATCGGCGCATTGAGCGAAGCGCTCAGCCCCAGCGCCAGCACGCGGCGCGTGTCGGCCGGATCAATCACGCCATCGTCCCAGAGCCGCGCGCTGGCGTAGTAGGGATGGCCCTGGCTTTCGTACTGGCTGCGTATCGGGGCCTTGAAGGCTTCCTCCTCCTCGGCGCTCCACGCGCCGCCCTTGGCCTCGATGCCGTCGCGTCTGACGCTGGCGAGCACGCCAGCGGCCTGCTCGCCGCCCATCACGCTGATGCGCGCGTTCGGCCACATCCAGAGGAAGCGCGGCGAGTAGGCGCGCCCGCACATGCCATAGTTGCCGGCGCCAAAACTGCCGCCAATGATGATGGTGAACTTGGGAACGGCAGCCGTGGCCACCGCCGTCACCATCTTGGCGCCGTTGCGGGCAATGCCCTCGTTCTCGTATCTGCGGCCGACCATGAAACCGGTGATGTTCTGCAAGAACACCAGCGGGATTTTTCGCTGGCAGCACAGCTCGATGAAGTGCGTTGCCTTGAGCGCCGACTCGCTGAACAGGATGCCGTTGTTGGCAATGATGCCCACCGGCATGCCTTCAATCCGGGCAAAGCCGCAGACCAGCGTGGTGCCGTAGCGCGCCTTGAACTCGTCAAACTCGCTGCCGTCGATGATGCGGGCGATGATTTCGCGCACATCATAGGGCTTGCGGGTGTCGGCGGGAATCACGCCGTAGAGTTCTTCTCTGGCAAACTTGGGAGCTATCGGCGCCCATCCGGTAGGGGCTAGAGCCTTGTTTCTATTCAAATTCTTGATGGACGCGCGGGCCAGCGCCAAGGCATGCACGTCGCTTTGGGCGAGCTGGTCGGCCACGCCCGACAGGCGGGTATGGACATCGCCGCCGCCCAGCTCTTCGGCGCTGACCACTTCACCGGTGGCGGCCTTGACCAGCGGCGGCCCGGCCAGAAAAATCGTTCCCTGGTTCTTGACGATGATGCTTTCGTCGCTCATCGCGGGCACATAGGCGCCGCCCGCCGTGCAGGAGCCCATCACCACGGCGATTTGCGCGATGCCCAGCGCGCTCATGTTGGCCTGGTTGAAAAAGATGCGGCCGAAGTGGTCACGGTCGGGAAACACTTCATCCTGGTTCGGCAGATTGGCGCCGCCAGAGTCGACCAGGTAAATGCACGGCAAACAGTTCTGCTGGGCGATTTCCTGCGCGCGCAAATGCTTTTTGACCGTGAGCGGATAGTAAGTGCCGCCCTTGACGGTGGCGTCGTTGCAGACGATCATGCAGTCGATGCCGCTGACGCGGCCTATGCCGGTAATCAGTCCTGCGCAGGGCGCGCTGTCGCTGCCATCACGGTCGGGATACATCCCCAGGGCGGCCAGCGGGGCGAGTTCCAGAAAAGGCGTTCCCGGATCGAGCAGCATCTGCACCCGCTCGCGCGGCAGCAGTTTGCCGCGCGCCGTGTGCTTGGCGCGCGCCGACTCGCCACCCCCTGCTGCGGCCTTGGCCAGCTGCACATGGAGGTCATCCACCAGCGCGCGCATGGCGGCGGCATTGGCCTGAAAATCGGCGGAGCGGGCGTTGAGTTGGGTCTCTAGCGTGGTCATGGGTAATACCGGTTTCTTTCAAGCGGTTTTTTTCTCTTCCAGCCCAAGCTGGTTTTTCATTTCATCGCGAATCTTGAACTTCTGGATCTTGCCGGTCACCGTCATGGGAAAGCCCGACACGAAGCGAATGTAACGCGGCACCTTGTAGTGCGCAATCTGGCCTTTGCAGAAGTCGCGGATCTCGTCTTCCGTCAGCGTCACGCCGGGCCGGTCAATGATCCAGGCGCACAGCTCTTCGCCGTAGCGCTTGTCCGGCAAGCCAACCACCTGCACATCCTGCACCTTGGGGTGGCGGTACAAGAACTCTTCAATCTCGCGCGGATAGATGTTTTCGCCGCCGCGTATCACCATGTCCTTGATGCGGCCGACGGTGGAGACGCGCTTGTCCAGCGGCGTGTCGATCGAGCTCTGGCAGCTCACCGGGCTGGTTTCGGTCATGCCGTAGGCAATCGTGATCTGGCTCAGGTGCATGTCGGTCATCACGCGCTTCATCACCTCGGTCGGGCAGGGCGATCCGGCCATGATGCCGGTGCGCAGCGTTGACAAATCGAACTCGGCAAAGCGTGGATGTTCGAGTTCGGCAATGAACATGGTCGGCACGCCGTGCAAGCCGGTGCATTTTTCGTCCTGCACGCTCTGCAGCACGCTCAGCGCGTCGAAGCCGTCGCTGGGGTAGACGATCGTCGAGCCGTGCGTGAAACACGCCAGGTTGCCCAGTACCATGCCAAAGCAGTGGTACAGCGGCACCGGAATGCACAAGCGGTCGGCCGGCGTCAGCTTCATGGCCTCGCCGATGAAAAAGCCGTTGTTCAAAATATTGCGGTGCGTCAGCGTCGCGCCCTTGGGGAAACCCGTGGTGCCGCTGGTGAACTGGATGTTGATCGGGTCGCTGGCCTGGAGCGTGATGGCGACTTCGGCCAGCCGCGGCTCATCGGGGTTGCCACTTGCCGTCAAGGCCGAAAAGCGCATCATCCCCGCCTGCTCCTGACCCCGCCCTGCTTCGTCGATCCAGACGACGGTTTGCAAGTGCGGCAGTCTGCTCGAGGCCAGTTGGCCCGGCTGGGCGTGTGCCCACTCGGGCGCCAGCTCGCGCAGCATGCCAAGATAGTCGCTGGTCTTGAAGCGCGCCATGCTCACCAGCGCCTTGCACTCGACCTTGTTGAGCGCGTATTCAACTTCGGCGGTACGGTAGGCCGGGTTGATGTTCACCAGGATCAGGCCCACCTTGGCCGTGGCCAGTTGCATCAGCACCCACTCGGCGTTGTTGTGCGACCAGATGCCGACGCGCTCGCCCGGCACCAGACCCAGGCCCAGCAAGGCACTGGCCAGGCGATTGGCCTCGCGCTGCAGTTCGCGGTAGCTGTAGCGGCGGCCCTGATGAACGCTGACCAGCGCTTCGTGCCCGGGCTGGCGCGCCACCACGGCATCAAAAAAGGCCCCGATGGGCTGTTCGATCAGCGGCACGTCGGTGGCGCCACGGGCGAGGCTGCGCGTCAGAGGAGTCGATCCGGGAAATCTTTCGCTCATGTCTGTCTCCTTGGGGCCGCCAGCACGGACAGGGCGGGCAGCAGACTCAAGCTTAAAACTACCGGCTGATCCATGCTGGTCATGAAGGTTGCAAATTGTGCCAGCCACGGGCACACTTTGGGCCATGCCCCGCCTGCCCACGCCAGCCCTCACGCCGATTGCCTTCGTGCAAGCCATTGTGCTGGCTTACGAGCGGCGCGGACTGAGCCCCGCCGCGGCGCTTGCGCAGGCACAAATTGCGCCGTCGGCGCTGCGCAACGCCGCATCGCGCATCACCGCCTGGCAGATGGAACGCATCTCGGGTGCCGCGATGCAGGAACTGGGCGACGAGGCGCTGGGCTGGTTCAGCCGGCGCCTGCCCTGGGGCAGCTACGGCATGCTGGCGCGCGCCTCGATCAGCGCGCCCAACCTAAGCGTGGCGCTCAAGCGCTGGTGCCGCCACCACGCGCTGCTGGCCGACGACATCACGCTCAAGCTGACAGCAGAAGGCGACACGGCGCTGCTGTCCATCACCGAACAGCGCGACCTGGGCGCCCTGCGCGAGTTCTGCCTGGTTTCGGTGCTGCGCAACATTCTGGGCGTTGCCTGCTGGCTGATCGACTCGCGCATTCCGCTGCTGGGCGCGCAGTTTGCGTTTGCCGCGCCGCCGCATCAGGGCGTCTATGGCGTGCTGTTTCCCGGCCCCACGGCGTTCGACGCAGCGACCACCGGCATCCGCTTTGACACGCGCTACCTGGCGCTGCCGCTGCGGCGCGACGAGCGGGCGCTGCAGCAAATGCTCAAGCGCGCCCTGCCGCTGACGGTGCTGCCCTACCGGCGCGACCGGCTGCTGGTGCAGCGGGTGCGCCAGGCGCTGGCCACCCGGCCGACGCAAAGCCACAGCGCCGACGCGCTGGCGGCGCTGCTCAATATCTCGCCACGCACGCTGCACCGCCACCTGAAGGAGGAAGGCGCTTCGCTGCAAGCCCTGAAAGACGCCGTGCGCCGGGACTGCGCGCTGGAGCTGCTGCTGCGCACCGGCCGCCCCATCAAGCAGGTCGCCGAGGCGGCAGGTTTTCAGAATGAAAAAAGCTTTATCCGCGCCTTTCGGGGCTGGACCGGCCAATCTCCGGGCGAGTTCAGGCGCTCGGGCCAGCCTTTGGTCAGGCTCGCTGGCAAATGACTGTGCTGTAAGAATTTCGCCGCGCCATCGACTAAATTGAACAAGGCAACTTTGCGGAACGGACTCTCGTGGGACTCCTGCCATGAAAAACGCACGATATCGCTGGCTCTGGCTTTTCATTCTCCTCGTCGCCGTCGGATCGGCGGCCTCCCTGGCCGTGGCGCTGCAATGGGACGATGTCAAGCTCAAACTCACGCGGCTCTGGGGCTACCGGACGCTTGAAAACAATCCGCTTTTGCCAGCATTCAACAGAGACCTGAAACCTCTCAACACGGCGCAGGCGAGGATCAATCTCGATGAACTGCTGGCCGGAGGGCCGCCCAAAGATGGCATTCCGGCGCTGGATCATCCGGCCTTCGACACGCCCCTGCAAACGCCCTTCCCGGACGACGAGCGCGTGCTCGGCGTCTTCATCAACGGCCAGGCCAAGGCCTACCCTTACAGCATCCTCAACTGGCATGAAATCGTCAATGATTCAATCGGCGGGGTGCCGGTCAGCGTCACCTATTGCCCGCTCTGCGAAACCGGCATCGTTTTTGAGCGCCGGGTGGGCGGAAAAGAGACCAGCTTCGGCGTCAGCGGCAAGCTCTTTCAGTCATGCCTGGTCATGTACGACCGGCTCACCGATTCGCTCTGGAGCCAGCCGTGGGGCCTGGGCGTGGTCGGGCCGCATGTCAACGAAAGCCTCAAGCGTTACCCGGCCATGCGAACGACGCTCGGGCTCTGGAAGAAGGTGCATCCCGCCACGTCGGTGCTGTCGGCCAACACCGGCTCCGGCCGCGATTACTTCCGCTATCCCTACGGCAGCTACTACACCAGCGATGCGCTGATCTTCCCGGTGAGAAACACCGATCGGGTTGCAGGATCGGTCAAGGCCATCGAGAGCTATTACTGGGCCGCGAATGAGGCAACGCCACAGAATCAGTTCGCGGGGCTTTCGGTCCATTTCTCGTGGCAAGAGGTGGCGCAAAAGAAACGTGTCGTGCAGAGTGTCGGCAACCGCAGGATAGAAGCGCGTTGGGACGTGCGCCTGCAGTCGGTGCGGCTTTTTGAAAACGACCACGAGCTGGCCGGCTCCGCGGCGTTTGCGTTCGTCTATCCAGCCTTCTTCCCTTGACCATCTGGCAATCATGCCAGATTGGCCACACGTCCTGAGGTGCCGACCTGAGCCGCCATGGACACGGAGCGAGCGATCTTTCGGCCTCACTCAGCCAGGGCTGGCGCGGACCCAGGCCGCTTCGCCTTCCTGACCTTCGGTTCGCCCTTTTTGCGGGCCTGCCAAAGATCGTACTGCCCCTGCAGGCGAAGCCATATCTCCGGGCCGTTGCCGACCCACTTGCCAATGCGAAGGGCCATGTCTGCCGTGATGGCAGAGCGCCCATTGATGACCCGCGAAAGAGTCACGCGCGACACGCCCAACTGCTCTGCCGCCTCGTTGACGCTGAGCCGCAGTTCGGGCAAAACATCATCACGCCAGCGGCCGGCCGCGCGCGTCAAGCCGGCCACAAGGGCAGGCCTCCACCTTCAGCCTTTGGCGGAGCGCCGCGCCGCCTGGGCCTGCTTGTGCGCCTCCAGGCTTTCGGTCGGCGCGCCCTGCTTCACCCATTCGGTAAAGCCGCCGTCGATGTGCGCCACGTTGGTCATGCCCATTTCCTGCAGCGCCCTGGTGGCCAGCGCGCTGCGCCAGCCCGCACCGCAAAACAGGATGAATTCCTTGCTCTCGTCGCCGAAGACGGGTTTGAAGTAAGGCGAGGCCGGATCGACCCAGAACTCCAGCATGCCGCGCGGCGCCAGCAGGGCGCCCGGAACAGTGCCCTCGCGCTCCAGCTCGCGCACATCGCGAATGTCGACGATCTGTACGGCAGGGTCTGCCAGCCGGGCTTTCACCGCCTCGACCGAATAGGTTCTAACCTGCTCCATGGCTTCATCGACGAGCGCCTGAAAACCTTTGGTGATGGGCATGGGTGTCTCCTTCTGGATGGAAAATGGTGGTGGCCTCGGGTTTTGCAGCCTGTATTGTCGCCAATACTCCCGCTGTTGGACTTTGAAGCATGAAAGCCGCACCGCAACCGATTGAACATCTGGGCAGGTTTGAGCGACTGCAACTGGTGGAAGACTGCATGGACGCTATTCGAGTAATTGAGCCTGGCAAGGGGCTGCCCTACCGCTCCGCCGCCCACCACACCGACAGCGGCACCGCCCACAGTTTTTCGCCAAACGGCACTGCCTCGCGCCCGGCGTACAGCACGATGCCGCGCTGGAAGATGCCGGGTTCGGTCTCCTGCAAATGACGCAGACCCTTGAAGTCCTTGCCGTCCACCGTGGCGCTGGCCTTGACTTCAATGCCGGTGATCTGGCCCAAGCGATTCTCCAGAATGAAATCAACCTCGATGTTGGTTTGAGTTCGGTAGTGCCAGAGCGACAGGCGCTGCGCTGAAAACGCCACATGCTTGAGCAATTCGGCCAGCACGAAAGTTTCCACCATTCCCCCCGGCAAGCCCGGCTTGGCGGCCAGGCGCTCAACCGTGGCCGCCATGAAGTGGTTGAGCAGGCCGCTGTCAGGCAAAAACACCTTGGGCGCCTTCACCAGGCGTTTGCCGGGGTTGTGCTCCCACGAAGGCAGGCGCACCACCAGAAACAGCATTTCCAGCAGCGCGAAATATCGCTTGAGCGTGCTTTGGGACAAGCCCGCGGCGCGGGACAGTTCGGCAAAGTTAAGCAGCGTGCCGCTGCGCGTGGCCAGCAGATGCAGCAAGTTCGGAATTTCGGTCAGTTGCTCGATGTTCGCCAGGTCGCGCACGTCACGCTGCAAAATGGCCTGAACATAGCTGTCAAACCAGGCTTCGCGCCGGCGCGCAGCGGTGCGCGCCACGGCGTCCGCAAAACCGCCCGCCAGAAGACGGGAAATGAGTTCATCCCGCTCACAGGGAGGCACGACCAAGGCAGACCAATCCCCCTGAAACAAGGCATCGGCCCGATTCAGAACCGGGCTACCCACCATTTCAGCACACGACAGTGGCCACAAGGACAGCCCCTCCATGCGACCGGCCAGTGAATCGGCAATGCCTGGCAGTAGCAGCACGTCAGCGGAGCCGGTCAGCAAAAACCGGCCCGGCTGCCGCTGACGGTCCACCGCTGCCTTGATGGCCAGAAACAGTTCCGGCACGCGCTGCACCTCGTCCAGCGTCACGGCCCCCTGCAGCCCGTTGACAAAGCCCGCCGGATCAGACCTGGCGGCGCTCAGAACCGCAGTGTCGTCCAGCGTCAGGTACTGGCGCGGAGCGCCCTCAGAG
>MERZ01000400.1:20717-21624 GCA_001770785.1 Burkholderiales bacterium RIFCSPHIGHO2_12_FULL_61_11
CCATTAAATTAAGCTAATGCCCTTTGAATGATGATTTTCTGCACATCCGACGTGCCTTCATAAATCTGGCAGACGCGCACATCGCGGTAGATGCGCTCGACCGGAAAATCGCTCACATAGCCGTAGCCGCCCAGCGTCTGGATGGCCGCGCTTCACACCTGCTCGGCCATCTCGCTGGCAAACAGCTTGGCCATGGCGGCCTCCTTCAGGCAGGGCCGGCCGGCATCGCGCAGGCTGGCGGCGTGCCAGATGAGCTGCCGCGCCGCTTCAATTTTCATCGCGCATTCGGCCAGCCGGAAACCGACCGCCTGGTGATTGAAAATTGAAGTGCCAAAGCTCTGGCGCTCCTTGGCGTAGCCGAGCGCCACCTCGAACGCGCTGCGCGCCATGCCCACGCTTTGCGCGGCAATGCCGATGCGACCGCCTTCCAGGGCCGACAGCGCGATCCTGTAGCCTTCGCCCTCGGCGCCAATCAGGTTTTCCGCCGGGATGCGGCAGTGGTCAAAGTTGATCTGCGCCGTGTCGCTGGAGTGCTGGCCGAGCTTGTCTTCCAGCCGCGCTACGCCATAGCCGGGCGCGTCGGTCGGCACGATGAAGGCGCTCATGCCCTTCTTGCCGGCACCCTTGTCAGTCACGGCAATAACGATCGCCACCTGGCCATTCTTGCCGCTGGTGATGAACTGCTTGACGCCGTTGATCACGTAGCTGTCACCCTCCTTCAGCGCCGTGGTCCGCAGCGCCGAGGCATCGCTGCCGGTGTGCGGCTCGGTCAGGCAGAACGCGCCCAGCAGCTCGCCCTGCGCCAAGCGCGTCAACCACTGCTTTTTCTGCGCCGCATTGCCATAGCGCAGCAAGATGGCATTGACCGGGCAGTTGGTCACGCCGATCGCCGTGCTGGTGCCGCCGT
>MERZ01000400.1:21648-26247 GCA_001770785.1 Burkholderiales bacterium RIFCSPHIGHO2_12_FULL_61_11
TCGGTTTGCGCAAAGGCGCGCACCGCGTCGCGGATCTGTTCCTGCTCTTGATTGAGTATCAAATCGGCCTCCAGCCCTTTATTGAAGGGCATAAGTAGCTATATAATTTATAGCATTTCAATGGCAATGGCCGTGCCCTCGCCGCCACCGATGCAGAGCGTGGCAATGCCTTTTTTGAGGCCCCTGGCCTTCATGGCGTAGAGCAGCGTGACGATGATGCGGGCGCCGCTGCAGCCGATCGGGTGGCCCAGCGCGCAGGCGCCGCCGTTCACGTTCAGGATGTCATGGCTGATGCCGAGCTCCTTCATGGCGGCCATGGGGACCACGGCAAAGGCTTCGTTCACTTCCCACAGGTCCACGTCTTTCACGCTCCAGCCAATTTTCTTGAGCAGCTTTTTCACCGCGCCGACCGGCGCGGTGGTGAACCATTCGGGTTCCTGGGCAAACGTGGCGTGGCCAACGATGCGGGCGATCGGCGTGGCGCCGAGTTCCTTGGCGGTGGAGGCGCGGGTCAGCACCAGCGCGGCAGCGCCGTCGTTGATGGACGAGCTGGACGCCGCCGTGATGGTGCCGTCTTTCTTGAACGCGGGCTTGAGCAGGGGAATTTTCTCAAGCTTGACCTTGCCCGGGCCTTCGTCAATGGAAATCACGGTGTCGCCAGCACGGCCCTTGGCGGTGACCGGCGTGATCTCGTCCTTGAAGCCACCCGACGCCGTGGCCGCCTTGGCGCGCTGCACGCTGGTGGTCGCAAATTCATCTTGCGCCTGGCGGCTGAAGTGGTATTTTTCGGCGCACTGCTCGCCAAAGGTGCCCATGGCGCGGCCGGGCTCGTAAGCGTCTTCCAGGCCATCGAGCATCATGTGGTCATAAACGCGGTCGTGGCCGATGCGCATGCCGCTGCGGCCTTTGAGCAGCAGATACGGCGCATTGGTCATGCTTTCCATGCCGCCAGCAACCATCACATCACGGCTGCCAGCCAGCAGCTGATCATTGGCGAGCATGACCGCTTCCATGGCGGAGCCGCACATTTTGGAGAGCGTGACGGCACCGGTGCTGGCCGGCAAGCCGCCCTTGAAGCCGGCTTGGCGCGCCGGCGCCTGGCCCTGGCCCGCCATCAGGCAGTTGCCAAACAGCAGCTCGTCCACTTTGTCAGCGGAAATACCCGAGCGCTCGACGGCGGCCCTGATGGCGGCGCCGCCCAGGTCATTGGCGGACAGGCTGGCGAAATCGCCCTGAAAAGCGCCCAGAGGGGTACGGGCGGCCCCGAGGATCACGATGGAATTAGACATCAGCTTTCTCCTTAAAAAATGAAAACAAGAAAATCAGGCCTCGACCACGGCTTGGCCGGTTCGTCCAGTGTGCTCCTCGCCGTGCAAGACCGCAAAACGTTTGCCTTGCTCATAGGGAAACACGTCAAATACATGACCCGCCTTGATGCGCTCCTGATGGCTCTGCCAGAACGCCGCATCCAGCAGATCGGCGTGGTGCTTCATGAACACCTCGCGAACCGCATCATTGCCCAGCAGGAAGGGCTCGAAGGTTTCAGGAAACACATCCCTGGGCCCGACCGGATACCAGACCTCGCCGCTCATTTCTTCTTCTTCGTTGTGCGGCGTCGGCACGCGGCGAAACTTGCAGTCGGTGACGTATTCGATCTCGTCGTAGTCGTAGAAAACCACCTTGCCGTGACGCGTGATGCCGAAGTTTTTAAACAGCATGTCGCCCGGAAAAATATTGGCGGCCACCAGGTCCTTGATGGCGTTGCCATATTCGATCACGGCGCGCTCGATCTGGTCTCTCGCTGCGGGCTCGGCGACGCCGGCATCGAAGGCTTCCTGCAGGTACATGTTCAGCGGAATCATGCGCCGCTCGATGTACACATGCTTGATGATCACTTCCATCTGGCCGTTGCCGTCGCGGTCGCTGATTTCGAGCTGGCTCGGTGCAAATTTTTCAAGCTCGGCAATCAGCTCGTCGTCAAAGCGCTCGCGCGGAAAGGCCACCGTGGAGTCCTCCTGCGTGTCGGCCATGCGGCCGACGCGGTCGTGCTGCTTGACCAGCAGGTACTTGGCCTTGACCTGCTGGCGCGTGGTGTCCTTTTGCAGCGGGAAGTAGTCCTTGATGACCTTGAACACATAGGGAAACGAGGGCAGGTCAAACACCAGCATGACCATGCCCTTGATGCCGGGCGCGCTGCGGAATTTGTCGGTGGAATGCCGCAAATGGTACAAAAAATCGCGGTAAAAAAGTGTCTTGCCCTGCTTGGCCAGGCCCAGCGCGTTGTAGATTTCGGCGCGCGGCATGCGCGGCATCAGGCTGCGCAAAAATTGCACATAGGCCGACGGAATCCCCATGTCCACCATGAAATAGGCGCGCGCAAAACTGAACACCGTCAGCAGGTCATCCTCGCCAAACAGCGCGGCATCTATTTCCAGTTTCCCGCTGCCTGCGTGCAGCACCGGCAGGACAAACGGCAGCTCGCTAAAGCCATTGATGACCTTGCCGACAACGTAAGCGCCCTTGTTGCGAAAGAACAGGCCAGAGAGCACCTGGATCTGGAAATTGGCACGCAGCTTGACCTCGCCCAGCTGCTCTTTCATGGCCTGCACCACGTAGCCGGCATCGCGTTCCAGGTCCTCGAAGTGAAGGCGCAAATTGAAGTCGCGCACCAGCTGGATGATGATTTCGCGCATGTTGTCACGGCTCGGGTAATAGGCCCGGTAGGTCGGCCGCGCGGTGGGCTCGCTGTTTTCGATGTACTCGGTACTGACGGCGGGCCGCACAAACATGAACTCGTTCTGGAAATAGCTGCGGTGCAGGATTTTGGTCGTGACCGAATTGAAAAAGGTTTCCGCCAGCTCGGGCTGGTGGTGATCGATCAGCAGGCCGATGTAATGCAGCTTGACCTGGTGCCAGACCTCCATGGGCTGCTCGCCCGCCTTGAATTCGCGCTCCAGCCGGATCGATGCTTCGCGCACCCGCAGGTCGTAAAACTCGATGCGCTCGCGCTGGGCGCGCTGCTGGCCGTGCCAGTCGGCCGTTTCAAAGCGGTGCTTGGCGCGCGCCGACTCGGTGCGAAACAGCTGGTAATGGCGGTCAAAGCCATCGCGCATCGCTTTGGCGATGTCATAGGCCACGGTGGAATCAAGGCGCTGCGGAAACATGCTTAATCCTCGGGGCGCGGCGCATGCCAGCGGTCCGCGACGCGGTCGATAGCCGTGCGGTACAAGGCATCGAGCTGCTCGGGGCCGGAAACACTCATCCGCAGGTCTTGCAGCAGCCCGTCATGCACGCCAAAAGTCCAGCCATGCACGGCAACATTCTGACCGCGCGCCCAGGCATCGACCAGCACGGTGCTGACCGACACATTGACCACCTGCTCGATCACGTTGATGTCGCACAAGGCGTTGGCGCGCATTTCCGGGGGCAGGCCGTCGAGCCGCTCGCGGTGGCGGTGGCGGATGTCCTGGATATGGCGTATCCAGTTGTCGGCCAGGCCAATGCGCGCCCCTTCGAGCGCCGCCTGCACGCCGGAGCAGCCATAGTGGCCCACCACCATGATGTCGCGCACCTTGAGCCGCTCCACCGCAAACTGGATGGCCGACAGCGCATTGAGGTCTGAGTGCACCACGATGTTGGCGACGTTGCGATGCACAAACACCTCGCCCGGCTCCAGCCCGGTGATCTGGTTGGCCGGCACGCGGCTGTCGGAGCAGCCTATCCACATATAGCGGGGGTTTTGCTGCTTGACCAGGCTGGTAAAAAAGCCCGGCCGCTCGGCCGCCATTTGCGCGGCCCAGGCCCGGTTATGGCTGAAAAGCTCTTTAATGGATGCGGTCATGGCAGCATCTTAAACAGTTGAGGTCAGCGCTTGTTCACTTCGCATCACTGCGGCCTGCCGCGCAAGGGTTCAGCCTGTCAGCAGGTTTCCGCAAACAGCTCGCGGCCGATCAGCATGCGGCGGATTTCACTGGTGCCGGCACCAATTTCATAAAGCTTGGCATCGCGCCAGAGGCGGCCCAGCGGGTACTCGTTGATGTAGCCGTTGCCGCCAAAAATCTGCACGCCCTCGCCCGCCATCCAGGTGGCTTTTTCGGCGCACCACAAAATGACCGAAGCGCAGTCCTTGCGCACCTGGCGCACATGGTCCGCGCCCAGCAAATCGAGATTCTTGGCGACGGTGTAGGCAAAGGAGCGCCCGGCCTGCAGCACCGTGTACATGTCGGCCACCTTGCCCTGGATCAGCTGAAATTCGCCGATGCTCTGGCCAAACTGCTTGCGATCGTGAATGTAGGGAACCACGTTGTCCATCACCGACTGCATGATGCCCAGCGGCCCGCCCGTGAGCACGGCGCGCTCGTAATCGAGCCCGCTCATCAGCACCTTGGCGCCGTTGTTCAGGCCGCCCAGGATGTTTTGCGCCGGCACCTCCACGTTGTTGAAAACCAGCTCGCCGGTGGAGCTGCCGCGCATGCCCAGCTTGCTGAGCTTTTGCGCGATGGAAAAGCCCTTCATGCCTTTTTCGATCAGGAAGGCGGTGATGCTGTGCGCGCCGCGTTTTGCCGCCGGGCCGCCCCAAGGCAAAACAGCCCCCTCGGG
>MERZ01000401.1:0-5749 GCA_001770785.1 Burkholderiales bacterium RIFCSPHIGHO2_12_FULL_61_11
GCGCCATCTGCTGACCGAAGCCATCGCAGGCGACAAGCTGCAACTGGCCTTCTACCCTGTGATTGGCAGCAACACCCGGGAATTGCTCCACCGGGAAGGCGTCATCCGCCTGCAAATCGACGACGCAGGCACCCTGCTGCCAGCCGGCGACTTCATGCCCATGGCCACGCAACTCCACCTGAGCGCGCCGATCGACCTCCAGGTGGTGAAACTTGCCATCGGGCATTTGCGCGCCACGCCCGGCGACCTTGCAGTCAACCTGTCGGCGCAAACCATTGCCGACTTCAACTTCCGCCGCGAACTGCAGCAATTGCTGCAAGCCAACTCCGACCTGTGCCAACGGCTGCTGCTTGAGGTGACTGAATACGGCGTCTTCAAGCAGTTCGGCGCCTTCCGCGACCTGGTGAATACCGTCAAACCATCGGGCTGCAGGGTCGGCATCGAATACTTTGGCCAGCAGTTTGCCGCAGGCGACAAACTTTCCGAGCTGGGCCTGGATTACCTCAAGGTCGATCCGAGCTATCTCCACGACATTGCCCACAACCCCGGCAACCAGGAATTCCTCCAGGGCCTGTGCAACATGGCGCGCAACTTCGGCATCGTTGTCATCGCGTTGGGCGTCGAGTCCGGCGATGACCTGCCGCTGCTGGCGTCTCTGGGATTTGACGGGGTGACGGGTCCGGGAGTAGAGTAAACAAAAAAAGGGGGGACTCTGGTCTGCCTACCCACCATCAGGGGATCGCAAGCACCATGAGCCGCATCAAGTCCTTACCCGTTCGATGGGCCACAGCGCTGGTTTTTGCCGCATGTGCCCAGGTGGGAACAGCCTCGGGACAGACTGCCGCGCACCTTGAATCGTCGGCTGCCGTGCTGGAGCACGAACCGCCTGCCGTGCGGCGACTCATGCAGCAGGCCAAGGCGCTGGAATCGGCTGCCGACACGAATGACAACGCATGGCAGGTGGCCGTGCGCTATTGCGAAGCCTCCCGCCTGGGCAGCATCGAAGGCCAATACCAGTTGGGCATGCTTTACGCCTTCGGCAAAGGTGTTCCGGAAAGCCGGGCGCTGGCAGCAGCCCTGTTTTCTCAAGCCGCCTCGCAAGGCCACGCCAAGGCAGGCCAGATGCTCGACAACGTTCAGATGACCTCGGTGGAACTGCCCGCCTGTGTGAGCACGGCGGAACTGCCTGAAAAGGCTCCGCTCGCATCGATGGCAGGCCTGCCATTCGGTTTGGCTTCAGGCAGCACTCCGTCCATTGACCGTTTCCTGCTGTCCCTGCCGTCCAACAAGCGCTGGATCATTCCCCTGGCCACCACGCTGAGCGCATGGTATTCGCTCGACCCCAAGCTGGTTCTCTCCGTCATTGCGGTGGAATCCAACTTCGAGCACGGCGCCCTATCGCCCAAAGCGGCCATGGGGCTGATGCAACTGATTCCCGGCACCGCCCAACGCTTCAATGTGCGCAATGCCTACAACGCCACCCAGAACCTGCGTGGCGGCATGGCCTACCTGCGCTGGCTGCTGTCGTACTACCGCGGCAACATCGTTTATGCGCTGGCCGCCTACAACGCTGGAGAGGGGCGGGTGGACCGCTACAAGGGCGTGCCGCCCTTCCCCGAAACCCGCGCCTATGTGCGCCGGGTGATCGGGTTGTACGGGGGCGTGAGTCATGGGTTTGACGAAGACCTGACGGCGGCCCCGCCCTGGCTGCAGGCGCTTGGACGCTGACGCTAGCCCTCTCTTGCTCCAGCCAATGCCATGGCCCGGGTTAGCGGGAAATCGCCCATTCACCACCCTTGACTTCCAGCATGCGGAAGGAGGAAAGATCAAGGCCCATGTGGTCGGCTACCGACATATTCACGTCGCCACTTGAACCCACATAGCCTTTGGTGGCTTCGATGGCGTCACGCACTTTGACCTTGTCCGTACCACCCGCGCGCTTGATCGCATCGACTGCAATCATCAGGCCGTCGTAGGCATAGCCACCGAAGGTCGATACGTCCTGCTTGTAACGCGTCTTGTAGGCGACGGCGTAGGCAGTCACAACCGGCTTCTGCGGATCGTTGGCGGCCAGTTTTCCTGGAATCAACTGAGCGGGCGAAGGAAGCCGCACACCTTCGGCCGCGGGACCTGCCAGCTCCAGGAAGTCATCGGAGGCCACGCCATGCGACTGGTACAAAGGCAGCGTCATGCCGAGTTGCTGGTAGTTCCTGGTGACGATGGCCGGCCCCTGCCCCAGACCGAAAACAAACACCGCCTGCACACCGCTTGTGTTCTTGATTTTGGTCAGCTGCGGGCTCATGTCGGTGTCCTTGGGGCCGTAGGTTTCATTGGCGACAAGAGTGATGCCGTACTTGCCAGCCACGCTCTCGGTTTCTTTCTTGCCAGACTGGCCAAAGCCGCTGGTCTCGGAGAACAGGGCCACTTTGGTGATGCCACGCTTCTTCATGTCCTCGAACACCTTTTCCGCGGCCATGCGGTCGGTGTGTGGCGTCTTGAAGACCCACTTTTTGACCGGCTCGATAATGACGACGGCACCGGCCAGGGAAATGAAGGGGATGTTGGCTTTTTCCACCAGCGGCACCATCGCCATGGTGGAGCCCGTCGTGGTGCCGCCGACAATGATGTCCACCTTGTCATCATGGATCAGGCGCTTGGCAAAACCGTTGGCTTTATTGGCGTCGCTACCATCGTCGTAATGCACCAGTTGCAGTTGGCGACCGAGCACGCCGCCCTTCTTGTTGATGTCTTCGATGTACAGCTCCATGGTCTTGAGTTCCGGGTCGCCCAGAAAGGCGGCTGGGCCGGTGACCGACAGGATCGAGCCGATCTTGATGGGGTCTGCTGCCAAGGCAGTGAGTGCGCCCAGCGCCAATGCGGCACCGGCGACTATTTTCTTCAGGTTGAATGTCATGATTTTGTCTCCTTCGTTGTTGAAAAAATCAAATACGCTCTATCACCAGGGCAATGCCCTGACCCACACCGATACACATCGTGCACAGCGCATAGCGCCCGCCTCGCCGTGTCAGTTCGTAGCTGGCGGTGGTCACCAGACGCGCGCCGCTCATGCCCAGCGGATGGCCCATGGCAATGGCGCCGCCATTCGGATTCACCCGCGCTTCATCGTCTGCCAGGCCCAAGTCACGCAGCACGGCCAGGCTCTGTGCCGCAAAGGCTTCGTTGAGTTCAATCACGTCCATCTGATCGAGCGTGAGGCCTGCCTTGGCCAGTACCTTGCGCACGGCAGGGGCCGGACCAAAGCCCATGATGCGCGGCGCCACACCCGCCGTGGCCATGGCCACGATGCGTGCGCGTGGGCTCAAGCCGTGCTGGCGCGCCGCTGCTCCGGATGCGATCAGCAGCGCGCAGGCGCCATCGTTCACGCCTGAGGCATTGCCCGCCGTGACGGACAGCTCCGGACCATTCACGCCTTTCAACCTGGTCAACATTTCCAGCGTGGTCTCGGGGCGCGGATGCTCATCGGTATCGACCACCACCGGCTCGCCTTTCTTGCGCGCAATCACCACCGGCACGATTTCGTCGGCAAAGCGGCCCGCCGCATGAGCCGCGGCCCAGCGCTGCTGTGAGCGCAGTGCAAAGGCGTCCTGGTCGGCTCGGGAAATATGGAACTCCTGGGCCACGTTGTCAGCCGTTTGCGGCATCGAGTGCGTGTCATAAAGTTTCTTCATCAGCGGGTTGGCAAAGCGCCAGCCGATGGTGGTGTCATAAATGGCGGCGCTGCGCGAATAGGCACTCTCCGCTTTACCCATCACAAAAGGCGCGCGCGACATGCTTTCCACGCCGCCGGCAATCATCAGCTCGGTCTCGCCCGACTTGATGGCGCGCGCGGCTGTGCCAATGGCATCCATGGAGGAGCCGCACAGCCGGTTCACCGTGGTGCCAGGCACCTCCACCGGCAGACCCGCGAGCAGGCCGCACATGCGCGCGACATTGCGGTTGTCCTCGCCGGCCTGGTTGGCGCAGCCGTAGATGATGTCATCCACGGCGGCCCAGTTGACCCGCGGGTTGCGGGTCATCAGCGCCTTGAGTGGCAGGGCCCCCAGGTCGTCGGCCCGCACACCGGCCAGTGCGCCGCCATAACGGCCAATGGGGGTGCGAATCGCGTCGCAAATAAAAGCTTCGGTCATGTTTATGGCTTTCATATCTGTTTGGGACGCCCGTCAATCAGGCGGCGGGCTTTTCCGGTCAGGGTGCGCGGAATGGACTCGTGCTCGAGCACGCTCACCCGTGTCGAGATGCCGATGATGGTCTTGATGTGGTGTTGCAACTCCTTGCCGATCACCTCCACGTCAGCGGGTGACAACTTGCCGGAGACCGCGCGCTGCAGCTCGCAGCGCACTTCGACGTTATCCAGGTGGCCGTCACGGGTGAGCAATATCTGGTAATTGCCTGACAGGCGCTGGTCGCGCAGGATCTGCTCTTCAATCTGCGTCGGAAAGACGTTGACGCCCCGGATGATCAGCATGTCGTCAGAGCGCCCGGTGATGCGGCCCATGCGCCGAAAGCTGCGCGAGCTGGGAGGCAGCAGGCGGGTCAGGTCCCGCGTGCGGTAGCGGATCACCGGCATGGCTTGCTTGGACAGGGACGTGAACACCAGTTCACCCTCTTGGCCGTCTGGCAGCACCTGACCCGTCTCGGGGTCGATGATCTCGGGATAAAAATGATCCTCCCAGATCACCGGGCCGTCTTTTGACTCAATGCACTCACAGGCCACTCCCGGCCCCATCACTTCGGTCAAGCCATAGATGTCGATGGCGTCCAGCCCGAGCTTCTTTTCAATCTCAAGGCGCATGCCCTGACCCCAGGGTTCGGCGCCAAAGATGCCGATCTTCAGGGAAATATCTTCGGGGCGGATGCCCAGGCGTTCAAATTCCTCGGCAATGACCAGTGAATAAGACGGCGTGACCATGATGATGTCGGGTTTGAAGTCCTGAATCAACTGAACCTGTTTTTCGGTCTGGCCGCCCGACACGGGAACCACCATGCAGCCCAGACGCTCGGCGCCATAGTGCGCGCCCAGGCCACCGGTGAACAGACCATAGCCGTAGGAAATATGACAGATGTCCCCGGCGCGGCCACCGGCGGCGCGGATGGAGCGGGCCATCAAGCCCGCCCAGGTGTCGATGTCCTTGCGGGTGTAGCCCACCACGATGGGTTGGCCGGTGGTGCCCGAGGATGCATGAACGCGCACCACCTGGTTGCGCGGCACGGCGAACAGGCCGAACGGGTAGTTGTCGCGCAGGTCGATTTTTGTGGTGAAGGGAAACCTGGCGAGATCCGCCAGGGTTTTCAGGTCACCCGGCAGGATGCCTTTGGCATCGCATTTCTCTTTGAAGTGCGCGACGTTGTTGTAGGTGTGCGTGACAGACCATTTCAGGCGCTCCAGTTGCAGCGCGGCAATTTCGTCGCGGCTGGCCGTTTCAATCGCCTCAAGATCGCCAGGCATGGGTTTTTTTGCAGTCACGGTGGTTTACTTGATGGAGATGGGTGTTTCGAATTGCTGACTGGTTCTGACGCCGCGCACCGGTATCTTCACCAAGGCAAAGCCCTGGTTGAAGCTGGCACGTGTCACGAGCGTGTACTTCATATAGGCTCCCGCAAATACGGCGCAAGCACCGGCGATTGCGATCAGCATGGCCTGGGCCATGCCGCCCGGCAACCAGGCACTGGTGCCGAGCAGCACTAAAGGAGCGAGGGTGCCGACGATCAGCAGCCAGCGCCCGGCGCG
>MERZ01000401.1:5809-8526 GCA_001770785.1 Burkholderiales bacterium RIFCSPHIGHO2_12_FULL_61_11
CGCCCAGACCGGTGACGAACATGAGTGGGGTGACCAGCTTGGGGCGCCACGCTGGAATACCCCGCGCGGCCGGCAACATGCGGCTCTGGCAGTAAAGAAACATCAGCGCCAGCACCGCCGTTGCCCATATCCATCCACCCAAGCCCAATAGGGTCAACAGCCCGGCAGGAAAGAGCAACAGTGCGACAAAACTTTCGCGTGATATCCACGAGGTGCGCGGGTTGAAGAACACATGCAACGCGCGCAACGGACGCCCGATCTCAAGCCAGACGCATATCAGGCCCAAGCCGACCAGCGCGAGGCCAATCAGCAGGAGCCAGGTTGGGGACCACGCGCTTGCTGCATCAGGCGCTGCAAACAACGCACTGGTGACCAGCAGACCTGTGCCCGCCCCGCCGCCGATAAAATTGCCCGCCGCACGCCAGTCCCAGCTGGTCTGCTGCCATGGATTGGGTCCAAAACTCATGTGTCCGCCTTGTCCCAGAGATAGTGAAAACCGGGCCCGGTGCCGAGTTCTTCGTGCATGCGAAAACTCTGATTTTCCGCGAGCAGGTGAGAAACGTTACTTTTCGGATCGTCCAGGTCACCAAAAGCCAGCGCGTCGGCAATGCAGGCATTGACGCAGGCCGGGGTTGCCGCCGGATCGACCCCGGGCGTCAGCCCTTGCGCCAGACCGTCGTCAATGCGATCAGCGCAAAACGTGCACTTGGTGGCCACGGCAAGGCGCCTGGGGTCGTGCCGCTTGGCTTCGTTCTCGGTCGGTGCGCCGTAGGCAAAGCTCGCTTTTTGCGTCTTGTAGCGCGCTTGGTACGGACAAGCCACGACACAATATGAGCAGCCAATGCAGAGGTCGTAGTCGATCGTGACAATGCCGTCGGGCCGCTTCTTGGTGGCCAGCGTGGGGCAGACCGTCATGCAGGGTGGGTCCTCGCAGTGCTGGCAGCCGACCGGCACAAACACGCGCTGGACATTCGGAAATTCACCAAATTCCATGTCGATGACGCGGCGCCACTGCACCTCAGGTGGCGTCGCATTGGTATGCTTGCAAGCGGCGGTGCAGGTTTGGCAGCCGACACAGCGCCGCAGGTCAGCCGTCATGGCCCAGCGCGTCATGCTGTCGTTCCCGCTGTGTGGCGCGCCAGACTCACGCGAACGATGTCAGCGCCCGAGCCGGTCGCGTCGGTCAGAGCCATCGACATCGGTGTCAGGGCATTCATGCTGGGCATCCCCGAGTTCTTGGCAAACGGTGTCTCCCAGTGGTCGAACTGGCCAATCAACAGCAAGGTGTCGGGACGGATGCCCTGGCGCAGTACCGCCTTGCCATTGACGCTGCGAATCGGCGTTGAGATTTGCACCTGATCACCTTCTTCAATGCCAAGCTCGCGCGCCCGGCCGGTGTTGATGATGACGCCGCGGTGGCCCGCGATGTTGTCGGCCACTTCCCGGATCATCTGAATGCCGACGTTGGCGCCCCAGGCGTACTGCATGCTGCGCGCGGTCAACAGCCAGAACGGGAAGTCGCTGGTCTTGCCACCACTGGGCGTGAGCGCCAGGGCCAGCTCATGGGTCCAGAGTTCACTGAAATCCCGGGCAATGGGCAGTGCCTGGTACTCGTGCAATTGTTCGTCCCACCAGTGCATGCCCTGCTCGTGCAAACGCCGCCCGAGTTCGGCACCGACGCGCTGTAGCCGTTCCTGGTAGGGCAGTTCGAAACGAAGATTTTGCTTGACCAATGTGGGGTAGAGGTACCAGTCGGACTGGGGAAACGGCTTGGTCGCAATGCCATTTTCTTTCCACCAGGTCAAGTCATGCACGGCCGCGCCTTCGCTGAGTTCAGCGCTGGCCGAGCGGCCAATCGCATCCCAAATCTGGTCGCGCGTATGCGCTACCTGGGTGTCGAGAGAAAAGTCGCCATAGTCAGTTTTCAGTGGCATCCCCGCAGCGCCCTTGTTGATGGCGGCGTTGTACTTTTCGAGCAAGCCGGTGCGCAGGGCCAGCTCGGTGGCGATATCGGTCATGTCCCGGGCCTGGCCGCGTGCTGGCAGCACCGGTTGGCGCAGCGCAAAACCCTGCTGTAGCCAGAATTGTTCAATGAACTTGGTACCACCGATGCGAATCAGTTGCAGGCTTTCCAGATCGGTCGCGTCAGGAAGCAGCACGTCGGCGAAATGGTTGGTCTCGTCGCGCGTGTAGGCAAAGGCGACCACAAACGGAAAGCGTGTCATTTTGGTGCCTATGCCATCGGTGTCCCAGAATGAGACGGCCGGGTTGGTGCGATAGACGAACCAGACGTCGGGCAAGGTCACGCGCGGCAGGCCTTTGGGTGTTTCGTCCAGAAACATCCAGGAAAAGTGCGTCGGCCCGAGTGCCTGGCTCCAGGGACCATCAGTGGCCAGCGGGACCATGGTGCGATAGGCGTTGCGGATGTTGGGATGAGGTGACCAGTGCGCCTTGTCGGTTGGATTGAGGTGGCTAAACATGAAACCATCCGGCCCCGGCTTGACGCTTTCATGACGCTGCGCCATGGGTCGGTGCAATCTCACCGTGGTGCCCAGGATGCCGCCCGGCACTTCCAGTGCGCCCACCAAGGCGGCCAGCATGGTGCGGGCCCAGACACATTCGTAAGCGCCCCAGCCGTTGGTGACGGTTTTGCCCAGGCTTACTGCCACTGGACGAAACGGCAGGGTCTGGCCGTCGATTTCAACCGTCTGGCCGAC
>MERZ01000402.1:0-993 GCA_001770785.1 Burkholderiales bacterium RIFCSPHIGHO2_12_FULL_61_11
CTTCGCGCTGCAGCAAGCGCTGCGTCACGCGCCTGACCGTGATCGAGTCGTCCACCACCAGAACCAGCGGGAGTTGCGCCAAGGCCAGCACCCGCGCCGTGTCCTTCGCGTCGCTGGTGCCCGAGGCTTCAAGTACCTGCGGTTCGGCCCGGTCCGCGCTCCAGGCACGCGCCTGCTGGCCGTAGACGAAAGCCAGTGCCACCGGGTTGTAGATCAGTACCACCGAGCCCGAAGCCAGCACGGACATGCCCGCCAGGCCTGGCAGCCGTGCCAATTGCGGGCCCAGGTTTTTGACCACCACCTCGCGGTTGCCCAGCACTTCGTCGACGTGCACTGCGATTCGCTGGGCAGCGCTTTTGAAAATGATGACCGGCGTGGTCCTGACTTGCGCATCGCTGCTGTGATGCGAGACCTGCAGCAAGGCGCCTGACCAGAAGAAAGGCACCGCTTCAGTATCCGTTTCAAACAGGCCGGTGTTGTAGGCCTGCTGCAAATCCTTGGCAGAAACGCGTCGCACGGTTTCCACCACGGTCGCGGGCACACCGACCAACAGGTTGCCCGAACGGATCATCACCACCTGCGTGACGGCAGTGGTCAGCGGCAGCACCAGCTTGAAGTGCGTGCCCTTGCCAGCCACGGTCGTGGTTTCAATCCTGCCCCCCAGAGCATTGACTTCAGCGCGAACCACGTCCATGCCAATGCCCCGTCCTGCGAGCTCGGTCACTTGCTCGGCCGTTGTAAAGCCCGGCATGAAAATCAGATTGACCGCTTCCTGGTCATCCAGCAGCCGCTCCGCGGTCACCAGCCCGAGGCTCAAGGCCTTTTCGCGGATGCGACGCAGGTCCAGGCCGGCGCCATCGTCGCTGAAGTCCACCGACACGTCGTTGCCGTCCTGGCTAAGGTGAACGCTGATGTGTCCCACCGGGTCTTTGCCAGCATCCGTGCGCCCTTGGGCGCTTTCAATACCGTGGACCACGCAATTGCGCAGCAAGT
>MERZ01000402.1:1022-11698 GCA_001770785.1 Burkholderiales bacterium RIFCSPHIGHO2_12_FULL_61_11
GAACCTGCTTGCCGGTTTCCTTGGAAGCCTGCCGCACAACACGGTAAAGACGCTCGGAAATGCCTTCAAACTCCACCATGCGCGTGCGCAGCAGGTCGCGCTGCAATTCACGGATCTGACGGGCCTGGGCTACCAGATTGTCTTCAGCGGCTTCGACGGTGCGCTGCAAGGTGCGCTGCACCGTCGCGACATCGTTCACCGATTCAGCCATCATTCGGGTCAATTCCTGGACCCGGGTAAAGCGGTCAAACTCAAGCGGATCGAACCCGGCCTGGTCTTCCTTGGCCAGGGCCAGGCGCGACTGCATCTGGGTTTCAGACTGCAATTCAATATCGCGCAGTTGCTGGCGCAAACGGTTCAGGTTACCGTTCATGTCGCCGAGCGATCCGCGCAACTGAGCGAGTTCGGCTTCCAAGCGGGAGCGCGTGATCACGACCTCGCCGGCCTGATTGACCATGCGGTCAAGCAGCTGCGATCGCACACGTATCGAGGCAGAAGAAACTTGCCGCAATGGCTGCATGGCCAGGCCTTGCGGCGCCGGTATCGCAAGCCTTCTGGCGTTTGCTTCACTGGAAACTGCCCCATCGGACAAATCCTCCGGTACGGCCAACGCTGGCGGTTCAACGGCAGCCGACGGCGCTGCAGCTACCCCAGCGCCTGTGGTGTCGGCCTGACGCAAGGCTTCAAAGGTGGTTTGCAGCGCGTCAAAGCGCGTCAGCAGGGGTTCGAACGCCTGGCTTGCCGCGCCATCCGAACCGAGATACTCGATTTCCGACTCAATTCGGTGCGCCATTTCACCGAGCCGCATGGCGCCGGCCAGACGGGCGCTGCCTTTGAGCGTGTGCAAGGCACGCAACACTTCCATGCGTGCGCTGAGATTGTCAGGCCGCGCGGACCACTGCCGCAGGGCCCCGCCCAACTGCGGCATGAGCTCGGCGCATTCTTCTTCAAAAATTGGAAACAGTTCAGGGTCGATCGCGTCAACCGCGTCGATTTCCTCATCGGCTTCCTCGCCAAAGCTTGCAGCTGCAGGCGTTATCAGCGACTCCCATGACACAACGACGGCGGGGGCTGGCACCGATGCGGCCGGGAAACGAGCCGGCACCGCGACCAACTTGACCGCCACCGTTTCACGCGCTGGCAAAGCCACGGTTTCGGCACCGTGGCCGGTGGCGGGCGGAGCTTCAGCGGAAAAATCAAGATCGGAAAAATCGCTCACGGGCGGCAGCACCGAGTCGGAAAAATCAAGCTGGTTCAGCCGCGCAAGAATGCCGGCATCCGACGCCTTGAGGAAGCCGGCGGCAAACTGGTGCAACAAGCGGCGAATATCTTCCGCCGCATCAACAAAAAGCTGGCCATATTGGGTCGCGCCATTGCTGTGATGCGCCCGGGACTGCTGCAAGGCATGCTCCATTGCCCGCGCCATTTCCGACAAAGCAACAAAACCGACCGTTGCAGAACTGCCCGCCAGGGAATGAGCGAGCGCTACCGTCGAGTCACTGACCAGTTGGTGGCTTTCAATCGCCCACTCGGAAACTTCGGTGACCAGTCGACGCGACCATTCATCGGCCTCGTTCAGATAGACGTTGTAAAGAGGGATGCCGATGCGCAAGCTACCAATGACCCTGATTTGCTCATCCCCATTGCTGTCTGTCGGCAGGGTGCTATCGGCAGCATCGCCAAACGCTGCAATGTTCAGGACCACGCCAGCTTCGTCGGGCTGCGGCTTGCTGGCTTGAACAAGATCAATCGGGTTAACTGCCTTAACGGTCTCAACCGGCTCAGGCAATGCGGCAACCCGCTCCAGCTCCGTGGCGAAAGAAGGGTCAACCATGATGGGCGAGGAAGGCTCGGTTGCTACCGCCCCGAAATACTTGTAAAAAACGTCTGCCGACCATTCAACCGCCTCAACCGCCTCAACCGCCTCAACCGCCTCAACCGCCTCAACCGGCTCAACCGGCTCAACCGGCTCAACCGGCTCAACCGGCTCAACCGGCTCGGGCGGGATACCGCCGTCAGCGGGAAGAACGAACAAGCTGTCGAAATCAATGTTTTCCATATTGATGACGGACGTAGACACCTTTCCGGCAGGTGTTTCGGCCAGCGCCGCGGCAGCCGAAATTTCGTTATCAACAAGGATGTCGAACTCAAAGGTGGCTTCAACAGCCGCGCTGACAGCCAGGTCAGCGTTTGCGTTGTCAAGTGCCCCGGACTCCGCTTGAGGTTCCGGCAGCTCAAACGCGTCGGCGTCAACGGCTTGCATCGCCGTAGTTGAAATACCAGCCTCGCTGATTTTTCCCAGGTTCAAAGCGCTGTAGCGCCCTTCGGTGCGCATGGCGTCTGCACTGCTTCGGAAGGGGGACGCCGACCATGACGCACTCTGATCCGCGGCGATATCGGCAACCCAGCATCCAAAACCGGCCAGCACCTCGGAGGACAAGGCCCTGAACTCAATGGTGGCTGTTTTTTGATCAGCTAACCAGCTATTAAGCAGTTGCTCAAGCGCCCACGCGGCTTCGCCAAATTCACTGAGTCCGACCATTCGCGAACTGCCTTTGAGCGTATGGAAAGCACGCCGCAGCACCGTCAGCTGGGCCACATCGCCCGGGTCGCTGGCCAGTGCCGCAATGGCCTCCAGTGCATTTCCGACAACTTCACGGGCTTCCTCAAGGAAAATATCGCGCAAATCTTCTTCTTCGAAATCCACGGGCGCGGCCTGGCGGGCTGACGCGTCTGACTCCTTCACCACGGTGCCGGCCAGGGCGGTCAGTGCATTGGCTGCGGCGTCCGCATTGTTCACGGAAACCGCCAGCGACGCATCATGGGCGCTTTGGGCCAGGGCGGGCTGCTCGGCAAGCGCAGCATGGGTGGCCAAGGCATCAAGTTTCCCGGTGAGCTTTTCGCCCAGTTCGCCATGACCCGCTTCCCGCACCACGTCGATCACTTCGAGTGACAGCAAATCGCTGTTCAAGCTCACGGCTGAAGCTGCGCTGGCGGCGTTGTGGGTGCGTCCCATCAGGGGCTTCAATTCACCTATTTCTTCGTCATAGACAAACAGCTTTTTCGCCAGTACCGGCTGGTAATTGAGCATGTCAATCAGGAAACTCAGTGCCCCCAGGTTGTTACCGAGGTGCTCAAACGTTCCAGCGTCTCGTGCCTGGTCAATATCACTGACAAGCATTTGCTCGACGCTGACCTTCATGCGAGAAATGGCGTGCGATGCCTGATCAAGTCCGAGGACCGAGAACACACCCCGCATCTGTGAAAGCTGCACGGGCACCGCCTGCAAGGCTGCTTTGTCCTGTGGGTTGCGAAAGAAAAGGTCCAGCGAATTTTCAAGCTCACCCAGAGACACGCGCAATTCGCCCACCACGCTGCCCATGGTCTGCTTGTCGCTGACCCGGCGGTACAACTCTTCCATCCAGCCTTGCAGCGGCTGGGGCTCGCCGTCCGCCCGAACCCCTTCGAGACGCTCAGCCAAATTGGCCGTTCGCACGCTCAGTTGCGGATCGTTGGGGTCAAGATCCTCAAAGGCCGCTTCCAGATAGAGCACCGAAGTCGCAACTTCCATTGCCAGTTCAATTCGCGGCGCAAGACCGCTGCGGACCGTGGCGTCAACCGCTCGGGTCAAGGCTTGCGCAAGCGGCTCGCTGGGCGGATGCAGCTTGAGCAGGGAGTCACTCACCAGGCTGAATTGGTCGACGACCGATTTGAATCGGCTGACGTCTCCGGCAGCAAGCGAAGACCAGAGTTCCTTGGCAGAGATGATTCGCTTGCGCGCCTGCGCCAAGAGGGCCGGATCAAAACGACCGAACTGCACGATCTCGTAATTCACGGGCTTGGATCGCGCCAGGCCGTAGCTTGACCGGACGGCTGACAGGACAGGCGTGTCACTGGTCTGGCTTGAGACGGCCTGGGCGCAGAAAAATAGCAGATCCTGCGCAAGGCGCTCGGAGATCGCGGGATCACCCTTGGCCAGCGAGGCGTATTGCAAAAGGATTCTTGACGCCGCGCGCCGGACATAAACATCAGAGCCCAGCAAGTCGTTCGCAACGGCTTCAAAGTAGGCGGCGGCAATTTTCCAGAAGATTCTGGGTTGCCGGTCGGTTTGTTTTGCTGAAAATCCAAGGCTTAATTCCTGGAGATTCTGCGCGGCCTGCGGTGCCTTGCCCCGCATGAGCTGAAGCACTAAGGGATCCATCAAAGCCCGTGCGCTGTCGTCGTAGTTCCGGGGCTCAGCCGCCACGACCAGCTCAGGCTCCAGCCAGCGCCATTCAAACGGCCATAAATCCGCCGGGTGAATACGGTCAGCTCGGACCAGCTCCTGAATGTCGCGGTATTGGGGAAACAGCGAAACCGCAGAGATCGGCTTGTCGGCAAGCACGCATTCCAGGTAGTCGGTCAGTGCGAAGCTGGCGCGCTCAATTTTGGTGGCAGCCTCCTGGCTGCATTGCTCGGGTTGCGCCACAAACTTTTGCACCGCGGCCTCCATGGCGCGGAGCACCAGCGCAGGCCCTGCCAGCCCCACCATTTCCAGCGCGCCCACAGCCTGGTGCAACTGCTGACGCGCGATCCGCAGCTGGCTGGCATCAAGCGCGGCGAGATCCGAACCGCGGGCCGCCTCGACCTCACGCACAAAACGCTTGAGCGCTTTTGCGGCGCTATTGAGCGACTTGCGGAGTTCATCAAGCACCCAAGCCAGCGGGCCAAGATCGTTGATGGTGAGATCGAGTTCAATCGCTGTTGAATTCGGGACGTTGGATTGCATAGATGACAGGCCTGTTCAGGAATCGGGGTTCGCAGTCAGCGTTCAGCTGTTGGCGCACAACAGACAGAGATCAGGCAATCTTGAATCGGGATATCGACTGGCGCAGTTCGTCCGCCATGCGTGAAAGATCACGCACCTGCTGCGCCGTGGAACGGGTACCTTCTCCCGTTTGCTCCGTCACCGCAAAAATGTGCTGCATGTTGCCTGCCACCACGTTGGCTGATGCTGCTTCCCTGGACGCGGCACTGGAAATCTGCTCAATCAGATCCGCAAGGCGTCGTGACACATGGTCAATTTCGGTCAGCGCCGTACCCGCGTTATCAGACAACCTGGCCCCTTCGACCACACCGTGCGTGGAGCGCTCCATGGCCGCCACCGCATCTTGCGTATCGGTCTGAATAGCCTTCACCAGCGCCGAAATCTGGCGCGTCGCATCCGCGGAACGTTCAGCCAGTCGCTGTACCTCTTCCGCCACCACCGAGAAACCGCGACCGGCTTCACCGGCCGACGCCGCCTGGATGGCCGCGTTAAGAGCCAATACATTGGTCTGCTCGGTAATGTCGGAAATCAGTTCGGTAATTTCACCAATTTCTTGAGATGATTCACCCAGCCGTTTAATCCGTTTGGAGGTTTCCTGAATCTGGTCACGAATGAAGTTCATGCCACCGATGGCACTCTGCACAGCCTGCAGACCGGATTCGGCGGCTGTCAGCGACTGACGCGCCACTTGAGAAGATTCCTGCGCCTGCGTGGATACCTCATTAATTCGGGACGCCATGTCGAGCACCGACTGACCGGTTTCGCGAATCTCGCGCAATTGCTCGGTGGACGCGGCCAGCAGTTCCGTGGAGGTACCTTCCACCTGGGCCGTCGTCTGCGCAACCCGGGTCACCGTGCTTTGCACGTTACCCACCAGCTGGCGCAACTCTTCCACCGTGTAGTTCACCGAGTCGGCAATGGCGCCCGTAATGTCTTCGGTCACGGTCGCCTCCTGCGTCAAATCACCCTCGGCCACTGTCTGCAACTCATTCATCAAGCGCAAAATGGCAGCCTGGTTGGCGTCATTGACGCGCTTGGCGTCCTGCTCCTGATCCTTAGCCTCCTGCCTTTGATTCTCGGCAACGGTCTGACGCTGCTGACTGTCTTTCACCTGCAAACGGACCAGGCCTGCCGCGCAAAGCAGCGCGAAAGTGGCCGCCACCGCCAAGGTCGTCAGCGCAGTCGCGCCCACGCCGGCTTGGGCAGACAGCTTGCCCTGCAAATCCTCAAGACCACGGCGCAGGGACTCGCTGTCGCCAATGATTGAAGACTGGGCTTCACGGGCTGACACCAGCCCCTGCAAGTTGCCCAAAATGGCACTGGCCTGCACCCGCGTTTGCTCATAGAGCGCCATCAGGGCATTGAGCCGCTCGCGCGTCTGGGGGTTGGTAGAGCCGTCCAGTCGCAACTCAGGGCTGCCGTCCTGCAGGCCTTGGGTGATTTCCTTGAACGAGTTCAAATCCTTGCCCAGCAAGAACACCGCCTCGGGACTCACGCCTTCCATGGTCAGGAACTCATTGGCTGACTTACCAATGCGCTGGGTCAACATCACCAGCTGGCCAGACGCGGAAATTTCTGCCGGTGCCGCATTTTGCTGGAGCTTGAGCGATGACACGGTCTCGGCGATTTCCAGCAAATCTGAAGATTGACGGTTGATTGTGCGCAAGGCGCTACCCACCTCGGTCAGAATTTTTTGCTGATCCATCACTGTTTTTGTATTTCTTTCCGCCCGCTCCATCAAAGGCGTGATTTTTTCCACCTCGGCCTGCAACGTGTCGCTAACCGGCGCCAGATTCAAACTGGCTTCGCCCGACTTCAGGCCGCGCACGGATTTGGCCAATACGTCAGCGCTTTCGCGCACATCGGGAAAGGCCTCGGCGCTACCCACCAGCGCCTGCGATACGGATTTTGCCAACCGCTGGGACTGCATCAGGGACTGACCGGTTGCTTCCAACTGCTGGGCCACCTTGCCTGACTGGTTGAGCGCCAAAAAGGTCACAAGGCCAAACACTGCCAGCGCCAGCACCAGCAAAGTCACCAAAATCTGCTGATGCTGGCCCATGCTTCGGCGGCCGAGCAAGGGAAGGGTCAGCAGGTTGGCGTCTTCACCCGGCGCGCCCTCTTGAGCCGCTGACATGGGGCGTGGCGCAAAGACCTCCTCCGGGGTATCGGCCTGATGAGTGGCCGCCGTGTTCAGAGAGGCTTCCTCCATGGATCCGGTAGCCAAGGGATCGCCAGGCATATCCAGCGAAGACATATTCAGGCTGTCTTCAGGCTGGACAAACTTGGTTTTAAATTGCTTTTGAATATTATCAATAACAGACATGGTGAGCCTTCCGGGAGAAACAGGGAGAGGTTGCGCTACGCGCCTATCGTCAAAAAATGCGCTTGCTGGGCAAGCCACTGCAGGTTGATTTCCTGCCAGGTTGAACCGTGGCGATCAATAAACCGATGACCAAAATATTCTGGCGCGTCGGGCTCTTTTTCTGAAAAATCGCTAAAGTCATCCTGCTTTCTCAGCCCCGCCAGCTTGTCAATCAACAAGGCGCAATTGACCTCGAGCGCGCTATTGAGCGCAACCAGCCTGGAGTCCGGACGCACAAGCTCATTTTTCAGTGCCGGTGCCTGGCCACTCACGAAGCTTGCCAAGTCAACGACACCAAACAGACCGCCCCGCAGATTGGCAACTCCGACGAACCAGGCTTGGGTATAGGGAACCGGCTGGGTGCTGACCCAGGGGAAAATTTCGCCCGACTGGCTCAAGGGAAACAGGTAGTTCTTGCCAGCCGCCTCGACCGCCAGCCACGACGCGGCAACACCTTGCGTCTGCGCAATTTTCAACCGGTCGGCCAGCCGCGTTTGGAGCTCTCTAAGAGCTTGTCTTTTCGCCATGCTTTAGATGTGTTAGGGTCTAAATCAGCCAAGAGCCTTGATTTTGGCCATCAATTCAGCCGTATCCACAGGCTTGGTGATGTAGTCGCGAGCGCCTTGGCGCATGCCCCACACCCGGTCGGTTTCCTGGCTTTTGCTGGTGCACATCATGATGGGGATGTCGGAATAAAGCGGGTCACGTGCGATGGCACGCGTCAACTGAAAACCGTTTTGCCCCGGCATCACCACGTCCATCAGGATCAGTTCGGGCTTGTCTTCCGCCAGCCGACGAAAGGCATCCTCGGCATTCTCCGCGGTTTTGACCGTGAAACCATTTTTGACCAATAAATCGGTCAGGAACATCAACTCGGTTTTGGAGTCGTCAACTACCAGTATTTTCTTGATTGCCATTTCGCTCATCCTTGTTTTGCACTGCCAAGCGTCTGCACCGTTTGCAGCAACTGGTCTTTGGTAAAAGGCTTGGTCAGGTAGTCTTGTGAGCCCACCATGCGACCCCGCGCCTTGTCGAAGACACCGTCCTTGGAGGACAGCATCACGATGGGAACACCCGCGAACTTCACATTGCGCTTGATAATCGCACAGGTTTGATAACCATCCAGACGGGGCATCAGGATGTCACAAAATATAAGGTCGGGCTCGTAGTCATTGACCTTGGACAACGCATCGAACCCGTCGTCGGCCAGCAAGACTTCATGGCCGCCCTGCTTCAGGAAAATCTCGGCGCTACGCCTGATGGTGTTGCTGTCATCGATGACCAAAACCTTCAGTCCGGAACTCGGAATACTCACTGCCTGTGCTCCTTTTTTTGCAGCCGCTGGTGCCATGCCACCGGACTGCGACAATTCAGGCGAGTGCCCAAATACTTATAGCTGAACCATTTCGAAATCTTCCTTGCGCGCGCCGCATTCCGGACAAGTCCAGTTCATGGGCACCTGGGTCCAGGGCGTCCCTGCGGCAACGCCATGTTCGGGGTCACCCACAGCTTCGTCATAAATCCACCCACAAATTAAACACATCCACGTCGTTGTTTGAGTCACAGCTTAAGTTGCCTTCGAATAGAATGCAACAATTGTATCGAGGCGGCGTTGCTTATTCGCGTACAAGGCAAAATCGCAGCTTATGGCAAACCCCAATACCCCCCTCCTGGATAGTCGACAACTTCAAGCCGAGGACGACGAGACGTCGCCGGCCTGCGTCATGACGTTCAATGCCAACGACCCGAGCGGCGCGGGCGGCCTGACCGCAGACATCGCGGCCATCCAGTCGGCCGGGGCGCATGCGCTGACAGTCGTGACCGGCAGCTATGTGCGTGATACCGCCGAAATCTTCGACCATTTTGCATTTGACGAGGATGCCGTGACCGACCAGGCGCGCCACGCGCTGGAAGACATGCCGGTCTCGGCGATCAAGGTGGGTTTTGTGGGTAGCCCGGAAAACATCAGCACCATTGCCGAAATAGCATCGGACTATTCGGAAGTCCCGCTGATTGCCTACATGCCCAGCCTGTCCTGGTGGGATGAAAGCGAGATTGACAACTATCTGGATGCCTTTCGCGAGTTGATGCTGCCGCAGACCACCTTATTGATCGGCAATCACGCCAGCTTGTGGCGTTGGTTGCTGCCTGACTGGCCGAGCGAGCGCAGCCCTTCGGCACGGGATATTGCCAAGGCCGCCGCCGATCTGGGCGTGCCTTACACGCTGGTCACCGGTATTCCGCTGGCCGATCAGTTCATTGACAATGTATTGGCGACACCGCAGGCGGTGCTCTACAGCGAAAAATTCGAACGCTTCGAGGCGGTCTTTGCCGGCGCCGGGGATACGCTGTCGGCGGCGCTCGCGGCCTTGCTGGCCAATGGCCATGACCTGCAGGCGGCTACCGCCGAAGCCTTGACTTATCTTGACCACAGCCTGGAGGCCGGCTTTCATCCCGGCATGGGCCACATCGTGCCGGACCGCATGTTCTGGGCACTCGCCGATGACGACGCTGAAACCGCCGACGACGAAGCGGGCGCCAAGCCAGAGGATGCCGCGCTGATGTTTAGTCCCCCTTTTGATCTGCCTCCCAATGGAAACACTAAACATTAAGCCCGCTACTCCCCTGAATACCTCCCGCAACAGCACGCTTTTTGAGCGCGCCAAAAAACTGATCCCCGGTGGTGTCAATTCGCCGGTTCGGGCCTTCAACGCGGTGGGCGGAACGCCGCGCTTTGTGCAGCGCGCCCAGGGTGCCTACTTTTGGGATGCTGACGGCCAGCGCTATATCGACTACATCGGCTCCTGGGGGCCAATGATTCTTGGGCACGGCCATCCGGCGGTGCTTGAAGCGGTGCAGAAAGCCGTGCTCGAAGGTTTTTCCTACGGCGCGCCAACCGAGCGCGAAGTGGAACTGGCCGAAGCAATCGTTCGCCTGGTGCCTTCACTCGAAATGGTGCGGCTGGTGAGCTCGGGCACGGAAGCGGCCATGAGCGCGATCCGGCTGGCGCGCGGCGCGACCGGGCGCAGCAAGATCGTCAAGTTCGAAGGCTGCTACCACGGCCATTCCGATGCCTTGCTGGTCAAAGCGGGCTCTGGCCTGGCCACCTTTGGCACGCCGACCAGCGCTGGCGTGCCGCCTGAAGTGGTGCAGCACACGCTGGTGCTTGAGTACAACCACATCGCGCAACTTGAAGAAGCCTTTGCCCTGCATGGCAAGGAGGTGGCCTGTCTCATCATCGAGCCGATTTGCGGCAACATGAATTTTGTGCGCGCCAGCGTTCCTTTCATGAAGCGCTGCCGCGAGCTTTGCAGCCAGCACGGCGCGTTGCTGATATTTGACGAAGTCATGACTGGTTTCAGGGTGGCGCTCGGCGGCGCGCAAAGCATCTATGCCCAAAGCATTCCCGGCTTCAGGCCCGACATGACGGTGATGGGCAAGGTCATTGGCGGCGGCATGCCGCTGGCCGCCTTTGGTGGAACGCGCGCGGTGAGGGAGCAGCTC
>MERZ01000402.1:11712-12886 GCA_001770785.1 Burkholderiales bacterium RIFCSPHIGHO2_12_FULL_61_11
GGTTTATCAGGCCGGCACGCTGTCGGGCAACCCGGTCGCCACCGCCTGTGGCCTGGCCACCCTGCATGAGATCCAGAAACCGGGTTTCTACGATGCGCTGGGCGCCCGCACGCGCAACCTGGTCGCCGGTCTGACGCAAGCCGCAAGCCAGGCGGGAGTGCCTTTTTGTGGTGACAGCGAAGGCGGCATGTTCGGCTTTTTCCTGCTGCCAGAATTGCCGCAGAACTACAGCCAGGTCATGAAAACCGAGGGCGTGAAATTCAACACCCTGTTCCACGGCCTGCTGGACCGCGGTGTCTACATTGCCCCGGCGTTGTATGAAGCCGGGTTCGTCAGTGCGGCGCACAGCGAAGATGACATTGCAGCGACAGTGGCAGCAGCGCGTGAGGTTTTTAAATTGCTTTCAAAATAAGAGCATCCTGCGTACATCCTATTGCGGCTACAGCCGTAATTGCACAAAAAATAAAACGCCAGCAGGCGTTTGAAGTTTCTTCGTCAGGCAAGTTTATTTCATGCTTCGCCCGCATGGTTGGCAACTGAGCGGAAAGTTGCGCCAATGCCGTCACTGGCGAGCGCATCCGCGACCAGATCGCAGCCGCCAGACGCAAGGGCATGTTATGGGCGGTGTGCCACCCCTGGGCTTGCGACGTGTCAAACCGGCTGCTGGTGATCAACGAGGTCGAGGCGGCTGTAGTACGGCGCATTTTTGAGGAAATGCTCACGATTGGGTCGCCAACGCGAATGGCTGGCGGCCGGCCTGCAAGGCGGGCAACCTGGAGGAAAAATTCCTGACACGCTCGTTCGCCAACTCGTCAAACCTGGAAAAATGGACCATCTGATCATGATTAAACGTTATTTATAGGGTATTCCCTACAAATACAATTTTTTTTATGAATAAAATGGATTCTTCGTCCAGAATACATAAAGTTAGATCTGACAAAACCAAAAGATGAAAACAGTCATCCGTACCGACGAACGCATTCTGAGCTCTGACATCTTTGGCCGTGACAACCGCGTCAAACGACCCAACCACGGTCTTTGGGTCGAGCCTGGCCGGAACATCCCGGTCTACCACCGTTGCCAAGTGCTGGTGGTAGGCGGCGGTCCCTCTGGCACTGCGGCGGCGGCGGCGGCGGCCCGGCAAGGCGCCGACGTGGCGCTGCTGGAGCGCTAC
>MERZ01000402.1:12896-14862 GCA_001770785.1 Burkholderiales bacterium RIFCSPHIGHO2_12_FULL_61_11
CGATGCGGTGGCCGGTCCGAAACGGGAAGACTGGGGCTCGGGCGACGCGGCCAAGGTCGCACACTGGTCGCAACGTACGGCCGCCTATCACGGCACGGTGACCTGGTCGCCCACCATCGACCCGGAGCGGCTCAAGCTGCTGTCCCAGGAGATCGTGCTCGAACGCAAGGTCAAGCTGATCTATCACTCGTGGGCGGCGATTCCGATTGTCCAGGACGGTGCCGTCAAAGGCATCGTGTTCGAAAGCAAGGAAGGCCGCATGGCCATCATGGCGGACGTGGTGGTGGACGCCACCGGCGATGGTGACCTGTTTGCACGCGCCGGCGCTGCCTTTGTCAACGACATCGAAGAAGCCGACGTACACCACTGCATGAACACCTCCTGGCTGTTCGGAGGGGTGGACATGAACCGCTGGATCGAGTTCAAGGCGGGGCAGCCGGAGCAGTTCACAGAGTTCATGGCGCGGGGACGCGAGCAGCTGGGGCTGTTCGAGCGGCCCTTCGTCTCGTGGCGCAACGACATCGCGCTGTTCATGGGGCCACGGCAGTCCGGCTATTCTGCGCTCGATGTGGACGACCTGACAGAAGTGGAAGTACGCTCGCACCGCGCCATGGCTGCTCATCTCGACTATTTCCGCGCCCACGCTCCGGGCTTCAAGGATGCTTTCTTGATGCTGAGCGCGCCGCAGATCGGCGTGCGACATGCGCGGCGGCTGAGCGGTGTGAGCTCGGTGCTGCGAAGCCAATGGCCGCTCGGGGTTCCCTTGGCAGACGAAGTGGGCGTCACGCCGGCGGTGTCGCCCAAGTTCCCAAACATCTCGATTCCCTATGGGGCGCTGGTTCCGCAACAGCTCGATGGGCTGCTGGCCTGCGGGCGGCATATCTCGTGCGATCGCAATTCGCATGGCTTCATGCGTGAGATCCCGCAGTGCTGGACCACTGGCCAAGCCGCGGGGGTGGCCGCCGCGCTGGCGGTCGAGGGACGCGTGGCGCCGCGGGCGATCGATATCGGTGCCCTGCAATCGGCATTGCTGAGCCAGGGCGTCTATCTGCGGCCCGGCGCCGGGACGGATGCGCTGGCGAAAGCACAGCAGCCGGAAACTAAAGATGCCACTGCCGCCTGAGCGCGCAGGACATGGATTGCATCAGTCTTCCGTCGCCTATTTATATATAGTGTGGAATCTTTTCAAGGATCCCCATATGTCCCCGGACAAAATTGACATTTCCCGTAATGCCTTCGATCCCGTCGAGTTGCGTGCTGACCGCTCCGACATCGTTAGCGCATTGGAGCGTGGCATTTCCGTGCTGCGCTGCTTCAGCGAAGAACAACCCGTGCTGGGCTATTCGGACATCGCACGCATCACCGGTATCCCGAGGCCGACAGTGAACCGGCTGGTGGCCACCCTGCAGGCAACCGGCATGCTCAAACCCGCGGCTGCCGACGGCTTCATGCTCGGGCCCGCAGTGGTGAGCCTCGCCCGGGTCTTTCTGGGCAGCCTCGATGTGCGGGCCGTGGCGCGGCCCAAGATGCAGGCCATGGCCGAAGCGGTCGGCGCATCGGTCTACCTCGCGGTGCGCGACGGTATGGAAATGGTATTGATCGAGGCCTGCCGGCCGCGCTCGTCGATCTTGTCGCCGCGGCTCGATGTCGGCTCGCGCGCACCGATTCCGAATGCGGCACTGGGGCGGGCGTACTTGTCGGCGATGGACGACGCGCAGCGCACCCAGCTCGTCGATTCCCTTCGCCTGCTGCGCGGCCCGGAATGGTACAAACTGGTCTCTGGCATGGAACACGGTATAGACGAAGCGCGACGGCTGGGCTACTGCCTTTCGCTGGGCGAGTTTCATCATGAGATCAATTCAGTCTCGGTGCCGTTGGTCGGCCCCGGGGAAGAAATCATGGCGCTCAACTGCGGCGGCGCCGCCTACGTTTTCACCGAGGAGCGGCTGCGCCAGGAATTCGCACC
>MERZ01000402.1:14881-16863 GCA_001770785.1 Burkholderiales bacterium RIFCSPHIGHO2_12_FULL_61_11
GCGCACATAGCACCCAGAACAAGAGAAACCGGAGACCCACGACATGCAACTCACCGACCATGAAAAGGCCATGCTCGACGGCCGCGACGGCCCGGCCGTGCAGAAGGCGATGGATCTTCTGATGCGTTATGGCGAAGCGCTGGGGGCCGAGCGGCTGGTGGAGACGAACAATGTCTGCGCCACCATCACTGCCACCACGCCGTTCCAGCGGAACTTTGCCCTCGCGGGCGGCGGCATGGACGCGGTGTTTTCCGAGTTCAGCCTCGACAGCCAGCAGGTGGTGCAGATCCCGAAGTTCAAGACCTTCACCAGCCACCTGCAGCTCGGGTTCGATCCCAACCAACCTGAAAGAATGGGACTGAGCGAAGAAATCGTGCAGTTCTACGACAAGAGCGAGCGCCACGTGGCCGCGCTGGGCGTGCAGATCCTGAACACCTGCACGCCCTACCAGGTCGGCAACGTCCCGACCCGGGGCGAGCATTGCGCCTGGATGGAGTCGTCGGCAGTCATCTATTGCAACTCGGTCCTCGGAGGGCGAACGAATACCGAAGGCCGCGAGAGCTGCGGTGCCGCCATGCTGACAGGCCGCATCCCGGACTGGGGCTATCACCTTGACGCGCCGCGCCGCGCCACCCATGTGGTGGAACTGGACCTGGACGTCGAGTCGGTCCAGGACTGGGGCCTTCTGGGTTACTACATGGGCGAACTGGTGCAGGAACGGGTGCCCGTGGTGCACAGCCGGCGCGGCATCGGCCGTGTTCCCAACCTGCCGCGGCTCAAGCATTTCGGCGCGGCGGCTTCGTCCTCCGGCGGTGTGGAGATGTACCACATCGTCGGCGTGACCCCGGAGGCGCTGACGCTGGAACAGGCACTGGGCGGCAACACCCCCGTCGAGGTGTTCCACTACGGTGAGGCAGAGCGGCGCGCGACCTACGAGAAAATCAACGCGACGGGCAAGGACGCCGAGATCCAGTACGTGATGCTGGGCTGCCCTCACTACACGATCGAGCAGATATGGGAAGCCGCCCAACTCATCGAGGGCCGCAAGGTCCACGAGAACTGCGAGCTCTGGATCTTCACCCCACGCGCGATCAAGTCGGTAGCCGACCGCAATGGCTACGCCAAGATCATCGAGGACGCGGGCGGCATCATCATGACCGACAGCTGCTCCGCCATGAGCCGCGCCGTTCCCAAGGGCACGAAGACCGTAGCGCTCGACTCGGCCAAGCAGGCCCACTACCTGCCCGCCATTCTGGGCGTGCAAGCCTGGTTCGGCACCACGGCGCAATGCATCGATGCGGCGTGTACCGGCCGCTGGAACGGGGGTTACCAATGAGCGGGGCAGCGGCAGAGCAGCAATCGCAAGTGGTAACTGGCACGACAGTCATCACCCTCAGTGGCCGCAAGGTGGTGGGCGGTGTCGCCGAGGGCGAAGCGCTGGTCACGCGCGACCGCATTTCGGGCTGGGGCGGCATCGACCCGCGCACCGGCACCGTGATCGAGACGCGGCACGAACTGCGTGGTGTGAGTTTCGCCGGGAAGGTGCTGGTGTTCCCGGGCGCCAAGGGCTCGTCCGGCTGGTCGGCCATGTTCCACCTGGCGCGGCTGATGAACGCGGTGCCGGCGGCCTTTCTCTTCAACGAGATGACGACCAAGATCGCCTTGGGAGCGGTGGTGACCCATGCGCCCTCGATGACCGACTTCGACCGGGACCCGATGGAATGCATCGAGACGGGAGACTGGGTCCGCGTGGATGCGGATCGCGGCATCGTTGAAATCACGAAAAAGAAAAAACCTGGAGACACCCTATGACACGACCCCTTCGCAGCAATTTCCCCCGCGGCTCCTACCTCTGGTCGGTCCGCAACGCCCACTGGCGTGCACTCGGCATTCCCGAGGCCGACTGCGAAAAACCCAAGATCGCCATTGTCAACAGCTCTTCCGAGCTGGCAGCCTGCTTCAGCCACCTCGATGGGGTGGCG
>MERZ01000402.1:16919-18014 GCA_001770785.1 Burkholderiales bacterium RIFCSPHIGHO2_12_FULL_61_11
CGCCGCGCCCAGCGATTTCATCACCGGCGCCGGCGCGCGGGGCGCCTACATGCTGGGCGCGCGCGACCTGGTCACCAATGACATCGAGGTTGCAGTCGAAGGCGCGCAGCTCGATGGAATGATCTGCCTCACTTCGTGCGACAAGACCGTGCCCGGCCAGCTCATGGCCGCGGCACGCCTGAACATTCCCACGATCATGGTGCCCTGCGGTTACCAGGCCAGCGGCGAATACAAAGGCAAGCATGTGGACATCGAGGAAGTGTTCATCGGGGCGATGCACGCCGTCACCGGCAGTATGCCCGTCGAGGAACTCGTGGGCATGAGCCGCGAAGCCATCCGCAGCCCTGGGGTGTGTTCCGGAATGGGAACCGCGAACTCCATGCACATCGTCTGCGAAGCACTCGGCATGGCGCTGCCCGGCAGCGCGCCGGTCGCCGCGAACAGCCCGAAGATGATGGCCGATGTGCGTGCCGCCGGCGCGCGCATCGTGCAAATGGTGTGGGATGACCTCAAGCCGCGTGACATTCTGACACCCGGCGCATTTGCGAATGCTGTGCGCGCGGTGCTTGCCATCGCGGGCTCGCTCAACACCGTCAAGCACCTGCAGGCAGTGGCCACCGAGGGGCAGTGCGGCGTGGACGTCTACAGCCTGTTCGAGCAGCTGGGACCGCAGACGCCCGTGCTCGCCGGCGTCCGTCCGATCGGCGAACACAGCATCGAGCAGTTCGAGGCCGCGGGCGGCTGCCGGGCGCTGATGAAGCAGCTCGAGCCACTGCTGGACACCGGCGTACGCACGGTCAGCGGCGGCACCGTGGCGGACAACCTGCGCGGCGTGACTGTGGCCGACCCCGGCGTGATTCGTCCCATGAGCAGCCCGGTCGCGTCGCACCCTGCCATCGTGCTGCTCCGCGGGAATCTGGCGCCGGAGTCGGGCCTCACCAAGCCCGGCATCGCCGAGCGCAAGCTGCGTCGCTTCACCGGCCCGGCGATCTGCTTCTGGACGAGCGATGAGGCCATCGCCGCGCTCAAGGACGGGCGCGTCCAACCAGGCCACGTGGTGGTGATGCGAGGCGCCGGCGTCTCCGGCGGCCCGGC
>MERZ01000402.1:18023-20629 GCA_001770785.1 Burkholderiales bacterium RIFCSPHIGHO2_12_FULL_61_11
GCGCGGGACTGGGTGACCAGGTGGCGATGCTGACCGACGGCCACCTGTCGGGTCTGGTCTGCAAGGGACTGGTGGTGGCCGAACTCTCGCCCGAAGCTGCAACTGGCGGACCGCTGGGCCTGGTGCAGGACGGCGACATGATCACCATCGACCTGGATACCCGCCGCGTCGATGCTGACCTGACCGAGGCCCAGTGGCAGAGCCGCCGGGCGGAGTGGCGCGCGCCGGCACCGGTGCATGACATCGGCTGGCTGCAGCAGTACCGGCGCAATGTGGGCGCGCTGTCCGAAGGCGCGGTACTGGTACGCACCGCTCCCGAGACTTCATCACATTTCACCAAGAGGTGACAAATACCAAAAAAGAGAAGGGCGAAAATACCGACTGAGACCGTGTTTTTGTTGTAGCGAAACTTATCTGAAACTAAAAAACATTACTGGAGAAGACAAATGAATTCGAATTTTTCTAAATTTCTTGGCGCTGTATGCGTCACAGTCATCGGGGTGCTGGCCGCCACACCAGCCGCGGCGGTCGATCTAACTTACGGTTCTTGGTTGGGCACCAAGAACGTGGCGCACGAGAAGGCGTTCGAGCCCTATTTCGAGATGGTGCGCAAGGCCACGGATGGCAAAATCAACTGGAAACTGGTGGGTGGCGCACAGCTGGCTAACGGCCCGGCGACGCCTGAGGCAGTCGGGTCGAACCTCATGTATGCAGGACTCACGATGGCACCCTACCAGCCGCGCATGCTACCCGCAACCAACCTGATTTTCAGCCAGTCTCTGCCCGGCGACGACTACCTCGCCTCGGTGGGCGCAATGAACGAAGTTGTGATGCTGGGCTGTCCCGAATGCCGCAACGAGTACGAGCGCAATAACGCCGTCGCTTTCGCGGGTTACGGAACCGCACCTTACCTCTTCATGTGCCGCGGCAATGTCGCATCGATCAACGACATGAAGGGGCTGAAGATCCGCGCCTCCGGCGGCGGCGTGGACATTGTTAAGTTGATCGGAGCGACGCCTGTCTCGATGCCGCCGACCGAGGCGACCTCGGGGCTGGAACGCGGCACCATCGACTGCGTGCTCGGCGCGGTCGGTTGGCTGTCCAGTTACGGCTACATGGACGTGGTAAAAAGCGTCGTGAACGCCCCGATGGGCATGGGGGGCCCACCGCTCATGATGTATGTCAACCGCGGTGTTTGGAAACGCATGACGCCGGCGCAGCGTAAGGCCCACATCGACTTCGCTCCTGATCTTGTGACAAACATGATCTTTGACGCCCAGATTGCTGTTGAGCGGAAAACCGTGGAAACAGCCAAGGCACGAGGAATCAAGTTCGTCGATGGGGGCAAGCCTTTTGCCGATATCATGCGGCAGCACGACAAAGCTCAATTTAGTTTGAACGCCGACAATGCCCGTACCGCCGGCGTATCCAATCCGGAGGTCATCCTCAAAGCCTATATTGCGGCCTACGCAAAGTGGAAGGGCATCATCGCCAACAAGGTCGGTGATGATCGCGAAAAGTTCCGCGACGCCCTTTGGCGCGAGGTCTATTCCAAGGTCAATCCGGAAACTCTCTGATCGGACCGTCGACTGTGATGCGGACTATCCGCACCGCAGTCCAATTTATCTTGCCTATCCGGTTTGTTGCCAAAGTCGGTGAATCCGTGCCAAATTCTTGGTAGGGTCGCCCGGCCATCCCGCTCCGTGACGGCGCTCAACTCCGCTCTTTGCCTTGCAGCGCGGGCATGCGCGCATCTTCGGGAATGGTTCGAGGGTGGCGTGCGGTTTCGCTGGATCGCTCAATTGGCAACAAACCGGATAGGCAAGCAATTTATTTGAGACATTGAGGAGAATTTCTATGCGCCTGCAGATACGCCTGCTGGACAACCTGGTCAATGCGGCCGCCTGGATCGCTGGGATCGCAACGGTCCTTATGACGTTCCATGTGACAGCCGACGTGATTGGACGAACGCTTCTGAGCAAGCCGATCACGGGCACAGTTGAAATCGTGTCGGCCTACAATATGGCAGCAATCGCCTTCCTTCCCCTCGCCCTGATCGCGCGCGAGCGTGGCCACATCATCGTCGAGCTGTTCACTGGCTGGATGACGCTTCGCGGGCGCACACTGCTTGATGCGTTCGTTGCCATTGTGACCTTCGTCTACACGGCCGTCTTTACATGGAAGGCGATCGAGATCGCCATCACCAAAACCCACATCCGCGAAGCCAAGGAAGCTGGGGTCGGCTTTGTCGAAATCTGGCCGTCACGCTGGGTGGTCGCTGTCGGCTTCGGTCTCATGGCGATTTGCATTTTCCTCCTGATGGTGCGGGATTTCCGCGCCGGGCTGAGTGGTCGCATCGACCCCGATGATGTCGACCGCCACGGCGGCGATGGTGTGACCCACATCAACCCGGCGGAGAAACAGCTTTGAATCCCGAACTTCTCGGCTTCGGCAGCCTTGCCCTTGTCCTGCTTCTGATCGCCATTCGCATGCCCATCGGCGTGGCTCTTGGTCTTGTCGCCTTCCTCGGCTTCTGTATCCTGCGCAACGTAATGGTGGCCTTTGCCATCATGCAAAACACGCCATTCGAGGTCGCCGCAAACTGG
>MERZ01000403.1:0-2339 GCA_001770785.1 Burkholderiales bacterium RIFCSPHIGHO2_12_FULL_61_11
GCAATTGCGACAGGAAATGCTCGCGCGCTGCTAGACCGGTCAGGGTATCAAAATTGACTTTTTGACGAACCGTCTCAAGGCGCGCTGCCTCGTCGCTGAACAGGGCTTTGAGACGATCCACCATGCTGTTCATGGCGCGAACCACGCTGCGCAGTTCGGGCGTGCCGGGCTCGTCGATGCGCAGGAAGCGGCGCTCGGCAATGGCCTCGGCCTGCCGGACCACGTCACCCAGGGGCCGGGTGATGATGCGGAGGGCCATCGTTCCCGCAAGGCCCGTGACGACCCCGCCGAGCACAAACCACAGCAGCAACTCCAGCGTGCCCTCCCAGAGGCTGGTGTAGGCATACTGCTCGTTGCTCGCCAGTATCACGGTTCCATACTGTTTCCAGCCGTCCTGGATCTGCGCCTGGCCGGGCGACGCCCGGATCGGAATCATCCTGGCAAACCAGGCCGGAGCGCCCTGCAGGTGGCCGGTAAAGGCCCGTTCCACCAGAGTCTGGCCGGTTGGCGAGACGATGCGTATGAAACGGTAATGCCCTGCGTCAAACTGGGCTGACACCTGCAACTCGATCATGACCGCATCTTTGGGCAGCTGGGACAGCGACAGCGCCAGCGCCGAGGCGTTGTCGATGTTCTTCACCTGCAACTGCTGCTCCAGATAATGGCGGGCGGACAGCACGCTGACCAGCATGCTGCCACCGAAGGCGAGGGTTGTGACTACGATGATGGCAAGCCAGAGCTGTTTGATGAGGGACATGGTGGTAACTCGCTAGGTGAATCAGGGGGACAGGCCTTCCTGGCGCATGCGTTCAAGCACATCGCGCCAGCGGGACAGGCGGGTGGTCGGATCGGCCGAGGAAGTGGTGGCGCCACCGACCCACAGGCCGGCACCGTTGAAACTGAAGACGGGCGACAGGTCGCCGCGCATCGAGGCGGGCCGCACGCTGTTGATGAGGTTGTCCAGGATCAGCGGTTCCCCGGTTGCTTGGGGATAAAAGCCCAGCACCATGTGGGCGATGCTTCTTGTTGCGCCGGTCTGGGCGCGCACGTAAATCAGGCGCAGGCGATCGTTGCCGATGCCAAGCGTTTGCAGCGTGAGGTACTTGGCAATTGTGAAATCTTCGCAATCGCCGGCGCCGCGTCCCATGAATTCAAGTGGCGTGGCCCAGTAATCCTCCTGCTGCCAGACCACGATATCGTCTTCAAACAGGACACGCCGGTTGAAAAAAATGTTGACCCGGTTGAGCTTTTCCATATCCGGCAGATCGCGCGACTCATTGATCATTCGGTGCCAGTCCGCGACCGTTTCGGCCGCCCGCGGACCGTAGCGCTGAAGCGCGAGTGCCTGCATCTTGTCGAAGTCGGGTGCCGCGATTGACGCGCCCAGGGCCGCCAGCAGGCAGACTAGCAGCGTCCAGGCGACCCAGGGCACGAGACACGCGCGAGCGACCCAACGTGTCATGACGGCATTGCACATGGCGGTGAGGCTAGTGCAAATAGATGAGGGCGGCAGACCCGGCGAAGTTTTTTTTGATCCGACTTGCGCAAAAGGCTTTCCAAAATGAATTATTACAACTATAAATGTAAATTCAGAAACCAGGAGTATCTTGACATGTCCCTCAAAAAAACTTTATCAGTCATGGCTGTCACGGTGCTGGCGACTATGGGAGGGCATGCTCAGACGCTGCCCGAACCGATGGTTCAGGCGGCCCGCAAGGCAGTCGCCAGCAATCCCGAGGTACAGGCCCGCTGGCATGGATTCCTGGCCGCCTCCAACGAACGCGATGTGGCGCGTGGTGGCTATTTCCCGCAAGCCGATCTGCGCGCCAGCACGGGCCGGGAAAACCGGCTGACGCCGGTCCAGTCCTTTGGCACCTACAGCTTCAACGGCACGCAGCTGACGCTCAACCAGATGCTGTTTGACGGCCTGTTCACGCCCAATGAAGTCAAACGGCTTGGCTATGCCAAGCTGACGCGCTACTACGAACTGGCAGAAGCATCCGAGAGCGCCGCGCTGGAGGCCGTGCGGGCCTATGCCGATGTGGTGCGCTACCGCGAATTGACCGAGGCCGCCAAGCAAAACTATATTGAACACAAGCAAACCGGTGGCTTGGTGGAAGAGCGTTCCAAAGCAGGAGTGGGTCGTGGCGTCGACATCGAGCAGGCCTCGGGCCGTCTCGCCCTGGCCGAGTCCAATTTGCTGACCGAACTGACCAACCTGCATGATGTGAGCGCACGTTATCTCCGCATCGTGGGGGAGAAGCCGCCGATGATTCTGCCCGCGCTGCCCGACAAATTCACCATCGGCACCATGCCCCCTTCGACCGATGTCTTGATGC
>MERZ01000403.1:2366-11312 GCA_001770785.1 Burkholderiales bacterium RIFCSPHIGHO2_12_FULL_61_11
GCGTGCCTACCATGCCCGGGACCGCAACCAAACCACGTTTGGCCTTCCCGGTCATACCCGTGTCGAAGGCGTCGAACTGCTGCTGACCTACAACCTGTTTCGAGGTGGGGCCGACATGGCGCGTGAACGCCAGGCCGTGCAGTTGCATGAGCAGGCGCGCGACCTGAAGGAAAAGGCTTGCCGCGATGTGCGCCAGATCCTGTCGATCGCGTACAGCGATGTGAACAGTCTGAACGAGCAACTGCGCTACCTTGCGCAGCACCGCCTGTCGACCGAGAAGTCCCTGCTAGCCTACCGCCAGCAGTTTGACCTTGGCCAGCGCACGCTGCTCGATATGCTGGACAGCCAGAATGAGTACTTTGAGGCCAACCGCGCGTATATCAACGCTCGTCACAACCTGATCGTGGCCCAGGCTCGCACGCTCTCGGGCATGGGCCAGTTGGTGTCGACCCTGAACGTGAATCGCGAGAGCGTGCCGAGCTTGCAGGATGCCGGGCAGGATCGCGCGGGGCTCGATCCTTCCGAGTTGTGCCCCCAGGAAGAGTCCATGGTCGAGACGATGGAGAACATCAAGGCCGGACTGGTGATTCCTCCACGCACCCGGGTTGTGGCGGCCCCGCTTCCTTCCAAGATCAATCTGTCAGCCGATACGGCATTTGACTTCGACAAGTCGGTCCTCAAGGCCGATGGCAAGAGCAAGCTCGACGCCTTGGTGATCAGTCTGAAGGGCGTTGCCATTGATGTGGTGATCGTGGTGGGCCACACCGATTCGGTCGGCACCGAGGCCTACAACCAGCGCCTGTCCCTGGCGCGTGCCGACTCGGTGAAGACCTACCTGGTCAGCCAAGGCATGGATCGCCAGCGCATTCGTACCGAGGGACGCGGTGAAAGCCAGCCGGTGGCCGACAACGCCACGCCAGAGGGGCGCGCCAGGAATCGCCGCGTTGAAATTCAGGTGGTGCAAGCGCGCACGGCCAACAAGTGACAGGTGCGTGGGCATGTCAGTGGCCTGCTCGATGCATGGCAGGCGCATGCCGAACGCTTTCACGTCACAGGGCATGTAAGAATTAATTTCGTTACCTATCTTGCACAAGTGGGAGACTTTTCATTTTCTGCCGACGTACCATGCGTTCTTTTTAAGGAAGTCACATGGCAACACCGTTTTTTGGCAAGCGAGACAATGAAACATCGACCAATGTGCGTCCTGGCGCAGCGAGCGGCTATGGGAGTTCGGCCTCCGCCAGCACGCTGCCGTCCGCTTCCCAAACGGCCAGTCAGCAAAGCGCGGCCAAAGCCGCAAGCGACGCAGCAGCAGCCGCCAGTACCGTCAAGGAAGGCGGCAGCAAGCTGACGGTTGGGCCCAACATCAAGCTCAAGGGTGTTGAAATCACCGACTGCGACACCCTGGTGGTGGAAGGTCTGGTCGAGGCGACCATGGATTCGCGCGTGATGCAGATTGCCGAGCAGGGCGCGTTCAAGGGCTCCGCTGAAATCGACGTGGCCGAAATCCGTGGTGAATTCAATGGCAACCTGACGGTACGCCAGAAGCTGGTCATTTATGCCACCGGCAAAGTCACCGGCACCATTCGCTACGGCAAGCTGGTGGTTGAAGAAGGCGGCCAGATCTCGGGAGAAATCATGTTTGGCACCAGTGGCAATGCCAAATCGGCGAGCGTGAGCAAGCCGAGCTTGCAGGCGGCGTAGGAGCCAAGAGCTGGCCGCAGCCCCGCCTGGCGGCTAAGCTTGAAACAGCCGGAAGGCCAACGGTATCAGCAGCGATGCCAGTACCACCTGCAGGCCCAGCGCCAGCCCGGCATAGGCGCCAGCATCGGCATTGACTTGCATGGCGCGCGCAGCGCCAATGCCATGGGATGCGGTGCCCAGCGCAAAACCCCGGGCGGCCCAGCCCGCCGGGTTGGTCGAAATGCGCAAGGCATCAAACAGGTATTTGCCGCTGAGCGCGCCGACCAGTCCGGTCAGGACCGCGAACACCGCTGCGAGTTCCGGTATGCCGCCTATCTGTTCTGCGATTCCCATGGCGACCGGCGCCGTAACCGATTTGGGAACGAGCGACAAGTTCACTTCAGCAGGCAAGCCCAGCGCCCAGCCCATCAGCAGCGCCGAGCCACTTGCGGCCACGCCGCCTGCCAGCGCAGCGACCAGCAGGCGCCCCCAGCGCTGGCGCAACTCGTCGCGCCGCAGCCATAGCGGCCAGGCCAGCGCCACCACGGCCGGGCCCAGCAGAAAGTGGATGAATTGGGCCCCGGCAAAGTAGCTGGGGTAGGGCACACCGGTGACCAGCAAGCCACTGGCGAGAACCACCACCGTCCACAGCACCGGGTTGGCCCACGGCGCCTGTCCAAGACGTCTGTAAGCGGTCTGCGCCAGGGTGTAGACCGCCAGCGTCGCCGTCAGGCCAAACAGGGGTGTAGCCGAAAGATAGACCCAGAGTTCCACAAATTTAGGCATGAGGCGCGTCCTTATGAGGCTCATCCGTTTCGCGACGGTCCCGTAGCAGGTGCAGGCTTAAAACCGTCACGCCCAAACCGAGCAGGGTCGACACGAACACCACCGCCAACATGCGCAGTCCGTACTGGCTCACGAGTGAAAGATGTGTCATGACCCCCACGCCTACCGGAACAAAGAGTAACGAAAGGTGCGAGAGAAGAAAGTCGGCGCACAGCGCGACGGACTCACGCACTGGCGTCCAGCGCAGCGCCACCAATAGCAGCAACATGCCGATGACGGGACCAGGAAGCGGCAACGACAGCCCTCGTGCGATCAACTCCCCCAGCGACTGAAGCACCAGCAGCCAGGTCAAGCCGCGCAATGCCTGCATCTCAGGCAATCCTGGTTAGGCGGCGCGCAAACTGGCCCTCACCCCAGCCCTCTCCCAAAGGACGAGGGGGCAAAGAGGCGTAGGTACAGCGCGAAGCGACAAGCGTGGGGGCCAATGAAGTGCGCCGCGCCGGGCCGCCCCAAGCAAGCACAGCCCCCTCGGGGGGCAGCGCAGTACGCGAAGCGACAAGCGTGGCGGCCATATCCTTTAGAAGCGCGGCAAATCCGGATGCGACATCTGCCCGCCGCGCACCAGCTTTTTGCCGTACTCGACGCAGCGGTTCAGTGTGGGAATCACCTTGCCGGGATTGAGCAAGCCCTTGGTGTCAAAGGCACGCTTCACGCCAAACATCTGCTCGTTTTCCTGCACCGAGAACTGCACGCACATGGAGTTGAGTTTTTCCACGCCGACGCCGTGCTCGCCGGTGATGGTGCCGCCCATGGCCACGCTGGTTTCCAGAATCTCGGCGCCAAAGGCTTCTGCGCGGTGAAGCTGGTCGGCCTGGTTGGCGTCAAACAGAATCAGCGGGTGCAGGTTGCCGTCGCCGGCATGAAACACATTGGCGCAGCGCAGCTGGTATTTCTTTTCCATGCCGGCAATCGCCAGCAGGATGTCGGCCAGCCGCTTGCGCGGAATGGTGGAGTCCATGCACATGTAATCGGGGCTGATGCGGCCTGACGCCGGGAAGGCATTCTTGCGGCCGCTCCAGAAGCGCAGGCGTTCAGCTTCGTTCTGGCTCACGGCAATGGCGCTGGCGCCGTGCAGGCGCAGCACCTCGCTCATGCGGCCAATTTCTTCCTCGACTTCTTCCGGCGTGCCATCGCTTTCGCACAGCAAAATCGCCGCAGCGCTCAGGTCATAACCGGCATGTACAAAATCTTCCACGGCCGCCGTCATGGGCTTGTCCATCATTTCAAGCCCGGCCGGAATGATGCCCGCGGCAATCACCGCCGCCACGGCATCACCGGCTTTGCGCAAATCGTCAAAGCTGGCCATGATGCAGCGCGCCAGTTGCGGCATGGGCACCAGCTTGACGGTGACCTCGATGGTGATGGCAAGCATGCCTTCGCTGCCAATGATGACGCTCAGCAAGTCGTAGCCCGGAGCATCCAGCGCATCACTGCCGAACTCGACTTCTTCTCCTTCGATGGTGAAGCCCTTGACCTTCTGCACGTTATGCACCGTGAGGCCGTATTTCAGGCAATGCACACCGCCCGAATTTTCTGCCACATTGCCGCCTATGGTGCAGGCAATCTGGCTCGAAGGATCAGGCGCGTAATACAGACCGAACGGAGCTGCCGCCTCGGAAATTGCCAGGTTGCGCACGCCGCCCTGCACCACCGCAGTGCGGCTCAGCGGGTCCACCTTGAGAATCTTGTTGAACTTGGCCAGTGACAGCGTGACGCCCAGTTTGTGCGGCATGGCACCGCCCGAGAGGCCTGTGCCGGCGCCGCGCGCCACCACCGGCACATCCAGCGCGTGGCAAGTTCTGAGAACCGCCTGAACCTCGGCATAGGTTTCGGGCAAGGCAACGGCCAGTGGCCGCTCGCGGTAAGCCGTCAGCCCGTCGCATTCGTAGGGCGTGGTGTCTTCGGTGTTCCACAGCACGGCATGGCTGGGCAGCACGGCAGTCAGGGCCCGCGCCACTTGCGACTGGCGCTCTGATCTGGTCAGCAATTCTTGTTGCTGCGGTGAAAGGGATGCGTTCATTTGAAGGTTCCGGTTTGAACTCACACTGTAGGGCAAGCCGCCCGCGCCGGGTTGAAGAAATTTGAGGCGCGGTGTGAAATGCTGCGATCAGATTGGACCCTGCCTAAGGCCGGAGCGACCGGGGCAGCCATCAAGATAGTAGTATTCGTTCATGATTTTCAGCCCATTTTGCGACGGCGACGATGCCTCCACCTCCACCTCCACCTCCGCCACGTTGCTGCCGCCCGATGACCCGCTACGCGCCATGCTGCACAACGAGGTGCATGCGCGGCCTTCGGCCCGCTTGCGGTTGCCCGCGCTGATTTTTTACGTGGCCGTGCTCAACACGGGCGTGACGCGCGAGCAAGAGCGCGAGCATCTAAGCCGCCTGCCCGGGCAGCAGGATTTGCCACAGGACAGCCTGCATGGGAACTTTCTGCGCCTGCGCCTTGAGGGCTGCAACGTTACATGGGAACGGCACACCGAGTTCACGCGCTATTCCATCGTGCAAACGCTGCCCGCTGCTGCTTTGCTAGGGGCGCTGGAGCCGGCGTTGCGGTCTGCTTTGGTGGTGACGCCCGACTGGTTGCGCGGCCTTCCCGGGCGCACCGTGGCGGCAATCCAGCTGGCCATGACCCCTGGCGACCTGTCCGACGAGCGGGCGTTGATGGAGCAGGCGCAGGCCTGGTTTGGCGGGCGCACCGTGGTGGCCTCGAAGTTAGGCGATGAGCATTCATGGGCATTGACCGAATTTCGCATTGGCGCCGACGGCTTTGAGCGCATGCTGGTGATCGCGCCGGCTGCCACCTCCGAGACGCGGGTCGGCCGCATCGCGCAACGCTTGCTGGAACTCGAAACCTACCGCCTGATGGCGCTGCGTGGCCTGCCCGTGGCCAAGCAGTTGGCGCCCATGCTGGCCGAGTCCGAAGATGCGCTGGCCGACATCACGGCGCGCCTGGAGCAGAAAGCGGCATCCGACCAGCAGCTGCTGGACACGCTGGTCTCGCTGGCCGCACGCGTGGAGCGCGCCACGGCCGAGCATGTCTATCGTTTCTCGGCCACGCGCGCCTACAGCGCGCTGGTGGGCCAGCGCATTGCCGAACTGCGCGAAAAGGCCATTCCGGGCACGCAAACCATTGGCGTTTTCATGCAACGCCGCCTGTCGCCCGCGATCGCCACGGTGGCGGCCACGGCGCAGCGCCTGGCCTCGCTCTCCGAGCGCGTGTCGCGCACCAGCGCGCTGCTGCGCACCCGCGTGGACATCGCCACCGAGGTGCAAAACCAGCAACTGCTGGAAAAGCTCACGCGCGGTCAGGAGATGCAGCTGCGCTTGCAGTCCACGGTGGAGGGGCTGTCGATTGCCGCCATCTCCTACTACGTGGTCAGCTTGCTGCTTTACATTGGCAAGGCGCTCAAGGTCGCGGGCGTGCCGATCAACCCCGAAATATCCGTCGGGGCGCTGATTCCGCTGGTGCTGTGGGGGGTATGGAGCACCACAAGGCGAATTCACAAAAAACTCCGCGCCGACCCTTGAGGCCGCCGGCCTTTTGGCGCTAGCCGAAGGCGATCGACCCGGTGCATGAAAGCATCAAATACCTGTTCAGACCAGACTCTTGCGCAGCCAGTCGGCAAAGGCCGCGCATTCCCAACGGTCCATGGTGCCAGTGCGCCAGCACAGGTAGTGGGAATGGGGGCTTGGAACGTTGTGGCCGAAAACGGCGTTGTTGCCCAGGCGCACCAGTGAGCCGTCTTCCAGCCACGGTGCGCCCAGTTTGAGGCGGACGAGGCCGATCCCCATGCCTGCCGCGGCGGCATCACACATCAGGCCAATGTCATTGAACTGCGAGCCGTCCAGCGGCTCGGCCCAGTCGAGTTGGTGGGCGGCAAACCAGGTGCGCCAGGGCTCCAGCGGGGAGCGCAGCAGACTTTCTCCTTCCAGATCCTCGGCAACGTCGAAGGGCCCATGCTCGCGCACGAAGGCAGGTGAGGCCAGCGGCGTCACCTCATCATTGATCAGGCAGACATGCTCCAGATCGGCATAGCGCCCGGTGCCGAAACGCACGATCAGGTCGGCGTCCTCGGCCTGCACGTCCAGCAGCGGGATCGACACCTGGAGCGTCAGGTCGATCTCGGGGTAGGCTTCCGTGAACTGGCGCAGGCGCGGAATCAGAATGGAGCGCGCAAACGTCGGCGTGACCGCCAGCCGCAGCTTGCGTTTGCCCGGCGTGGCGCTTTGACCCGCCATGCCGGGAAACTTTTGCAGCGTGGCGAGCCCCTCGCGCACATGCGCCAGATATTCGCTGCCTTCGGTGGTCAAGGAAAAATCAGCCCGGCCAAATAGCCGGGTGCCAATGATCTGCTCTAACTGCTTGACCCGGTGGCTGACCGCGCTGGGGGTAACGCAGAGTTCCTCGGCCGCTTGCGTGACGCTGCGCAGCCGCGCCAGCGCTTCAAACGTCAGCAGGCACTGAATGGGGGGAATGCGCGCAGCGGTGACCATGGCTTACTTGAAGATAACGGTTTTATGGCCGTTGAGCAACACGCGATGTTCGCTGTGCCATTTCACGGCCCGCGCCAGCACCTGGCTTTCGGTGTCGCGGCCCATGGTTGTCAGGTCTTCCACCGTCTTGCTGTGGTCAGCGCGTGCCACGTCCTGCTCGATGATGGGGCCTTCATCGAGCTCGCCGGTCACGTAGTGCGCGGTCGCGCCAATCAGCTTGACGCCGCGGTCATGCGCCTGGTGGTAGGGCTTGGCGCCCTTGAAGCTGGGCAAGAACGAGTGGTGGATGTTGATGGCGCGGCCCGCGAGCTTTTTGCACAGGTCGTTGGAGAGCACCTGCATGTAGCGCGCCAGCACCACCAGTTCCGCGCCTTCCGACTCGATGATCTCAAGTTGCCTGGCCTCGACCTGAGCCTTGCTTGCCGCGGTGACCGGCAAATGATGAAAGGGGATGTTGTAGCTGGCCGCCAACTGATAGAACTCGCGGTGGTTGGAGATGATGGCGCGCACATCCAGCGGCAGCAGGCCTGACTTGCAGCGAAACAGCAGATCGTTCAGGCAATGGCCTTCCTTGCTGACCAGGATCACCGTGCGCATGGGCTGCGCGGTGTCGTGCAGTTTGCAGTCCATCTGGAAGGGCTCGGCAAACGCCGTTAAGTGGCTCGCCAGCACCTCGTACGTCAGCTGGTCGCAGACGAACTGCACGCGCATGAAAAACAGTCCGGTGGCCGGATCGTTGTATTGCGCGGCTTCTTCAATGTTGCTGTCGTGTTCAAACAAAAAACCGGATACGGCATGAACAATGCCGCGGCGGTCCGGGCAAGACAGGGTCAGGATATAAGCGTGATTCATAAGGGGTGAATTGTCGCAGGTGGCGCGCGCCTGCGCCCGCCTGCACCGAGTGCCTGATGCGGTGCGCCAGCAAGAGTGCCAGAATGCAAGACTGACTCCGTACTTGCCCCTATTCACCCCATCACAACGCAGGAGATCGACATGCCCTATAAAGATTTCAACATGGAGCATCAGTGGCTGCCCTTCACGCCCAACCGCAGCTTCAAGAAAGATCCACGTATTTTTGTGGCTGCCGACGGCATGAACTTCACCACGCATGACGGCAAGCAGGTGATCGACGGCATTTCCAGTCTGTGGTGCGTGGCCGCCGGGCACAACCGTAAACCCATCAACGAGGCCATCAAGAAGCAGCTCGATACGCTGGACTACGCCACGGCGTTTCAGGCCAGCAACGACCAGGCTTTCAAGGCCTCTGAAATGATTGCCGCGATGGCACCGGGCGACCTGAACAAGGTGCTGTTCTGCAATTCCGGCTCCGAAGCGGCCGACACGTCGCTGAAGGTGGCGCTGGCCTATCACCGCGCCCGTGGCGAGGGCCACCGCAATGTGTTTATTGGCCGCGAAAAGGGCTACCACGGCGTGGGTTTTGGCGGCATGAGCGTGGGCGGTATTCCGGCCAACCGCAAAGTCTTTGGAGCAGCACTGCTGCCGCGCGTGGACCACATGCGCTTTATCCACGACCCGGTGAATCACGCCTACATCAACGGGATCGAGCCGGTGTGGGAAGAAGACATTTTGCTGGAGCTGGAAAACCGCATACTGCCGCTGCATGACGCGAGCAATGTGGCCGCCATTATTGTTGAGCCAGTGTCGGGCAGTGCCGGCTGGTATTTGCCGCCCATGGGCTACTTGAAGCGCTTAAGAGAGATCTGCGACAAGCACGGAATTTTGCTGATTTTTGACGAAGTCATCACGGGTTTCGGACGCATGGGAAGCAATTTTGCCGCCGATTATTACAGCGTGGTGCCCGACATGCTGAACTTTGCCAAATGCGTCACCAACGGCGTTTTTCCCCTGGGCGGCGTGGTCTGCTCCGACCGCATTTACGACGCCATGATGAAGGCCA
>MERZ01000403.1:11342-14171 GCA_001770785.1 Burkholderiales bacterium RIFCSPHIGHO2_12_FULL_61_11
TCTTTCACGGCTACACCTATTCGGGCCATCCGGTGGCATGCGCGGCGGCCATTGCCACGCTCAATCTGTACAAGCAGGAAAACCTGTTTGTACGCGCGGTCCAGATGGGCAAGGTGCTCGGCGACGCCATGCACGGCGGCTTCATGGGCTTGCCCAGCGTGATCGGCATTCGCAGCCTCGGGCTGGCGGGCGCCGTCGAGTTGTCTTCGGTGGCTGGCGCGCCGGGCAAGCGTGCTTATGACGTCTTCATGGACTGCTTTCACCACGGCGTGCTGGTGCGGCCAGCCGGTGAAAACATCGTGATCTGCCCACCCTACATCGTGGAAAAAGAACACATCGAGCGCATCATCAACGTGGTGGCCGACTCGATTTGCAGGAACGCCTGAATTCACCGCCTATTTTGGTAGGTATTTTTTCCGAAGATCGGCGCAGTAGTCCATTTCCGGCAGCGCGGGGGTGAGCCAGACGCTGTTAAACGCAGCGCCTGACTTGTTGCCTGCGGCATCACCCGCTCGCAGCTGAATCGCCTTGATCCTGAGGTCCGCAGGCAGGTGTAGCGGCACACCCAAGGTGCGGTCGGCATGGCCGCTGCCGGTCAGCAATACCACCACCTTGCCGGGCAGGGCTGCCTGACTCAGCATATTGGCCATGGTGATGTCTTTGGCAATCTGGAGACGCGCCATGGGCACCAGCTGGCTCTCTGGCAGCAGATCGCAGTGGCTGACGCGAATCCTTTGCTGCTGAACCTTCAGGGCCGGACCCGGCAATTGGCGCTCGAGCTGGCTGTCGTTGATGCTGTCCTGATGTCGCGAACGTGGCAAGTTGGCGCCCAGCACCGGCACGCCTGCGCGCACGGCCGTCATCACCACGGGCCCATAAGCCGCCCACGGCCAGCCTTTGTTGTCCCACTTCAGTGCGTGGCGTGTTTGCTCTTCGGTCGAGCTGGGTTGGAGCGAAGCGGTGCTCACCCCGGCTTCGGCCATTTCCAGCGCCACCGCGGCCAGCAGGCCCCGTGCCGCAAGCAGCGCGATCACCTGCTGCTCCAACTGTTGGTGCTCCGCGGCGTTGTGTTGTTCGCCGATGAGCAGCACATCGGCAGGCAGCAGCGCATCGAGCCTGGCCGCCGTTGCCGGGACACCGTCACCGCGCGGCAGCTGAACGATGGGCATTTCCGGGGGGGCCGGGCGGCTGGCGCAGCCGCCCATCAATGCCACCGCCCAGACGCCGATCAGGCAGGCCAGGTTGCGTGAAAAAAAAAGGGAGGAAAGAATGGACATCGGTAGATACTAATGCCTTGGACCCGGTTTTGTCCCATTTCTTGGGCGGCAACCCCGATGCAATAACGTCAGTGCAGCGAGATCGGTGTGTTGGCCAAACCGCTGTAGCCTTCGAGCGTGTTTTCGACTTCCTCCTGGGTAGGCGTTTTTTGGGCCCATGCGCTCAACTGCTGCTGGAACATTTCTGCCCACGAACCGTCAAGGTAGACCTCTTTGTTGGAGCGCTTGTCAACAATTTCAAAGCCGTGGCGGGCCAATTCTGGAATGGCACGGATGGGCGCGGATTCCTCAGGTGCGTTGGCGTGAATCCGCAGCACCACAAAAGAGTCCGAGTCGTAAAGCATTTGCATCATTGTGTCCTTTGCCCTTAGATGGCAACAATGCGGTCCAGTTCAAGAGGGCAGCGCAAGCCGGCGGTAAATTGGCGGTGAAGCGGCCCGGTACGTCCTTCACTCGCAGGCGCTTCAGGCGGCTCAGGAGGGCGTCATGGCGCTGAGCTGCTGGTCAACAAAATCGCCATTGGATTGGGTGATTTTGTTGCGCACCGGCAGGTAGCCCAACGCGGGTGCAAACCAGATTTCAACCTTTTGGTCGTATTCGCGCCGGGGCTGACGCGAGAGCTTGAGCGTGCTCAACTCACCATAGGGCAGGGTTAGGGTTTCTTCGTTCTCCACCAGAAAAGTCCAGGTGTCCGCATCACGCGGCCCCACGGTGTACATCGAAATGGTGGCGCCTTGGGGGAAGCCGGTCGGGTTGCCCGCCAGCAGCCCGCCCAGTTGCAGCAAAACGCTGACCCGGTCCTGCGCGCCCTTGATCCAGGGGACGGTCCGGGTGTTGGCGCTGAAGCTGATCTGGCCCTTTTCGGGCTCGAAATGCGCGGCGACTTCAGTTCTGTATTTGTCGGAAAAGCGGCTGGGTGTCAAGCCTTCAGCGCTCACCTGGCCACTGCTGGCCATGCTGCGCGAGCCTATAAACAGCGCGCTGATGGTCATGCGGGCGTCATAAGTGCTGCCCAGGTTGTGCCAGTCGAGCTGCGAATTCGCATAGTAATCCAGGCCTTTTGAATTGCCGGTCGCCTTGTATTCCAGCACGGCGCTGGCCGGCAGCGCCATGGCTGTGACCGGGGTCTGGCTGGGGCTGGCCGGCGGCACCGCCGGGGCACTGGCGGCAGATGCCGCGGCCGCGGCATTTTCAGCGGCGGCGGTCTCGGCAGCGGCGGCATCGGCAGCCGGGTCGGGCCCGCTGCCCACGCCGGAAGAGGCATTGGGATCATTGGCGATGAACGGGTCAGGAACTTCGGTGGTTTCGGGCGCTACAAAATCAATAGCCTCTTGGGTCCGTGGCTCCTGGGCTACAGCCTTTTTTTCCTTAAGGATTGGCTTTTTGACGGGTTTTGCCCGTGGTTTTGCAGCCGGTTTGATTTCGGACGCAGCCACGGGTGGCGGCATGCTGATGTCGACCGGTGGCGGCCTTTCAATACTGCGCGTCACAAAGGCCCGGGCCCGTGCCGGCACCGGGTCCGCCGCCGGGCCAAAGCGCTTGGGCGAGGACT
>MERZ01000404.1:0-13134 GCA_001770785.1 Burkholderiales bacterium RIFCSPHIGHO2_12_FULL_61_11
CAGCGCATGGCTGCGCAGCGGCAAGGGTCGCTTGGCGGAATCAAGGTGGTTGTGGTCAAGGGGAGGGATCTATGAGCTTAGCCACCAAGGTGATCTGGCTGTCCGCCTGCTGGGGCGCTGTTTTGCTGGCGGGCTGTGCCAACCAGCCAGACCTGTCAGGGGCATCGGGTAACCAAAATGACATCGTCACGGAGTCGGATGAACCCGATCAACGCAGGCGCGCCCGGCTGCGGCTTGAGCTGGCAACCGGCTATTTCGAACAGGGTCAGACCAATGTTGCGCTTGATGAAATCAAGCAATCGCTCGCCACGGACCCAACTTATGCGGACGCCTTCAATCTGCGTGGGCTGGTGTATATGCGGCTCAACAATGTTCCGTTGGCAGAGGATAGTTTTCGCCGGGCTGTCGCGCTGAATTCGCGCGATTCGGATGTCGCGCACAACTATGGCTGGCTTTTATGCCAGCAAGGTCGCTACAGCGAGTCATTCAAGTTGTTTGCGCAGGCCGCGGCCAATCCCACTTACAGCGGCAAGGCCAAAACACTGATGACTCAAGGTGTCTGCCAGGTTCGTGCTGGGCAGCATGCCGAGGCTGAACAAAGCCTGATGCATTCTTATGAGCTTGATGCGGGCAATCCGGTCACCGGCTACAACCTGGCCAATCTTCTTTATGAGCGTGGCGAGTTGACGCGCGCGCAGTTTTATATCCGTCGCTTGAACAACAGCGAATTGGCCAATGCTGAAACCCTCTGGCTGGGCATCAAGACCGAGCGAAAGTTGAACAATCGGGAGGCCATGCTGCAGCTGGCTTCCCAGTTAAAGAAACGCTTTGCGCAGTCCCCTGAGGCTGCTGCCTACGAAAAAGGTGCGTTCAATGAGTGACCTTGATTCCGCGCTGGCTGGACACTTTGATGGAAATGCCGCCGCTTGCGGCTTTGGCAGCAGTCAGGCGGCGACCTGGGTGGAACCCACAGCTGGCGCCTTGCTTCGTGATGCGAGGGAGGCGGCAGGTATTCACATCGCCACATTGGCGGCGCTGCTCAAGGTTCCTGAAAAAAAACTTGAAGCATTGGAACAGGACCGGTTTGATTTGTTGCCCGACCTTGTTTTTGCGCGAGCGCTGGCCGCCAGCGTGTGCCGCATCCTGAAGCTTGACGTGGCCCTAATACTTGAGCGGCTGCCTCAAATCGGAGCCTCCAGATTGAACCAGCAAGGCGAAGGCCTCAAGACGCCGTTTCGCTCGAAGGGTGACGCTCGGTGGTCGCCACTATGGGCGCGAGTTTCGCAGCCCGCCGTTCTCACTGGCCTGGCCTTCTTGCTGGGCGCGCTGGTATTGGTTTTTCTGCCCGTCAGCAAGCCGGACGCAGCGCCAGGCAAGGCCGGTGCAGACGGTGCGATGGCCAAAGATGAGCCGCTCAAGTTGTTGCCCGCGACTGGCGTCATGGCGGATACGGGCTTGGCAGCCAGTGTCCAGCCTGTGCTGTCGACACCGCATGCTGACCAGATCGCAGCGGCTGCCGAGGTTGCCGCGACAGGGCCCTTGGCCATCACTGGATCCAATGCGTCGGAACCCGCCGGCATTGTCACTTTCCGCGCGAAAGGCGAATCCTGGGTTGAGGTCACCGATACGAAGGGCACGGTCGTGCTGCGACGTACCCTAAACGCCGGCGAGATTGTCGGTGCATCCGGCGCGCTGCCGCTGGCCGCCGTTGTTGGCCGGGCCGATGCAACGCAGGTTCAGGTGCGCGGGCAGGCGTTTGACCTGACGCCGCTAGCCAAAGATAACGTAGCCCGATTCGAGGTGAAATAGTGCAATCCGGTCTTCCCATCGAGTCGGCTTTTCCAAAAGTGCGACGCTCCATTCGGGCTCAGGTTGTCTGGGGCTCCTGTGTCGTGACCGTGGGCGGTAACGCTCCGGTGCGTGTCCAGTCGATGACCAACACCGATACGGTGGACGCCATTGGCACGGCCATTCAGGTCAAGGAGCTTGCCCTGGCGGGCTCCGAAATGGTCCGCATCACGGTCAATACGCCGGAGGCGGCCGCAGCCGTGCCGCACGTCCGGGAGCAACTGGACCGCATGGGTATCGATGTGCCGCTGATTGGTGACTTTCATTACAACGGCCACCGCCTGCTGACCGATTACCCCGCCTGCGCCGAGGCTCTCTCCAAATACCGGATCAATCCCGGCAATGTGGGCAAAGGCAACAAGCGCGACACGCAGTTCGGCCAGATGATCGAGGCAGCCATGCGCTGGAACAAACCCGTGCGCATCGGTGTGAATTGGGGCAGCCTCGACCAGGAATTGCTGGCCAGCCTGATGGACGAAAACAGCGCGCGTGCGACGCCCTGGGACGCCAGGCAGGTCATGTATGAAGCACTGATTACTTCAGCGATAGCTTCCGCTCAGCGCGCCCAGGATATGGGCCTGCGCCGCAACCAGATTATTTTGTCCTGCAAGGTCAGTGGCGTTCAGGATCTGATCTCGGTCTACCGTGAACTGGCCAAGCGCACCGATCACGCCCTTCATCTTGGCCTGACCGAGGCCGGCATGGCAACCAAGGGAACGGTGGCCTCTGCTACGGCGCTGTCCATTTTGTTGCAGGAAGGTATCGGCGACACCATTCGCGTCTCGCTGACACCCCAGCCGGGTGAGGCCCGCACTCAGGAAGTCGTGATTGCTTCCGAAATCCTCCAGGCGCTGGGCTTGCGCCTCTTTGTGCCCAGTGTCACGGCGTGCCCTGGCTGTGGGCGCACCACCAGTACCACTTTTCAGGAGCTGTCCAAACAGATCGACGACTTTCTTCGTGCCAAGATGCCGGTCTGGCGTGCGCAATACCCCGGCGTTGAAGGGCTCAAGGTCGCCGTGATGGGCTGCATCGTCAATGGCCCGGGTGAAAGCAAGCATGCCGATATCGGCATCAGTTTGCCCGGTTCCGGCGAAGCACCCGCCGCACCGGTATTCATTGATGGCGAAAAAAGACTGACTCTGCGCGGTGAAAACATTGCGCAGGAATTTCAGGCCATCGTTGAAAACTACATTGAAAAACGCTTTGGCGCGCAAACCGTCGCTGAATTCGCCTAATACCCATGCTTGAAAAAATGACTGTCGGCCTGGTGGAAAAATCGCCTTTGGCCAAAACCGAAAAACTGGCTGCGGTCAAGGGCATGAACGATATCCTGCCGCCCGACTCGGCGCGCTGGGAATGGCTTGAAGGCAAGGTCCGATCCCTGATGCAGCGTTACGCCTACCGCAACATCCGTACCCCCATTCTTGAGCACACGCAGCTGTTTGTGCGTGGTATCGGTGAAGTCACCGACATCGTCGAAAAGGAAATGTATTCCTTCGAAGACCGTTCTGACAAACATGGCGAGCACGATCACCTGACCATGCGGCCGGAAAACACCGCCAGCGTGGTTCGCGCGGTCACGGAGCACAACCTGCTCTATGACGGAGGCAAGCGCCTGTATTACATGGGCCCCATGTTCCGTCGGGAGCGGCCGCAGCGTGGCCGATACCGCCAGTTCCACCAGATTGGTGCCGAAGCGCTGGGCTTTGCCGGTCCCGAAGTGGACGCCGAACTGATTTTGCTCGCAGCAGCGCTGTGGAAGGAGTTGGGCCTCACCGATTGGCGCCTGGAAATCAACAGTTTGGGTCAGCCCGAAGAACGCGCCCAGCACCGAATCGAACTGATTGCTCATTTCGAACAGCATGCGGACGCGCTCGACGAGGAGGCGCGCAGGCGTTTGCACAGCAACCCGCTGCGCATTCTGGACAGCAAAAATCCAGCCATGAAGGCGGTGGTTGAAAGTGCGCCCCGGGTGATTGACTTTTTGGGCCCCCAGTCGCTCGCGCATTTTGAGGGTCTGAAAGCCATCCTTGATGCCAACGGCATCCCCTGGACACTCAACCCCCGCTTGGTGCGTGGCCTGGATTACTACAACCTCACGGTGTTCGAGTTCGTGACCGATAGGCTGGGTGCGCAAGGCACCATTTGTGCCGGAGGCCGCTTTGACTACCTGATTGAACAGATTGGCGGTAAAGCAGCGCCCGCCGTGGGCTGGGCTCTGGGGGTCGAGCGCGTCCTCGAACTCATCAAGGAGCAGGGCGAGGCCATCACGCTTCCTGTGCCCGATGCCTATGCGGTGATTCCAGAGGCTTGCGCCTTGCCGGTCGTCATGCAAACGCTGCAGGCTTTGCGGGCGGCGGGGGTGAGCGTACAGATGCACGCTGGCGTCAGCGCCGAAGGCATGGGCAGCATGAAGTCGCAATTCAAAAAAGCCGATAGCAGCGGCGCAAGATTTGCGCTGATTTTTGGCGCGGCCGAACTCGCCCAGGGGTGCGTCGCTGTCAAACCCTTGCGCGGCGAGAAAGTCGAGGGCGCACTGGCCCAAATACTTCAGTCGCTGAGCGCTGTGGGTGCATGGGCTCACACGCTGCGCGGCCAAGCGCCGATGGACGTTGTTTAAGCGTCGATCTCCGCCCTCTACAATCACTCAATTCAATCCGCGCAGTTATCGCGCAACAAGTAGATTTTTATGGCAAAACCCCTCGATTTAGAAGAACAGGAACAGCTTGCTGAAATCAAGCACTTCTGGAAACAGTATGGCAACCTCATTACCTGGGCGTTGATTGCTGTATTGGGTTCCTTTGCGGCCTGGAACGGTTACCAGTATTGGCAGCGTAATCAGGCAGCACAGGCATCGGTGATGTATGACGAGGTCGAGCGCGCCGTGCAGTCGGGCGATATGGCAAGGATTGACCGCTCGCTGGCCGACATGAAAGACCGTTTTGGCCGTACCACTTATGCGCATCAAGCCGGTCTGCTGGCCGCCAGGGTCTATTACGACAAAGGCAACGTCGATGCTTCTCGCGCTGCCCTGAGTTGGGTCGCCGAGAAAGCCTCTGATGAAGGCTATCAGGCGATTGCCAAATTGCGTCTTGCCGGGCTGCTGCTGGAAAAGAAGGCCTATGACGAGGCGCTGCAGCAGTTGTCAGGCTCTTTTCCGAAAGACTTTGCAGCGCTTGCTGCTGACCGGCGCGGCGACATCCTTCTGGCCCAGGGCAGGAAAGATGAAGCCAAAGCGGAATACGAAAAGGCCTACAAAGGCCTTGATGAGCGCGCCGAGTACCGGCTTCTGGTGGAGGTCAAGCTCAATGCGCTTGGCGTCGATCCAACGGCCTGGCAGGTCAAGCCGGCAACGGCAGCACCCAATGCCGAGGTGAAGTCATGATTTCTAAGCCTCTTAGGCCTTTAGCAATGGCTGTACGGGCGCCATTAGCTATTATTATTGTAGCAATTCTAAGCGGCTGCTTTGGCGGTGTTGCCAAAATCCAGCCCACCGAATTGCAGCCGGTAACCGCCCTTGTCGGCGCCCGCCAAAGCTGGACGACCCGCATTGGGCCCGTGAATTTCCCGCTGGACGTGAATGTGTCCGGCCCGAGCGTGGCCGTTGCGGGCAGCGACGGCATCGTGGCCGTGCTCGATGCTCAAACCGGCCGCGACATTTGGCGCGTTGCCCTCGATACGCCCATCTCTGCTGGCGTTGGCAGTGATGGGAAAGTTGTGGCCGTGGTAACGAAAGCAAACGAAGTCGTCGCATTGCAGGATGGCCGTGAACTTTGGCGCCAGAAACTCGGTGCACAGGTTTTCACTGCGCCTTTTGTGGCCGGTGCGCGGGTCTTCGTCCTGGCAGCGGACCGCTCGGTCAATGCCTTTGACGGGCAGACGGGCCGCAAGCTGTGGGCTCAACAGCGACCCAGTGAGCCTTTGGTGCTGCGCCAGTCAGGGGTGCTGTTGGCTGTCGGTGATACTTTGGTGGTTGGCTTGGCCGGCCGGCTGGTGGGTCTCAATCCAGCCAACGGCAGTATTCGATGGGAAGCACCCATTGCCTCGCCACGCGGCATCAATGATGTGGAGCGGCTGGTCGATCTGGTCGGCCGCGTCAGCAGGCAAGCTGACACTGTCTGCGTGCGGGCTTTTCAGGCCAGCATAGGCTGTGTCGATGCCGCTCGCGGCAGTCTGCTGTGGACCAAGCCTGCCCATGGCGCGCAGGGTATTCATGGCGATGACCGCCTGCTGTTTGGCACCGAAGCTGACGGGACAGTGATGGCTTGGCGACGCAGCGACGGCGAGCGTGCCTGGTCGACAGATCATTTGCGTTACCGCAGCCTGACGGCGCCGATGGTGATCGGACGTTCCGTGGCAATGGGGGATTTCGCTGGTTTTATTCACCTGTTGTCGCGTGAAGATGGCTCCCTTCTAAATCGCTTGCCGACTGACGGCTCGGCCATCGCTGCCGCCCCTGTGCTGGCGGGCAGAACGCTTGTTGCGGTCACCCATAACGGCGGCGTTTACGGCTTTCAGCCTGAATAAGAGCAGCCCTTTCAGAAGCTTTATTGATGAAACCTGTCATTGCGCTGGTCGGCCGCCCGAATGTGGGCAAGTCGACACTTTTTAACCGGCTGACCAAGACGCGGGATGCGATCGTGGCCGATTGGGCCGGCTTGACGCGTGACCGTCATTACGGTCAAGGTAACCTGGGAAACCACGAGTACATTGTCATTGATACCGGTGGTTTCGAGCCCGATGCCATCACCGGCATCTACAAGGAGATGGCCAAGCAAACCCGACAGGCTGTTGCGGAGGCCGACGTGGTGGTTTTCGTGGTTGACGCCCGGGCCGGCATTAGCTCGCAAGACCATGACATTGCCAACTACCTGCGCAAGCTGGGCAAGCCGACGGTGCTGACGGCCAACAAGGCGGAGGGCATGACAGATGGCGTTCAGTTTTCCGAATTTTTTGAATTGGGTTTGGGTGAAGTGCTGCCGGTTTCCGCGTCCCATGGTCAGGGTATGCGTACCTTGGTGGATCTTGCGCTGGCCCCGCTTGGTTTGCCGGATATCGATGAAGACGCTGAACCGCAGGATCCGTCCGTCATCAGGCTTGCCGTTGTGGGTCGGCCCAATGTTGGCAAGTCCACGCTCATCAATACCTGGCTGGGTGAGGAGCGGCTGGTGGCGTTCGACTTGCCCGGAACCACGCGTGACGCGATCTCCGTGCCTTTTGAGCATGCCGGGCAAAAGTTTGAACTGATTGATACCGCCGGGCTGCGTCGCAAGGGCAAGGTTTTCGAGGCGATTGAGAAGTTTTCTGTCGTCAAAACCTTGCAGGCCATTGAAAATGCCAACGTTGTTCTGCTGCTGCTGGACGCCACGCAAGGCGTGACCGATCAGGATGCGCATATTGCAGGCTACATTCTTGAAAGTGGCCGTGCGGTAGTGGTGGCCATCAACAAATCCGATGCGATTGATTCCTACCAGCGTGAACTGCTGGAGCGCTCCATCGAGACCCGGCTTGGCTTTCTGAAATTCGCGTCCATTCATCCAATCTCGGCCATCAAGCGCCAGGGATTAGCGCCCGTCTGGAAATCCATTGTTCAGGCTCACGCGTCGGCCAACCGCAAAATGACCACGCCGGTGCTGACGCGCCTGCTGCTCGAAGCCGTGCAGTTTCAGCAACCCCAGCGTTCCGGCATATTCCGCCCCAAGCTTCGCTATGCTCACCAGGGTGGCATGAACCCACCGATCATCATCATCCACGGCAACTCGCTGGAGCATGTTACCGAGGCGTACAAGCGCTACCTGGAAGGGCGGTTTCGCAAGGCGTTCGACCTGGTCGGCACGCCGCTGCGGATTCAGCTGAAAAGCTCACTCAACCCCTTCGCGGACAAGGAATCGACCCAGGATGACAGGCGTCGCAGGTAGGCTGTGTTAAGGTGGAGTCTTATTAACTTTTGAACACGGAAAATATCGTGAGCAATAACAAAGGTCAGCTCTTGCAGGACCCATTTCTCAACATCTTGCGTCGCGAGCATGTGCCTGTTTCGATTTATCTCGTCAATGGGATTAAATTGCAGGGTCAGATCGAGTCCTTCGATCAATACGTCGTTTTACTTCGCAATACCGTGACTCAAATGGTCTACAAGCATGCGATTTCCACCATCGTTCCCGGTCGTGCCGTGAATTTTTCAACCGGCGATTCTGAAGAAAGTCCTGTCAACTGAGCTCTTATGATGCGCCGGTGAAAACCCGACCGCGTGCCCTGCTGGTGGGCGTTGATCTGGGTTTCCCAAATTTTGATGTGGATCTGCAGGAACTGGGTTTGCTCGCGCAAACCGCAGGCCTGGAGCCGGTGGCGCGCGTAACCTGCAAACGCAAGGCCCCCGATGCGGCGCTTTTCATCGGATCTGGCAAGGCGGACGAAATCAAGCTGCTGGCCCTCGACACTGGAGCGTCTGAAGTCCTGTTCGATCAGTCGCTCAGTCCGGCCCAGCAACGCAATCTGGAACGCCATATGGGTCTACCCGTCAATGACCGGACCTTGCTGATTCTGGAAATTTTCGCCCAGCGGGCGCGCAGCCACGAGGGCAAGCTGCAGGTCGAACTGGCCCGGCTGCATTACACCTCAACCCGTCTGGTGCGGCTCTGGTCGCATCTTGAGCGACAAACGGGCGGCGCGGGGGTACGTGGCGGTCCCGGCGAAAAGCAGATTGAACTTGACAAACGCATGATTGGCGAAGCCATCAAGCGGACCAAGGAGCGCCTGAATAAAGTCAAAAGGCAGCGCCAAACGCAGCGCAAGCAGCGCGAGCGGCGCAACTCCTTCACGATTTCGCTGGTCGGCTATACCAACGCTGGCAAGACCACTCTGTTCAATGCGCTGGTCAAGGCACGCGCTTACGCGGCCGACCAGCTTTTCGCCACGCTGGACACGACGACGCGGCAGATTTACCTGGGTGACGCGGCTCGATCGGTGTCGATGTCGGACACGGTTGGTTTTATCCGGGATCTGCCGCACGGATTGATTGATGCTTTTGCGGCCACGCTGCAGGAGGCCGCCGATGCAGACTTGCTGCTGCATGTGGTGGACGGTGCCAATCCCGACTATCTGGAGCAAATTGAACAAGTGCAACGCGTTCTGGCCGAAATTGGCGCCGCTGACGTTCCGCAGATTCTGGTGTTCAACAAGCTCGATATTATTGAGAAAACCAGCTTGCCCCTGCAATTGAGCGATACGTTCGAACTCAGGGATGCATTCGAGGGTTCCAGCCGAAGCGTGGAGCGGGTATTTGTCAGCGCTCAGTCGGGTGAAGGTCTGCCGCGCTTGCGCGAGCTACTGGCCAGTCATGCGGCAAGCGTTTCGCAAGAGGAAATTTCCAAAACAGGCGACAAGCTTCCCTGAACGGGTGATTTCATTAGGCACAATGTCGGTGAATTGAAAATAAAGCGAGTTTGACCCCATGAATCTGAATCCCGTGCTGCAGACGTTGGCGACCTGGCCAAGTCGGCTTAAACAACGTGCCCAAGGCATGTTCAACCTGAATGATCCGCGTTGGGGCCGTGACGACGACAAATCGTCGCCTGATGAAACCAAGCCTGACGCCCCACGCGAGGACCAGCAGCCATCCCAGCCTGTCAATCGCCCGCGCGGCCAAGGCCCCAATCAGGGTCCGCCTGATTTGGACGAACTTTGGCGTGATTTCAATCGCAAGTTGAGCGGACTGTTTGGCGGTGCAAAAAATGCCGGTAACCGGGGCGTTTTTGGCGGCGGCAATGGCGGTGGCGGCGGCGGTGGATTTCAGCCGGATATGAAGAGCGCCGGCGTTGGCGTTGGGCTGATCGCCGGCGTGGTCGTTCTGATCTGGCTGGGAACGGGCTTCTTCATCGTTCAAGAGGGTCAGCAGGCGGTGATTACCCAGTTCGGCAAATACCGGTCAACGGTAGGTGCCGGTTTTAATTGGCGTTTGCCTTATCCCATCCAGCGTCACGAAGTGGTGGTGGTCACCCAGATTCGTTCGGTCGATGTGGGCCGGGACAACATCCTCCAGGCTACCGGACTGCGCGACTCGGCCATGCTCACCGAAGACGAGAACATCGTCGAAATCAGGTTCGCCGTGCAATACCGCCTCAGCGATGCGCGCGCCTATCTGTTTGAGAGCAAGGATCCCGCCAGCGCGGTGGTCAAGGCTGCTGAAACGGCGGTGCGCGAAGTGGTCGGAAAAATGAAAATGGACATGGCGCTGGCCGAGGAGCGCGACCAGATCGGACCGCGCGTTCGGGTGCTCATGCAGACCATTCTGGACCGCTACAAGGTCGGCGTCGAAGTCGTGGCTATCAACCTCCAGCAAAGCGGTGTACGCCCGCCCGAGCAGGTGCAGGCAGCGTTTGATGATGTGCTCAAGGCGGGCCAGGAGCGCGAGCGTGCCAAGAACGAAGCCCAGGCCTACGCCAATGATGTGGTTCCGCGTGCGGTGGGTTCGGCGTCCCGCCTGAAGGAAGAATCGGATGCCTACAAGGCGCGTATCGTGGCGCAGGCGCAAGGTGACGCGCAGCGTTTCCGCTCGGTATTGGTCGAGTACCAGAAGGCGCCGCAGGTTACCCGGGATCGTATGTACCTCGATGCCATGCAGCAGGTTTACAGCAACGTGACCAAGGTGTTGGTCGAATCGCGCCAGGGCTCCAACTTGCTGTATCTGCCGATCGACAAAATCATGCAGATGTCCGCGCAGGGCGGTGCGGCTGTCGGTGACAATACGTCGCCGCTTTCGGGGGGTGGAACTGCACCTTCCGACACGCTGCCCCCGGCCAATGGCCTGCCTCTTGATGCCCGAGCGCGTGATGCTTCCCGCACCCGCGAAACCCGCTGAGGAAGAAAAAAGTGAATAGAGTTGGACTTATCGTTTCTACATTGCTGGTGGCCTTGGCGCTGCTCAGCTCCACGCTGTTTGTGGTTGACCAGCGGCAATTTGGCGTGGTGTACGCGCTGGGCCAAATCAAGGAGGTGATCACTGAGCCGGGCCTCAATTTCAAGCTGCCGCCGCCATTCCAGAACGTTTCCTATATTGACAAGCGCTTGCTGACGCTCGACAGCAATGATTCGGAGCCCATGCTGACGGCCGAGAAACAGCGGGTTGTCATCGACTGGTACGTGCGCTGGCGCATCACCAACCCGTCAGAGTACATCCGCAACGTTGGCCTTGACGAGAAAGCCGGCGCCAATCAGCTCAATCGGGTGGTCCGCAACGCTTTTCAGGAAGAAATCAACAAGCGCACCGTCAAAGACCTGCTGTCCACCAAGCGGGAGGCGTTGATGGCCGATGTGAAATCGCAAGTGCTGCAGGTAGTCAAGGGCGCCAAACCCTGGGGTGTCGATGTGATTGACGTTCGAATCACCCGTGTCGACTATGTGTCAGCCATTACGGAATCGGTTTACCGCCGCATGGAGGCCGAGCGCAAGCGGGTAGCCAACGAGTTGCGTTCGACCGGTGCCGCCGAAGGAGAAAAAATCCGCGCCGATGCTGACCGGCAGCGCGAAGTCACCGTCGCCAATGCTTACCGCGAGGCGCAGAAGATCAAAGGTGAAGGTGATGCCGCAGCGGCAGCTGCCTACGCCGACGCGTTTGGCCGGGATCCGCAATTTGCCCAGTTCTACCGCAGCCTGGATGCCTACAAGGCGAGCTTTGGCAAGAAAAGCGACGTGATGGTGATTGATCCATCGTCCGATTTCTTCAAGGCCATGCGCGGATCCGGCAGCGGCACCTCGGCGCCTGCCAAAAAATAAACGGTCGTGAACGGCACGACCCTCTGGCAAGCACTGGCCCTGATGCTGGTGATTGAAGGGCTATTGCCGCTCATCTCGCCCACCGGGTGGCGCCGGATGTTTGAACAAATTCTCGCACTGGGCAACGGGCAGATTCGCTTTTTCGGACTTTGCAGTATTGCGGCTGGCACGATCTTGCTGGCGCTGCTGGCGTGAATTGCACGCCTCATGCAAACCCAGGCTTTCAGGGGTATTTGCGCATGACAACCGTCTCCTGCCGCCGACCGTTCAAAAACCGGTCCCAAGCCCGGTAAAATCTGTTTTTTAACAGATCACGAAAATTACAATGCTCGCCTGCTCGTCATCATGGCAATTGCCCGATCAAATTGCCGATGTCCTGCCCTCCGAAGCGCGTCACATCGAAGAGTTGCGCCGCCTGTTTCTCGATACCGCCCGCAGCTATGGCTATGAGTTGGTCATGCCGCCCTTGCTGGAACACCTGGAGTCGCTGCTCACCGGTACCGGTGAAGCGCTTGACCTGCAGACTTTCAAGCTGGTTGACCAGTTATCGGGCCGAACCTTGGGCTTGCGTGCCGACACAACGCCCCAGGTTGCCCGCATTGATGCACACCTGCTCAACCGCAGCGGCGTGGCGCGTCTTTGCTACTGCGGCCCTGTGTTGCACACGCGCGCGGACCGCCCGCACGCCACGCGCGAGCCCTTGCAGTTCGGCGCGGAAATCTACGGTCACGCCGGGCTCGAGGCCGATTTTGAAGCCCAGCATCTCGCGCTGGAGGGCCTGAGAGCGGCTGGGGTGGGCGAATTGGCGGTGGACATGGCGGATGTTCGCATCGTCAACAGCCTGCTTGCCGGCGCGACCCTCAATGCCTCGATGCTGGCGCTGATTCATGCGGCGCTGGCGGCCAAGGACGCAAGCGAGCTCGATAGCCTTACCGCCAGCCTTGATGGCGGCCTGTCTGCTGCCGCGCGCGAAGGCCTGAAAGCGCTGCTACAGCTCTACGGCGATGAAAAAGTCCTGGTCGAAGCTGAAAAAGTTCTTCCGCCAGCGCCGGGTATGCACGAAGCACTGCAAAATCTGAAGTGGCTGGCCTCCCATGTGGGCGCTGCCAAGGTCGGTATTGACCTGGCGGATCTGCGTGGCTACGCCTATTACAGCGGTATCCGCTTCGCCATTTATGGCCAGGGTGCCGAGCTGGCCCGTGGTGGCCGTTACGACGAGGTCGGCGCGGTGTTTGGCCGCCGCCGCCCGGCCGTAGGTTTCAGCCTGGATCTGAAGGAACTGGTTCGCGTCCTGCCGCCCCGACCCCTGAAGGCCGCGATTCGCGCGCCTTGGGGCGAGGAGGCCGGACTGCACGCCGCCATCGCCCGTCTGCGCGCTGACGGCGAGACGGTGGCCTGTGTGCTGCCTGGCCATGAGCATGAAGTCAGCGAATTTGACTGCGACCGCGAACTTGCGAAGGCTGCCGGTCACTGGGGTGTTCAGCCCCTGGAAAAAACCGCATAAAAAAGCTA
>MERZ01000404.1:13149-14680 GCA_001770785.1 Burkholderiales bacterium RIFCSPHIGHO2_12_FULL_61_11
AGATGACAAGTAAACAAACCGCAGTGGCGGGGCGCAACGTCGTGGTCGTGGGCACCCAGTGGGGCGACGAAGGCAAGGGCAAGATGGTCGACTGGCTGACCGAAATGTCGCAGGGCGTGGTGCGCTTTCAAGGCGGCCATAATGCCGGGCATACACTGGTGATCAATGGCGTCAAGACAGCCTTGCACCTGATCCCCAGCGGCATCATGCGGCCGGGTGTCAAGTGTTATATCGGCAACGGCGTGGTACTGTCGGCCGCCAAACTGTTCCAGGAAATTGAAGAGCTCGAGAAGGTGGGCGTGGAAGTGCGTTCGCGCCTGCGCATCAGTGAAGCTTGTCCGCTGATTCTGCCTTTTCACGCCGCGCTCGACATTGCCCGCGAGGCCTATCGCGAGACAGGTGGAATCGGCAAGATTGGCACCACCGGGCTGGGCATCGGCCCCGCCTACGAAGACAAAATTGCCCGCCGCGCCTTGCGTGTGCAAGACCTCAAATACCCCGAGCGCTTTGCCGCCAGGCTGCACGAACTGCTGGATTTTCACAACTTTGTGCTGACCGGTTATCTGCACGCGCCAGCGATTGACTTTGACTCGGTGTATGCCGAGGCCATGCGCCATGCCGAGTTGCTCAAGCCCATGATGGCCGACGTTTCACGCGAACTCAACGACGCCAACCGGGATGGCGCCAATTTGCTGTTTGAGGGCGCGCAAGGCACCTTGCTCGACGTAGACCACGGCAGTTATCCGTTTGTGACCTCCAGCAATTGCGTGGCTGGCAATGCCGCCGCCGGCGCGGGTGTCGGTCCGAACATGCTGCATTACATTCTGGGCATCACCAAGGCCTATTGCACGCGCGTCGGCGGTGGGCCGTTCCCGACCGAGTTGGACTGGGAAAAACCGGGCACCGTCGGCTACCACCTGAGCACCGTGGGTGCTGAGAAAGGCGTGACCACGGGGCGCAGCCGCCGCTGCGGCTGGTTTGATGGGGCCTTGCTCAAGCGCTCGGCGCAGGTCAATGGCCTGTCAGGGCTGTGCATCACCAAGCTCGACGTGCTTGACGGGATTGATGAATTGAAGCTTTGCACGGGTTATGAACTGGACGGCCGCATCACCGATATCCTGCCCATGGGAGCCGATGACATCGCCCGTTGCAAGCCGATTTACGAAACGCTTGCGGGCTGGAGTCAAAGCACCGTGGGCGTCACGCAATACGAGAAATTGCCCGCTGCAGCGCAGCATTACCTGCGGCGGATTGAAGCCGTCACGGGCGTGCCTGTCCACATCATTTCCACCAGCCCGGACCGGAATCACACCATCTTGCTGCGCAATCCCTACGCCGCCTGAAGTGACTAAATTTTTTTAAAAATGATTTCTAACCCAGTAAAAACGGGCATAACTAGCTATTAAATCAGGAGCATCCTCATGTTGACCGAAGACGGCAAGCATCTCTATGTCAGCTACGACGAATACCACAACCTGATTGAAAAACTGGCGATCAAGATTTACCAGTCCGATTGGCAGTTCGACACCAT
>MERZ01000405.1:0-1007 GCA_001770785.1 Burkholderiales bacterium RIFCSPHIGHO2_12_FULL_61_11
CAGTGGGCTACTGCCCACAAGGCGGAGCAACGCAGCATGGCGCGCTGAGCATGGTGCAATCGGGCGCAGAGCACTGTCACCCAGCAGGTGAACGTGATCGAAGAGGAAAAAGTCAATGTGCATGCGGCTCTCCTGAAGCTTTCGAGCGGTCAACTGCGGTTCCCAGGTTCAATAGGCCTGTTGCGTCAAGGGACGCTCTTATGGTGCAGAGTGTATCTGTTGCGCTGCGGCCTGTTTTAATCTTGATGGAGTGCGCCGGCGCATCGCGGATGGCCCGTCTGGCGACTATCAATTACATAGCTTTTTGTGCCCGCACACCTTGCGCTAGCAGCCTTTTTGACATGCAAAGCAGGTGCCGGTCCTTGCTCAGCAGCAGGGCTTGGCCGACGACCGCCAGATCAATGAATTTCTGATCGTCGGGATCGCTGCAGGTCAGGCTGGCTTTGGCGGCAACCTCGGTCAGGCGGGCATGACGGTCAAAGGCCGCCAGGACATCCAGCGCGCTCAGCTGGTAAAAAACCAGGCGCGTGACGATTTTCGGGTAGTCCAGCACACGCGCCAGTTCGTCGCGCATGGCTTGCGTGGCCAGCCAGTCGAGCTCGCCGGCTTCCAGCGCCTTCTTGATGGGTTTCGTGGCGGCGTCGGCAAAGACAAATACATCAAGGACAATGTTGGTGTCCAGCACGATGGGCTCGCGTTCCTTGGGAAACGAAAAATCAAGAAGCATCTCCTTCATTCGCTTTCGTGAGCGCAGCGCGGCAATCCATGGCCGCGCTTCCTCGCCGATGGATCGCCACGTCCCCTAGCGATCACGGCGTGGCGTAGCCGCTAGATCAGCCGGTTTCCCGCGTGCCGAACCCGCCACCATGTCAAAGCGGAACAAGCGGCATTCAATCGGGCCGTTCCACATCGGCACGCGGCGCGATTCCTTCAGGCGCATCTTGCCGGGCAGCTTCAGGTCGGGCGTCAGGATGTAGGCCGTCCAGCCGGCGTAGTTTTTTTTCCAG
>MERZ01000405.1:1067-4250 GCA_001770785.1 Burkholderiales bacterium RIFCSPHIGHO2_12_FULL_61_11
TCGCGCGCGGGGTTGGCGGAGCGGTCCCGCGGCGTGTCGGCAGCCGCGTCGCTGCGGCGCAGCGGCTGGCCAAACTCGTCGACACCCTGCCCCCGCTGGTCCCGCTGATGGCGGCCCTGGACGCCCGAAATACCAGCCACGCCCGCCACATCGATCCGCTCGCCATAGGGCGGATTGACCAGCATGACTCCGCTGGGCGCGGGCGGCATGCGCTGCAGCGCGTCGCCACCGCGAAGCTGCACGGCATTGGCCACGCCGGCGCGCTCGGCATTGCGCTCGGCAAAATCGACCATGCGGAACGAGACATCGCTGCCAAACACCGGCGCCGTCGGCTCGGTGATGGCGGCTTCGGCCTGATCCAGCAGGCCTTCCCATACATGGGCCTGGAAGGGCAGGTATTTCTGGAAGGCAAAGCGGCGGTTGATGCCGGGGGCGATGTTGCAGGCGATTTGCGCCGCCTCGATCACGATGGTGCCCGAGCCGCAACAGGGGTCGTACAGCGGCACGCCTTGCTTGCAAAGCTGATCCCAGCCGCTGGCGGCAATCATGGCGGCAGCCAGCGTTTCCTTCAGCGGGGCGTCGCCCTTGTCTTCGCGCCAACCGCGCTTGAACAGCGGCTCGCCCGAGGTGTCGATATAAAGGGTGACCGTGTCGGTGGTCAGGTGGGCGTACACGCGCACGTCGGGCCAGTGGGTATCGACATCGGGGCGCACGTCGTACTTGGCGCGAAAGCGGTCGGCAATCGCGTCCTTGATCTTGAGCGCTGCAAAATTCAGGCTGGTCAGCGGGCTGTGCTGCGCGGTGATCTCGACCTTGAAGGTCTGCTTGGGCGTGAACCAGATTTCCCAGGCCACATTGCCCGCCGCGTTGTAGAGGTCTTGCTCGCTGCGGTATTGGCAGTGCTGCAATTCGATCAGCACGCGCTGGGCCAGGCGGCTGTGCAGGTTGAGCTGCAGCGCGTCGCGCCACGAGCCCTGCAGCTGCACACCGGCGCGCCAGGCCTTGCCCTCGGTGCCGGTGATGCGCTGCACCTCGGCGGCCAGCAGTGACTCTACACCTGCGGCGCAAGGCAGAAATAGTTGAAGCTGATTCATGGGTAACTCTTGTGGCGCGATGAAGCGGTTTATAGCGATTTACGCAGGCTGGTGGGCGCGATGCGCAGGGCTTCGCGGTACTTGGCAACGGTGCGGCGGGCGCATTCAATGCCTTGCTCCTTGAGCATTTCGGAAATCTGGTTGTCGCTGAGCGGCTTCTTGGGACTCTCGGACGAGACAAACTGCTTGATGAGCGCGCGCACTGCCGTGCTGGAAGCGTTGCCACCAGTTTCGGTGCCCAGCGCCGAGCCAAAGAAGTATTTCAGCTCAAAGGTGCCAAAAGGCGTGCTCATGTATTTGGCCGTTGTGACGCGCGAGATGGTCGATTCGTGCAGTCCCAGCTCGTCGGCAATTTCGCGCAGCACCAGCGGGCGCATGGCCAGATCGCCATGGGCGAAGAAATTTTTCTGCCGCTCCACAATCGCGCTGCTCACGCGCAGGATGGTGTCAAAGCGCTGCTGGATGTTCTTGATGAACCAGCGCGCTTCCTGCAGCCGCTGCTGCAGCGCCTGCCCGCCCTGGCCCTTGTGCTGCTTGAGGGCGTTGGCATACAGATCATGCACGCGCAGGCGGGGCATGACCTCACGGTTGAGCGACACCTTGAAACCCCGGCCCGATTTCACGACGATGACGTCGGGAACGATGAGGTTGCGCTCTACATTGACAAAACGGCGGCCGGGCTTGGGGTCGAGCCGGCCAATCACGGCGATGGCGCCCTTGATCACGTTCTCCGAAAAACCGCACAGGTGCGACAGGCGCTTGACATCGCGCTTGGCCAGCAATTCCATGGGCTGCTGGCACATTGCCATGGCGGCCCGGGTTTCTTCGCAGTCCGGGCAATCGGGCAGTTGCAGGCTCAGGCACTCGGCCAGATTGCGCGCGCCAACGCCGGCAGGCTCCATGTGCTGCAGCAGCTTCAAGGCGATGGAGAAGCGCTGTTCCAGCTCTTCGGTTTGCTCCAGATCATCGCCCGCAAGACCGACCGCCAGCGAGGCCAGACTGTCTTCGAGGTAACCATCGTCATTGAGCGACTCGATCAGGAAATGCAGTGCCGCGCGGTCCACAGCGGACAAACGCAGGCCAAGCGCCTGCCGGTGCAAATGGTCTTGCAGCGATTCGTGGTTGCCGGTCAGATCGGAGGCCTCGGCGTCACTCTCGTCAAGGTTGTTTTTGCGGGCGGGCGCGTCACCGCCCCATTCACTGTCGTCGGGCGCGGATTCGACCGTGCCATCGCCCTCCCAGCTTTCTTCCAGCTTGGGCTCCTGGCTCGTTTCAGCGCTGGATTCAGAGTCATTTTTGCCTGTAGAGCCCGTTCCATCTGCACCATCAGCGATTGAACTGGTAGCAGATTCATACTCCCGGTTCTCCTGACTGACCGGCGTGTTGGTGTACTCCAGACCGAATTCCTCGCGCACAGCGGCGTCTTCGGACAGTTCCAGAAAAGGGTTTTCATCGAGCATCTGCTCGACTTCCTGGCTCAACTCCAGCGTGGACAGCTGCAGCAGGCGAATCGACTGCTGCAGCTGGGGCGTGAGTGCCAGGTGCTGCGAAACGCGAAGGGAAAGGCCCGGCTTCATGGTGCCCCCACGCTCCCCACTGCGTGTGGTTCGCTGCCCCCCGAGGAGGCTGCCCCGTCTGCGGCCTGGCAAAGCCAGTTCCGCGACCGGTACTTGCACGGGCGGGGAAAGATACAGCCCCCCCCGGGGGGTAGCGCGGGGCGCGTTGTGACAAGCGTGGGGGTCATCACATCTTGAAATGTTCGCCGAGATAGACGCGGCGCACGTCGGCGTTGTTCACGATCTCGGACGGTGTGCCGTTGGCCAGCACATGGCCATCGCTGATGATGTAGGCGTGATCGCAAATACCCAGCGTTTCGCGCACGTTGTGGTCGGTGATCAGCACGCCAATGCCGCGCGATTTCAGATAGCCGATGATGCGCTGGATCTCGATCACGGCAATCGGGTCAATGCCGGCAAAGGGCTCGTCGAGCAAAATGAAACGCGGCTGGGTCGCCAGGGCTCGCGCAATTTCGACGCGGCGGCGCTCACCGCCCGACAGCGCAGGCGCCGGCGAGTCGCGCAAATGGTCG
>MERZ01000405.1:4317-15805 GCA_001770785.1 Burkholderiales bacterium RIFCSPHIGHO2_12_FULL_61_11
GTCGATGGAGATTTCGCCGGCATCGGCGCGCACCAGGCCCACGATCATGTAAAACGAGGTGGTTTTGCCAGCGCCATTGGGGCCCAGCAAACCAACCACTTCGCCTTTTTGTACAGTCAACGAGACATCCTGCACCACCATGCGGCTGCCGTAGGATTTCCGCAGCCCCTGCGCGACCAGGCCGCTGAGCGTTGCGGTCCCGCTCCGGGCCGTTGAAGTGTCAATCACCGCATTCATGTATTGCAGGTTCTTTCTAGTTTTTGACATTGCCCAGCGTGGTGCTGGGACGCAGGCCGGGCGCGGGCCCAGCGGCTGGCGATACTGCGGCGCCCGGTGCCGATGCGGCGGCGCGCGGCGACAGCATGGCGCGAACCCGCCCGGTCGGATTGGCGGCCGTGCGGTTTTCCGCACCGCCATCGACGGTGAATACATCGGTGTTGTTGTTGTAAACAATCAGCGCGCCAGTGGTCTCGTCTGCCAGCGTGGCACCTTGGTAGCGGCGCACCACGGCACGCCTGATGAATTTGACGGTATCGGCGCGGCTGTCATATTCAATCCGCTCGCCTTCGCCCTCGATGTACTCATCGACCCCATCGCGTTTTTTGCGGTAAAAGGCCAGCTTGCCGGGCGCGGCAATGGCAACGGCCTGCTGGTAACCCTCGGGATCCTGCGCCACATCCACCCGCTCGCCGCGGATGATGGTTGTGCCTTTGGTGATGACCACGTTGCCGGTGAACACAGTGGTCTGCTTCAGGTCGTCGTAGCGCAAGGCATCGGCCTCGGCGTTCATGGGCTTGTCGCGATCAGCGGTTTCAGCGGCCGCCGGAAACCCCCCTGCCGCCGCCAGGGCGGCCATCACGATCAGGGAGAAAAAGGCTTGTTTCATAAGGCACGAATCTTGCTTCTTGTAGGGTTCTGGTCATTGTAGCCAAGGCTGCAGCGGGAATGATTGTTATGGGAAATTTGGCCCATGAAAAAACCCGTCTACCGCTGACGGATTTTTTTGCCGGCGCGCGGTGCCTGTGGCTTGGCAGAGGCGCCTGGGTGGCCTTACCTGGCTTTACCGCGCGATTGTCCGATCAGGTAATCCGCCACCTGCAGCGCGCGCTCCATGGTTTGTGCCTGGGTGCCGGAGGTAAAGTAACGCCCGTTGATGCCGAGGGCCGGCACGCCATCAACCGCATAGGAATCCTGCAACTGTGTGGCCTTGCGCACCTTGGTGCTGACCGAAAACGAGTTGTACATTTCGACAAACTTGGCTTTGCTGATGCCTTGCTTTTCGGCCCAGACAGACAGCAACTCAGCGGTGTTAAGCAACTGTTTATCGACGTGAATGGCGTTGAACACCTTCTTATGGAGCTCATCGACCTTGCCCATGCCTTCGAGCACATAGTAAAGGCGCTGCTGCGGTTCAAAATCAGGGCGAAACGACACCGGAACACGCCTGAGCGTCACGTCTTTGGGCGCTTTTTTGCTCCAGGCGTCAAGCAAGGGCTCAAAGCGGTTGCAATGCGGGCAGCTGTACCAGAAGAATTCCACCACTTCAACCTGACCCGCAGAGGCCTCGGTCGGCGCGGGCTTGCCCAGCGTCAGGTAGTCAGCGCCGTCCTTGAAGGCACTGGCCTGGGCTTGCGCGGCGGTGGGCATCAGGGCTGCACCCCAAGTGGTGGCGGCAGCCATGGAAGCCGCTGAAAGCGAAAATTCACGTCGTTGCATCAATTTTTCTCCGGTTATGTCGGTGGTGGGAGTCGGGATCGGCCGCTGCATCAGTGTATTGAATGAAAAACCAGCAATTGCAATGCCAAATGATGTGACGTCGCGCCGAGAAAAAGTTCAGTCACGCTCAGCGCTGGACCCTGACCAATGCCGTCTCGATGGAGTTGCTGTCCAGCCGCTCCTTGGCCTGATCGGCGTCTTCCTTTTTATCAAACGGCCCCAAACGCACGCGGTACACAGTTCGGCCCGACTGCTCGCGTTCAGTGACCCTGGCCTGCATGCCCAGCAGCAGCAGCCTGGCACGCTGCTGCTCGGCGTCTTGCGGTGTGCGGAATGCGCCGGCCTGGATGAAATAAGTGAAGGGATCAACCCCCGAGCCGGCTGGGGCCGCTTGCGTCCTGGCCTTGGCCAGATCCCCCAGGGGATCGGCTGACACGGCCGGTTTGGCCGTTTTGGGCGCGGTCGCCGCATTGGGATCGGGCACGGCGACATGGCTCACCTCGCCGGAAGCCGGAGGCGGTATCACGGAATTTTTCCCGGCCAGCGGTGCGTTCGGGTTCCAGTCCTTGTTCTTTTTGGCCTCCTGCGCATCACCGTCAGGGTTGTGCGGCTGGCTCTTGTTCATGAAGGGAACCGGCACCTTGGTGATGTAAACCGCCACGGCCAGCGCGGCGCCCAGACCGATCAGCACGCCAATAATCAGACCCAGCAGGGTTCCACCTCGTTGTTTGTTCATACCTTGTCCAACTTGCTTGCCTGACTCTGCGTGTTTTGCGTGCTTCATGGTTTATTACATTTTGCGGGGAGCGCTGACGCCCAGCACCGCCAGGCCATTGTGCAACACCTGCGCGGTGGCCGCGATCAGCGCCAGCCGCGCCAGCTTGACCGCCTCCTCATCGACCAGAATCCGCTCGGCATCGTAATAGCTGTGGTAGCAGGCCGCCAGTTCACGCAGGTAAAACGCCACATCATGCGGCGCCAAACCGCTGGCCGCATGGCTGAGCATGTCGGGGTATTTTGCCAGCAGCAGCATCAACGCCTGCGCTTGCGGGCTGGTCAGCGGTGACAGGTTCACATCCTTGAGGATGCTTTCATCGCCGCCCTGGGCCGCCCATATCGTCAGGATGGAGCAAATGCGCGCATGGGCATATTGCACGTAGTACACCGGGTTTTCATTGTTCTTGGCCAGCGCCAGGTCAATGTCAAAGATGTATTCGGTGTCGGGCTTGCGGCTGAGCAGAAAAAAGCGCACGGCGTCGACGCTGGTCCATTCAATCAGGTCGCGCAGCGTGACGTAACTGCCGGCGCGCTTGGAGATCTTGACCTCTTCACCATGGCGCACCACGCGCACCATGGTGTGCAGCACGTAGTCGGGGTAGCCCGGCGGAATGCCGACGTTCACCGCCTGCAGGCCGGCGCGAACCCGGGCCACGGTGCCGTGGTGGTCCATGCCCTGGATGTTGATGGCTTTGGCAAAACCGCGCTCCCACTTGGCCAGGTGGTAGGCCACATCGGGAACGAAATAGGTGTAGCTGCCGTCGCCCTTGCGCATGACGCGATCCTTGTCGTCGCCATACTCGGTGGACTTGAGCCAGAGTGCGCAGTCGTGCTCGTAGGTCTTGCCGGCGTCGTACAGTTTCTTGACGACGGCATCCACCTTGCCACTCAGGTACAGGCTGGACTCAAGGTAGTAGTTGTCGAACTTGACCGCGAAAGCCTTCAGATCCAGATCTTGCTCATGGCGCAGGAAAGCCACGGCGAACAGGCGGATGTCATCCAGCGCCTCCACATCACCCGAGGCGGTGAACTCGCGGTCGTCCGACCGGACGGTCTTTTTGGCAAGAAAGTCGGCCGCAATGTCGGCGATATAGTCGCCGTTGTACGCTTGTTCGGGCCACTCGGGATCGCCCGGTTTGAAACCTTTGGCGCGCAACTGGGTACTGGTGGCCAGCGTGCCAATTTGCACGCCGGCATCGTTGTAATAAAACTCGCGGTACACCTCCCAGCCTTGGCTCTGGTACAGGTTGCAGATGGCGTCGCCCAAAGCGGCCTGGCGGCCATGGCCCACATGCAGGGGCCCGGTCGGGTTGGCCGAGACAAACTCGACAATCATGCGCCGCTTGCCGTCAGTCGGCTGGCTGCCGTAGTGCGCGCCGGCCTGCAACACCTCACGCACGGTTTTCTGCTTGGCGGCAGGTTTGAGCCGGATATTGAGAAAGCCCGGACCGGCAATTTCAAGCGCATCAACCCAGCGCCCGAAGGCCGGTGCCTGCAGCAGCAAGGCGCGCAGCGTTTCGGCGGTTTGGCGGGGGTTCTGTTTGAGCGACTTGGCCAGTTGCATGGCGGCCGTGCAGGCGAAATCGCCATGGGCCGCCACTTTGGGCGACTCAAAAACGGCTTTGTCGCCAGCCCCTGGGGAGAGTTGTTCCAGCGCGGCAGCCAGGGCGGCGAGCAGGTCTTTTTTAATCGAAAGCATCGGGCGATTTTACGTTTAACAAAGGCGGCAATTTGGCAGGCCATGGCGCGCCGGGTTTCCAGCCAGAAGCCGCCGCCGCTGGCAGCTTTGTTACTACGAATTCAATAGCTGACAACGCCGGAGTTTATTGGGCTATATGGCCCGCGTCAGGCATTCGGCGGCAAGCGGCTCACGCCAGCCCATAAAGGGCTGGAGGCTAATTGGTTAAATTCAAAAGAATTTCTTGAATCAACTTCTTGAGCGGCTGACCGCCGCTACAGCGGGGAGAATGAGGCAGCGCCATTCTGGGTCCTGTTCCTGGCAAGACAAGAACAGGACGTAACTGCCGGGCCAGCCTGCGCGGGAATACGAGCAGTTCCTATTTCGCCACCCCATACATCTGTTGCGGGAGCCACAGAATAACTTGCGGCCAATTGAAACAGATCAACACCATCATTAGTTGCAGCGCGACGAACGGTATCACGCCAATATAGATGTCGCGGATGGTCACGCCCTTGGGGACCACCCCCTTCAGGTAGAACAGTGAAAAGCCCACTGGCGGCGTCAGGAACGAGGTTTGCAGCATCAGCGCGACGAGGATCAGGAACCAGGTCATGTCGAGTCCGGTGAGCTTGATCACCGGAGCCAGCAGCGGCAGGATGATCAGCACGATCTCGAACCAGTCGAGGAAGAAGCCGGCGAGAAAGACCACCAGCAACACGAGCATGACCAAACCGGTCGGCCCCAACCCGGTGCCCTTGAATACTTCGGCGATCAGCTCATCGCCGCCGATCATGCGCAACACATAGGAAAACACGGTGGCGCCGACAAAAATTGCGAAAATAAAGCAAGTGGTGGTGGTGGTGTCGATGCCGACCTGCCGGATCACGGCCCAACTGAGTTTGCGGTTGGCGGCTGCCAGCAGCATGGCGCCGAACGCGCCCAGGCCGGAAGCCTCGGTCGGCGTGGCGATCCCGAAGAAGATGGAACCCAGCACCACCAGGATCAAGCCGAACGTCGGGATCGTGGAGAGAAAGGCAATCCCGATTTGACGCGCAGTCAGTTTCTCGGCGTCGGCCGGGCGCGGCGGCACGATATCGGGACGGAAAATGCCGACCAGCATGACGAACACCATGTACAGCACGCCCAACAGCAGCCCCGGGATCAGCGCGCCCATGAACAGGTCGCCCACGGAGACCGACACCTGATCGGCCATCAGCACCAGCATGATGGATGGAGGGATCAGGATTCCCAGCGTACCCGATGCCGCCACTATCCCGCAAGCCAGCTTCTTCGAGTAATGGTGCTGCAGCATGATCGGCATCGACAGCATGGCCAGAAGCACCACCGACGCACCAACGATGCCGGTCGAGGCCGCGAGCAGAATGCCGATCACGATCACGGTCAGGCCAAGGCCGCCGCGAATGCCGCCGAATACCTTGACGAAATTGCGCATCATGATATCGGCCACACCCGAACGGTCCAGCATCAAGCCCATATAGACGAACATCGGCAGCGACACCAATACCCAGTTCGACATGATGGCGTCGAAGCGGTCGATGATGCCGGAGAACTTGACCCAGCTGGTCAACAGAAAGGTATCAATTCCGAACTGGGTCGTCAGCGTGATGGCGATGGCGGCAAACAGCATCGAGATGCCGGCCAGTAGCCACGCGACCGGATAGCCGATGAACAACGCCAGGATGAAGGTCGCCATCAGCGCGATGGAAAGAATTTCGTAAAAAGGCATGGACTACTTCCGAATAATTGCGATAGCCAGCGGGCTTGCGTCGGTGCCGCGGCTCAGCGCGGGCGGAACAGTGCGACCCAGACACGGGTCAGGCGGCCCATGCCTACCAGCGTGAGCAAGATGAAAGCCGTGACCAGGAAGGATTTGATGGCCCAGCGGTAGGGCAATCCGCCCGGCGCGGCCGACACCTCCGCGAGCTGCCATGAGCTGATGACGAAAGGCACGGCAAACCAGATCCCCAGCAGCGAAAACGTGAGCAGGAAGCAGCTGATGCCCAAGAATTCGATCCACAGGCGGGTCTTGCGCGAAAAGCGTTCGGCCAGTACATCGATGCGAACGTGACGCTCGTGCATTTCGGTAAATGACAGCCCGAGCAGGAAGCCCACTGCGTACAGGTGCCACTGGGTTTCTTCCAGCATGATGGAGCCCATACCAAAGCCGTAGCGCAGCAGGACCTGAAGGACGATGGTCAGCACCAAAACTGTCCACAGCAAGGAAGCGAATTCCCCGAACCAGCCAATCAGGCGGTCGACCGCGCGTGAAAATGCGGTGGTGGGCAGCGCGATACCGGACAGGCCCACGACCAATCCATCCGGGCTGTGCACTTGCGTATTCATTACTATTCTCCTTGCACAAACGAGCCGTTCCAGGCAGCTGTCGCTTCCTGGAACGGCTGGTTGCGCGCTTGCTTAGCGCGGTTCAGTGATTACTTGTAGTCACGTGGCAGATAGCCGAGGTGGTGCCAATTCTGATTCTTTTTCTGGAACGCGGTCATGCTGTCGTAAACCTTCTTGACCAACGGATCCTTGGCCGACTCTTCAGCCATGACTTCTTTCGATGCCTTGGCGAAGGCGTCCAGCATGACCTTGTTGAACTGGCGCGCTTTCACGCCCTCTTTCTCGAACTTGGTCAGGGTTGGACCCTGCAGCGCTTCAGCCTTGGCGATTGCCATGGTGACACCGGCGGTGCAAGTGGTTTCGATCTGTGCCTGGGTTTGCGGCTTGAGCTTGTTCCAGGCAGCCATGTTCACGTACAGGAACTGGTTCGTGGACGGCTGGTGCCAGCCGGGCATGTAGTAATTCTTGGCGACCTTGGAGAAGCCGAGCTGGTCATCGACCGTCGGCAGCGAAAACTCGGTCCCGTCGAGTACACCCTTTTCCAGCGCCTGGAACAGTTCACCGCCCGGCAGCATGGTCACCGAAGCGCCCAGCTTTTGATAGACCTTGCCGCCATAGCCGGCGGCACGGAACTTCAGGCCCTTTAGGTCATCCGGCGTGTTGATTTCCTTGCGGAACCAGCCGGCGGCCTCCGGGCTGATGGAGCCGCAAAAGATCGGATAGACGTTGTGGGGCTTGAAGGATTCCTTGAGTAGTGCATCGCCGCCGCCAAAGTACATCCAAGCGGAGAACTGTGGCGTTTCCATGCCGAAAGGCACAGCGCCGAACAAGGCGGAGACCGGCACCTTGCCGAGTTCATAGCCCATCCAGCTGTAACCCGCCTCCACCTTGCCGGTCGACACGCTGTCAAAGATGGCCAGCGCCGGCACCAGCTTGCCCGGCTCAAAGACTTGCAGATTAATCGAACCGCCCGAGACTTTTTTCAGTTGTTCCGAGACCCAGGGCATGGTGTCGCCCAGCGCAACCAGATTTGAGCCAAAGGCCATCGGCACACCCCAGCGTACGGTTTCCTGCGCCATCGCAGGCGCGGATAGCGCGCCGCCAATGGCGAGCGTGAGAAGAGAGGAACGCAGCACTATTTTCATGGTTTTGTCTCCTGGACGTTGGTTGAAGAAATCGTTGTCGCGTTGTCGCCATGGTCGAGCGGGAGCCCGATCCGGCGCGTATTCGCTCACCGCCCTGTCGCATCGCGACAGACGGCTTTACGCGCTAATACATTGACGCAAAGTGTAGGTGCTGAGCTTATCCATCGGGCCAGTGAAAACCCTTTATTCGAAGAGGAACAATAGGAAATTCAACCGCGCCAGACCAATAATTTCACCTTGGTCTGTTATGGAAAACCATAGCTTTGCGCAGCGGGACCCACCGCCTGGACGGCCACCAGTCGGCGACATGGACCCGAGTTAATCAGGAGGCGGACCATGGAAATCGTGAAGTGACAGGGCGCGCTCCGTCATACCGTGCTGGGCAAACGAGCGAGCGAATAAAAACGTGCAGCCGGGTTAACCCAGGTTCACCGGCGCAACAAGAACGCGCGAATAGTCTCCCGGCATTGTTGGCCCATGACCGGCAATACGAGGCTGGCTACACGCATCACATGGCTCAACAGATGTGCAGTCTGTTCCTCGTTTCAGTGTCATTTGAAATCACGCCACCGCTCAGTCGTCTTGTTCCATGGCCTTGCGATGGCGCTCCACAAACTCCTGGTAGGTATTGATGCCGCGCAATTGCAAGATGGTGTTGCGGACCGCGGCTTCAACCAGCACAGCGATATTGCGGCCGGCAATCACCTGGATGACGGCCTTGCGCACGCCAATGCCCAGCACATCTTGCGTGAGGGGCTCGTAGGGAATGCGCTCATAGTCGCGTTCCATGGTTTCCCTGCGCACCAGATGCACGATGAGGGCGAGCCGCATTTTTCGGCGCACCGCCGTCTCGCCAAAAATGGCCTTGATATCGAGCAGGCCGATGCCGCGCACTTCCAGCAGGTTTTGCAGTAAATCGGGGCACCGCCCTTCAATCGTGGTCTGGTTGATGCGGTATAAGTCCACCGCATCGTCAGCCACCAGGCCATGCCCGCGCGAAATCAGCTCCAGCCCCAATTCGCTCTTACCCAGCCCCGACTCGCCGGTAACCATGACCCCCATTCCCAGAATGTCCATGAACACGCCGTGCATGGAAGTGCGATCAGCAAAATACCTTGACAAATAGGCCCGCAGCACGTCAATCACAAAGGCCGCCGACTCCGGCGTAACAAACATCGGCAGCTGCGCGCGCTCGCACATTTCCAGCAGCGCCTCAGGGGCTGTCTGGCCGTCGGCCACAACCAGGACCGGCGGCTCCAGCGTCACAATGCGCGAAACGCGCCGGGCGCAGTCCTGAGGACTGGCATTGGTCAGGTAAGCGATTTCCCGCTCGCCCAGAATCTGCACACGGTAGGGGTGGATGTAATTGAGGTAACCCACCAGATCGGCCCCCGAGCGCGCATGGCGCACGGCCACTTCGTCAAAACGTCTTTCGGAGGCGCCCAGACCGGCGACCCATTCCCATTTCAGGGAGGCGCGATGGTCTTCAAACAAGACGTCAGCGCTGACGACGGTGGGCTTCATTCGAAACGGTTTTTCATGACCCGGGATGCTAAGAGCTGACTTCGTTGAACGGCTGCCAGGACGCGATCAGCTGGTGCAGCGTCGCGGCATCGGGGCTGCTTTTGAGCTGATCGCGCAGAGAGCTGTCGCTCAGCATTTCGGCGATTTCGGAGAGAATTTCCAGGTGTTTCTGGGTGGCCGCTTCAGGCACCAGCAGAAAAACCAGCAACACCACCGCTTGTTCATCCGGCGCATCGAAGACGATGGGCGCTTGCATCAGGAATACTGCCGCCATCGGCGCTTTCAGGCCCTTGATGCGACCGTGGGGAATGGCCACCCCATGACCCAGACCGGTCGAGCCCAGGCGCTCACGGGCGAACAGGCTGTCGGTGATCAGGGCGCGGTTCAACCCGTGCTGATTTTCAAACAACAAGCCGACTTCTTCAAAGGCGCGCTTTTTGCTGCCGGCGTCAACACCGACCAGCACTTGCGAAGGAGGCAAAATTTGCGAGAGACGGTTCATAACACTCTTCAAGTCGCCGAATTATGCATGCTGCAGCGGGGTTTGAATAAAAAAGACCTATAAAAAAGCCGCTTGGCACCGCAAGCGGCTCTTATCAGGGCTTTGCCGCCCGCGAAGCGACAAACAAAGGGGCTCAGTGCACTCCCGCCGCCCCGGGCAAACACAGCCCCCTCGGGGGCAGCGCATGACACGTCGTGAAAAGCGCGGGGGCAAACTCTTTAGTCGTCTCGCTTGACGGTGACGTGATGGTGATCCTGTGCTTTGGTCTTGTAACGCCCTACCTGGCGGTCCAGTTTATCAGTCAGTTCATCGACTGCGGCGTAAAGATCGGAATGGGAACTCTCGGCGTACAGGTCGCGCCCCTTGACACGAACATTGCACTCGGCTCGCTGACGTCTCTCCTTTTCTTTCATGTTGTCCACTGTCAACAGGACTTTCACATCGACTACCTGGTCAAAATGCCGGGTAATCCGATCGAGCTTACTGGTCACATAGCCGCGTAGCGCGGGGGTAACGTCAAGATGGTGACCGCTGATCGTCAAGTTCATAAAGAGACTCCTTTTCCAAGGTGGGAGCTGGGTTTAAAACACCGCCAAGCCAGTGACGGCGAGGCAGCAGACGGAAACTCTCTTGGATTTACTATGCGCCCGAAGTCCCTCAATTACAAGCTTGCGCCACGGCAAATAGTGCAACCTTGTGAAAAACTCCTTGACCCGGCACGGCAGAAGCTGATGCGCCGTGGCCGGGGCCAGTGGGTATCACCACGCAAATGGGAGTCAGCACCAAAAGTCATCACTGGGGCAGTCTCAGGAGTAGTAAGATCAATTTGCTTGCGGGACTGAGTTCTGCCACTTTTTAGTCAACTTTTTTACAGGTTTACATTATGAAAAGATTCAATCTTCCCTTGTTCGCCTTGGCTTCAGTGGTTTTTGCTTCATCGTCAGTTGCTTTCGCTGACGAAGCGTCTACCCAAGCCTTGCTGAAAGACAGCAAATGCCTCAAGTGCCATTCGGTCGATAAAAAGAAATCCGGTCCTTCCTTCAAGGAAACTGCCGCGAAGTACAAGGGTAAGGCCGATGCAGAAACAAAACTTTACACTCACCTGACGACCGCCCCCATGGTCGAGGTTGATGGCGAAAAAGAAAAACACACCATGATCAAGACCAAAGACGAAGCGGCCATCAAGGAAGTCGTCGCCTTTATCCTGAAACAATAATAAAAGTCGCAAGTTTGCGATGAAAGAGTTCCACCTTGGATAGCGGACTCTTTGTGGTTGTGCTCCCGATGACGGCCTTCAGGCCGTCATCGCCTGAAGGTCGACCGCGACCGCCCTGACCGATGCGTCTTCACGCAGTTTGAATTTGGCCACCCGGTGCGTTGGCGTGTGCGGCAACGAATCGACCAGTGCCACGTAGCGCGGTATTTTGATCGCGGCCAGCCGCTCGCGACACCACTGGGCAATCTCCTCATGCCTGAGCGTCATGCCCGGGCGCAGCACCACAGCCACCAGAATATCGTCTTCTCCCAATTCTGAAGGCACCGGAATGGCGGCCGACTCCAGCACCGCCGGATGACTGCCGATGACGCGGTCAAGTTCAGCGCCGGATATATTCTCGCCTCGCTTGCGGATGATGTCTTTCTTGCGTGCGACAAACCAAAAATAATTATCCTCGTCCACATAAGCCAGATCTCCCGTGAGGAACCAGCCGTCGCGAAATGCCTCGCGGGTCTGCGCCTCATCCTTGAAATAGCCCTGCATGACGATGGGGGTGCGCACCA
>MERZ01000406.1 GCA_001770785.1 Burkholderiales bacterium RIFCSPHIGHO2_12_FULL_61_11
GACAGTGTTCCGCCGAAGCTGCGGCCGGCCTGCTCGCAGCTGAAGTCGCTGTCGCCCACACCCGGCATTTGCCTGGACAAGCGCATCTTGATGAGCTCGTTTTCCGCGCAGAGCTGGGCCAGCAAGGTGTCGCTTTGCCGCTGCGCGTTGTGAATCAGCGCGCCGCTGGCCTGCACACCAGCCGACAGGGCAATGGCGACAATGGCAAGGGCAACCAGCACCTCGATCAGCGTGAATCCGCGTGCTGGCCGGGCGGACATTCGCGGCATGGCTAGGCGCACGGTTCAGGGCGCTGCCTGGACCGCGAAGGGGCGCAGGCCGTCGGTTGCAATGCGAAGCTTGTGGCCTTGCGCCATCAGCGTGATGGCCTGCGGCTCGATGATGGGTTCGGGGCCGAGCGTCAATACGTGCGGGTTGCCCCCTTCATCCCATTGAACAGCCGTTTGCGGGCTCAGCCAGTTCGTGGGGAGCTTGTCAGCATTGAGTCCCTCGAAGCTGAAACCCTGCGCTGTCTCGCGCCAGCGCAACGCCCGGCCGCTGGTACGCGAGAGCGCGCGGCCCGACTCCAGCAGCGCGGCCAGCCGCTCGCCTTCGCGCTCCAGCGCCGTCTCGGAACTGTCGCGAATGGCAAAACTCACCCCGGCCGAGGCAATGGCGATGATGCTGATGACCACCATCAACTCCAGCAGTGTGAAGCCACGCAGGCGGCGACGCCCAGGCGTGGACTTCACACTACTGCCAAGAACCAATATCGGCATTCTTTCCTTCCCCGCCGGCCTCGCCGTCGGCGCCCAGCGACATCACGTCGATCTCGCCCTTGATGCCTGGGTTGAGATACATGTAAGGCTTGCCCCAGGGGTCGTTGGGCAGCTTGTCCAGATAAGGCTTCCAGTTGGGTGTCGTCGCACCGGCCGTCGGCTTGGCGACCAGCGCCTGCAGGCCCTGCTCGGCGCTGGGGTAGCGCTGGTTGTCGAGCCGGTACAGCTTGAGCGCCTGCATCAGATTGTTGACGTCGGTGCGCGCCGCAGTGACCCGCGCATCGTCGGCGCGTTCCAGTACATTGGGAACGATCAGGGCGGCCAGCACCCCGATGATGACCAGCACCACCATCAGTTCAATCAGCGTAAAACCCCGCTGAGTGATCCGCGCGAGCCGCTCTAAATGTGATGTCAGGCAGCATGCCTTGCGGGATGCAGCGGAAAGTCCGGAGCAGTGGGTAGGGCTTGATGATTGCATGCTTCAATCATAATCCGGACATGCAAAGCAAATGGACATTGCGCCTGATCACCGCGCTACTTTGGGCCCTGGCCGCGGCCAGTGCGGTTTACTGGGGATTGCGCGCGGGTGGCCCGAGTTCAGCGGTTTCCCTGCCTGAAGCCAATGCACTGTCGTTGGCCGGCGATGCCTCGGCTCGCCAAGCGGCTATCGCCCGCTTTCTGGGTGCGAACCAGTCCGCGGCAGCCAGCGCCCCTGCGGTCTCGGTCGCCAGCCGTTTTTCCCTGATTGGCGTGGTAACCCTGGGGCGCAGCGGCGCGGCGCTGCTGGCCGTTGACGGTAAACCGGCCAGGCCCTATCGCGTGGGCAGCCGGATCGACGAGGGCACGGTGCTGCAGTCGGTCGGTCCGCGCCATGTGGTGCTGGCGGCCAGCGCGGACGGGCCCGCCTTGCAGCGCCTGGAAATGCCCAGCCCGAAACCCATCGCGGGGCTATCCACCGGGGCGCCGACAGCCCCGCTGCTTTCTGGCACCCAAAAACCGTAGCTTATCCGCAAGGTCAATTCATCCTGAGCTTGTGAAGGGTCGGGAATGACAGGATTTTTTCCTCGCCGGAGCAGATTGGCGCGGCGCACTTTCATGCGGTGTGGCAGTCGGCCTACAAGCAGCCATTGCTGATGCGCTTCAAATGCTTATCAGTCCAAGGCAATGCTGATCAAGCTTTCGCCCGTTGTCTGCGCTACTGGCGCTCACGCTGGCTGACTGCTTGTTTGTGCGCTAGCGCATATTCCATGTGACGTTGACTTGCTAAATTGCTACGCGGGTGCCAAACCTCTGCCAGAGGTCATCCGCGAAGTTTGACCTGCCCAAGAGTACCGTGATGGCCATTTCTCCCGACCCGAAAAACAACCAATTGCTTGCTGCGCTGCCCGACGCCGAGTGGCAGCGCTGGCTGCCCCAGCTTGAATGGGTTGATATGCCCTTGGGTCAGGTGCTGTATGAATCGGGCGGCACGCTGAGCCATGTGTACTTTCCGGTGACTGCCATCGTTTCGCTGCTTTATGTGATGGAAAACGGCGCCTCGGCTGAGATCGCCGGGGTCGGCAACGAGGGCGTCGTCGGCATTTCGCTGTTCATGGGGGGCGAGTCCACAACCAGCCGCGCGGTGGTGCAAAGCGCTGGAGAGGGCTTTCGGCTGAAGGCGCAGACGATCAAGGACGAGTTCCATCGCGCGCCGGTGCTGCACCTGCTGCTGCGCTACACGCAGGCGCTGATCACGCAAATGGCGCAAACCGCCGTGTGCAACCGGCATCATTCGCTGGACCAGCAACTGTGCCGCTGGCTGCTGCTTAGCCTGGACCGTCTGCAGGGCAACGAGCTCGCCATGACTCAGGAGTTGATCGCCAACATGATCGGTGTGCGCCGCGAAGGCGTGACCGGGGGCGCGCGAAATTTGCAGAAGGCCGGGCTCATCCGCTATTCGCGCGGCCGCATCACGGTACTGGACCGCCCCGGGCTGGAGCAACGTACCTGCGAGTGTTATGCAGTCGTCAAGAAAGAGTACGGGCGGCTGCTTCCCGCGAAACTGGCGGCCTAGCGGTGCAACTTGAGAGCAATGCGCAAGCCGCCCTGGCGCGGGCGCTGGCGTGCTCATCGGAGCGCAGGCCGCAGACCGCATGCTCGCCAGTTGGCGCCTCGCTCCCAATGGCCGACGCCCAACAAGCGCCTTTGAGCAGACAACAGACACGGCCCTCCGACAAGGCAGATCGACTTGTATGAAATCCCTGTTGCGATGATCCGACACATTTGTAGGATGTCATCCCAAGATATGCACTATGTGCGTCAGCGAACACGCAAGCTGTATCAACTTGCTCACACTACTTTACTGAGAACCGTTTCTTATCGTCCAAGTCTGGACCTCACCTTGACAGGAAAGAACATGAAAAAATTTGAGAGCCCCTATTCCAGAGGCCGCATGTGGTCCATGGCCTTGCTGTTGAGCGCCGTGGCCCTTGTGACCGCAGGCTGCGGCGGCGGCGGCGGTGGACGAGATCCCATCCTGGGTGCGGGTGGCATTGCCGAACTCGCCGTACCCAAAGTGACGCTCACCGTACCCACGGCTGGCGCCACTAATGTTGCGATTGATACGAAGGTCACGGCGACATTCAATAAAGACATGGACCCGGCAACGATCAGCGGAACAACTTTTACGCTGGCAGGCCCTGGCACCACTGTCGTTCCAGGTGTGGTGACTTACGATGTCGCCGCTAAAACCGCGACCTTTAAACCGACAACGCCAACAGACGAACTGTTGGCGAATACCAAATATACGGCAACGGTCACTACCGGCGCCAAGGACACGACAGGTGTTGCGCTGGCCAGTAACTTTGTCTGGGTCTTTACGACGCTTGCGAACGCTGCGCCGCCCACAGTGACTGCAGTAAATCCAATTGATCCTTCGTCGACTGCGTGCCTCACAAAGGTAATCAACGCCACATTCAGCAGGTCGATGGATCCGTCAACGATCAACTCGTCCCCGGCCGGAACGCTGCTCACGTTCACGATCACAACAGGCGGAATCGACGTACCTGGCACGGTGGCTTATGACGTCCCCACCAAAGTGGCAAGTTTTACGGCAACCAGCGATTTGGCAGCCGGCAACTATACCGCCACGATCACGACTGCTGCCAAGGATCTGGCCGGCATCGCGCTGACCGCTGACAAGGTCTGGACCTTCACCGGAACTGGAGTCGCGTGTGCGTCTCCTCCTGTAGCACCAAGCATTCTTGGTACGGTCTCAAGGTTCGGGATTTTTGGCGGTACCGCAGGCATGACCAACAAGGGAACACAAACCTTGATCACCGGTAGCGGCGGTAATACTGCTGACATCGGCACCATCGCCACGGATACTTCGGCGGTGACCGGGTTTCAGGATTCGGCATTGGATGTCTATACGGTCGTGCCGGGCGTCAATCAAGGAATTGTGACCGGAAAGATCTACACATGTACCACTTCCACCACCGGCCCAACGAACCCGACCAACGGAGTCAATGCAGCCTCTTGCGCGACTGCAACTCAGGCCCGTCTCGACGCCCAAACCGCGTACCTGGCCTTGGCCGCAATGCCGGATTCCGGACTTCCAGTTGCCGCCAACCTGGCCGGGCTAACCCTCGCTCCCGGCGTCTATAAGGCGCCCTCTGGGTCGTTCCTGATTGAGGGAGGAGATCTGACCCTTGACGCCCAAGGCGATGCGAATGCTGTCTTTGTGTTCCAGATGGCGACCACGCTGACTGTGGGCGGCCCGGGTGCGGCAGCCCCACAAAGCGTCAAGCTGATCAACGGGGCCTTGGCCAAGAACGTCTTTTGGCAGGTCGGCAGCGCCGCGATCATCAACGCAGGAGGAGGCGGGACCATGGTAGGCACCATCATTTCTCAGGCTGGAGCCGCGTTCTCCACCGCCGGCAACGTCAACCCGGTAACGCTGAACGGCCGGGCCTTGTCTCTGGGTGCTTCAGTGACGCTGGTGAACACCGTCATCAACGTGCCTGCCCCCTAAGGCTTGAGTTTCATAGGTCGGCAGAGTCAATTCTGCCGACCTATGTGAAGAGAACAAGAAATATCGCCAAAAGTATCGCCAACATTGCATTTGCAACAGGCACAACAGTTTTTAAATCCTGCTGGAGAAAAACATGAAATTAACAAGAGCATCAGGAACGCTGGGTTTGCTGGCACTCGCCGCCCTGGCCAGTCCGGTCGCCATGGCACAGGATTCTGGCTGGTACGGCGGCGCCAACGTTGGCCGGTCGATGGCAACCATCGACGACCCGAGAATCAGCGCTGGCTTGCTTTCAGGAGGTTTTACGTCGAGCGTAATCGTCGATGACGACCGCTCCACCGGCTTCAAAGTTTTTGGTGGCTACCAGCTCAACAAGAATTTTGCGATTGAAGGCGGCTATTTCGATCTGGGGAATTTCGGCTATAGCGCGACCACGGTACCTGCGGGAACCCTGAACGGCAATATCAAGCTCAGAGGCCTGAATCTTGATCTGGTCGGCATTGTCCCCTTCACTGAAAAGTTTTCAGCGTTTGGCCGGGTCGGCCTGAACTACGCGCAAGCCAGAGACTCCTTCACTGGCACCGGCGCCGTCCATGTGACCAACCCCAACCCCAAAAAGAACGCGGCGAACTACAAGTTTGGCGTGGGGCTTCAGTACGCTTTCACTGAGGCGCTGGCCATGCGCGTCGAGGCGGAACGCTACCGGATCAATGATGCCGTCGGCAACAAGGGCGACGTCGACCTGGTCTCGCTCGGCCTGATTTATCGCTTTGGCGCGAGAGCGCAGGCGCCCGCACCGTATGTGGCCCCGGTGGCACTGGCGCCTGTTCCTGAAGTTGTCGTTGCTGCGCCTGCGCCTCCTCCACCACCGCCGCCACCTGTGCGCTTCGAAAAACAGACTTTTTCGGCCACTGAGTTGTTTGCATTTGACAGCGCCGAATTGCGGATGCCGCAACCGAAGCTCGATGAAATCGCGAATGTCCTCAGCAACAACCGCGAGATTAACGACGTTGTGATTACCGGCTACACCGACCGCATCGGCTCTGAACAATACAACCAGAAGCTGTCAGAGCGCCGTGCTATCTCGGTAAAAAATTACCTGACAGCCAAGGGAACTGACGCGAACCGACTGAAAGCCCAAGGCAAGGGCGAGGCCAATCCGGTGGTGGTTTGCACCGACAAAAAACGGGCTGATCTGATCAAATGCCTGGAGCCCAATCGCCGGGTGGAAGTCGAGGAAATTACCATCGAGCGCCGCGTGCAATAAGCCAGCGGAACACCGGAAGTCCGCGACACTCTTGCGGATTTCCAGCAAGAAAAATGGGCGCAGACCACCTGGTGGCGCAGCGCACCGGTCTGCCAGTGCTGACCACCGTGGACAGCGCGGTGCGCGAGCTGCGCCGTCGCCTGGCGCTGTAGCGCGCAATCTGTTTGAAAACGTTAGCAAAAGAGGTCTGTAGCAATTTATTGACGGGAGCCAGTAGCTATAAACAGGGCCGCAAATCAGCGCTCTTTTCCACCGCTGACCGAGGCGCTCCAGCGCTGGTCCCAGGCCTTGTCTTGCGCCTTGTCCAGCGTGCGGCGGTCGCGCTTTGTGGGCCGACCGCGCTCCAGGCTGCTGGCCGGGTCATTCGCCAGACGGCGCTGCTCCGCGGCCTGTTCGCGCGCTTTCAGACTTTCGGCGGTTTCCTCGTAAAGCTGCTGCGCCACCGGCGCCGCGCCGCGCTGGCTGCTGATGCCGCGCACCACCAGCATACGCAGCACCTGGCCTTGCCGCAGCGCCACAGTGTCGCCCACCTTGACCTCGCGCGCAGGCTTGGCTTCCTGGTCATTGAGGCGCACGCGCCCTTTGTCAATTTCCTCCACCGCGAGCGAGCGGGTTTTGTAAAAGCGGGCAGCCCACAGCCACTTGTCAATGCGTAATTTTTCCATTAAGTGCTATTTTGAACCCGAAGCTGAAACAACGGCAGGCGGACCGTGGCGTCCAGGCCCGTGACGTGGCCATGCACCAGGCGGTTTTCCAGCGCGATGCTGCCGCCCAGCGCCCGGGTAATTTCCCGGCAGATCGCCAGTCCCAGGCCGGAGCCGTGGCGCGCGTTGCCCGCCGAAAAGGGCTGGAACAGATGCACCGCCAGCCCGGACGAAATTCCCGGGCCGCTGTCGCTGATGCTCAGGGCCGCGTAGCCGGCATCGCGCACGATACGCACAGTCAATGCGCCGCGGTGGGGCGTGTGCTTGATGGCGTTGTGCAGCAGGTTGCGCGTCAGCTCGCCCAGCATCCATTCGTCCGACTCAATGGCGGCGGGTACAGTCTCGATTTCGAAGTCGATGTCTTTTTCTGCAATCAGCGGTGACAAGTCCAGTGCGACCTGGCGAACCACCTGCGCCAGGTCGATGGTTCGCAGGCCGGCCTGCTGGCGCAGCTGCTCCACCTTGGCCAGCGCCAGCATCTGGTTGGCTAGCAGGGTGGCGCGGTCCACCGTCTGATTGATTTCAGCAAAGGCTTCGTGCGCATCCATGTCTCCACGAAGCGCCGACTGCACCTGCACTTTCAGCACCGCCAGCGGCGTGCGCAATTGGTGCGCGGCGTCGCGTACAAAGCGTTTCTGGTTGTCCAGCAGTTGTTGCAGGCGAGCCATCACGGCGTTGGTGGCGTCAATCAGTGGCAGCAACTCGCGTGGCGCATCGGCCGCGGCGATGGCTGTCAGATCGCCTTCGGGGCGAGCCTGCAGTTCGGCGCTCAGGCGGCGCACGGGGCGGGTGGCGCGCTGCACCACGATCACGGCAACCAGTGCGATCACGGCCAGCAGCAAGGCCTGTCGCCACAGTGTGTCGAACAGAATTTTGCGGGCCAGCGTTTTGCGCAGTTCCAGGGTTTCGGCGACCTGGATGACCGCCATGCCGCGGCCCTGCGGGCTGGTCACCGGCTGCAGCAACACGGCCACGCGCACAGCGTCGCCGCGGTAGATGTCGTCATAAAAATCAACCAGCGCCGCGTAAGGCGGCTGGGCCGGAATGCGGCCATGCCAGAAGGGCAGTTGCGCAAAACCGGAAACCATCTCGCCCTTGAGGCTGGAGACCCGGTAAAACAGGCGGCTCTGGTTGTCGGCCTCGAACGCTTCCAGCGCGGCATACGGCACGGTCACGCGCAACTCGGCCTCCCCGTCATAGCCGGTCACGTCCAGTTCCTCGCCTATCGATTTGGCCGAGGCCAGCAGGGTGCGGTCGTAGGCCGTGTTGACGGCGCCAAGCGCCTGGCTGTAAAGGCTGACGGTATTGACAACGACCAGCAGGCCGACGGGCAGCAGGATGCCCAGCAGCAGGTATCTTCGAAGAGAGATGGCCCCCACGCTTGTCGCTTCGCGTACTGCGCGAGGCCTTGCAGGCCGCGGCTCGCGAGACGCTTCACCTCTGTCGCCTGTCCAAGTCTGCTCAGGCAGACTTGGAGCCGCAGGCTCCAGCCCCTCGGGGGCTGAGCTTGCTTGGGGCGGCCCTGCACTGCGTTCAATGGCCTCCATGCGTTTCATTGCGTATCCACTTTCAGCAAATAGCCCAGGCCGCGCAGCGTGACCAGCGTGACGCCGGTGTGAACGAGTTTCTTGCGCAGCCGGTAAACCACCACTTCCACGGCTTCGTATTGCACGTCGGCTTCACCGGGAAACACCAGTTCAAACAGCCGTTCTTTCGACACCGCATGGCCGGGTTTGGCGATGAGGGCCTGCAGCAGCGCCAGCTCGCGCGGTGCGAGTTCCAGCACCAGACCCTGATGGTATATTGCGCCGCTTTCTTTTTCGTAGCGGAGATGACCTGCCATCTGTGAATTGGCGTCTGATTCGGTGTTGCTTGCAAGGCTTGATGCCGTGTGTCGGCGGCTCAGCGCGCGCAGCCTCGCTTCGAGTTCATCCAGGTCAAACGGTTTGGGCAGGTAGTCATCAGCCCCCAGGTTCAGGCCCATGATGCGGTCGCCCACGGTGCCGCGGGCCGTCAGGATCAGCACCGGCGTGGTGAGCCCCTGGCGCCGCGCCTGCTCCAGCACCTGCAGTCCATCGAGCCCTGGCAGGCTGAGGTCAAGCACCACCACGTCGGGCTGCGCGGTGGTCCATTGGTCCAGCGCCTTGCGGCCATCGGTGCAGCCTGAAACCTCCATGCCGCGCCGTCTCAGGGTGCGTTGCAGGGCGGCCTGCATGGAAGCATCGTCCTCGATCAGCAGCAATTTCATTGTGGGTGGCATGGTCAGGACATTAGCACTTTCCCTAATGTTTTTGGACAGCCGTTTGACAGAAAGAAGGCGCATGATCAGTCCGCTACCACCACTACAAGGAGATACTCATGCGTCGCGATACCTTTTTGAAATCCATGGCGGCCCTGGCCGCTGCGGGTGCGTTGCCGCTGTCGGCTTTTGCCGCAGCTAACGTCAAGATGATGATTCCAGCCAACCCCGGCGGCGGCTGGGACACCACGGGCCGTGCGCTGGGCAAGGCGCTGCAAGACTCCGGCGCGGCCTCAACCGTCACGTACGACAACAAGGGCGGCGCCGCAGGTGCCTTGGGCCTGGCCCAGTTTGTCAACAGCAGCAAGGGCGACGGCAACGCCCTGATGGTGATGGGCGCCGTGATGCTGGGCGGCCAGATCACCGGCAAGCCGCCGGTCAGCCTGTCGCAGGCCACGCCGATTGCCCGCCTGACCAGCGAGTACAACGTGTTTGTACTGCCAGCCGACTCGCCTTTCAAGACCATGAAAGACGTGATTGACCAGCTCAAGAAAGACCCCGGCAGCGTCAAATGGGGCGGCGGTTCGCGCGGCTCCACAGAGCACATCGCAGCGGCCATGATTGCGCGTGAAGTCGGCGTGGACCCCTCCAAAATCAACTACGTGGCCTTTCGCGGGGGCGGAGAAGCCACGGCGGCCATTCTGGGCGGCAACGTCACGGTGGGCGGCAGCGGTTACAGCGAGTTTTCGGAGTACATCAAGGTTGGCAAGATGAAGGCGCTGGCCGTGACTTCCGAGACGCGTTTGAAGGGCGTGAACGTTCCCACTCTCAAGGAGCAGGGCATCAATGTCGTGATTGGCAATTGGCGCGGTGTTTATGGCGCCCCCGGCATTACCGCCGAGCAGCGCAAGACGCTGACCGAGATGATTCTCAAGGCCGTCAAGTCCAAGAGCTGGGCTGAAGCTTTGGAGAAAAACAACTGGACGCCCGCTGTGCTGACGGGCCCGGCCTTCGAAAAGTTTGTTGATGACGACTTTGCCAGCCTGCGCGCCACCATGGTCAAGTCCGGCATGATCTAAGCCGGCCGGCAGGTCGGGTGACGCCCTTTGGGCTAATCCGACTTGCGCGCGCCGGCAGTACCGGTCGTCACGGCGCATTTAACCTGGCGGTGCAACCCATGATAAAACAGCCTCCTTCCCTGTTCCAGACGCTGATTGGCATCGGCGTCGCGCTGGTCGGCCTGGGGCTGGCGCTCGGCGCCATCGGTATTTCATCGACTGCCGGCTATGGCGGCGTGGGTCCGAACTTCTTGCCCTGGCTGATTGCCGTTGCGCTGCTGCTGTGCGGTGGCTTTATCGTGTGGGAATCGCGCAGCGGCGGCTTTCGCTCCATGGATGTGCCCACCGGTGCGCCCATGGCTTACTGGCCTGGCTTTGTCTGGGTTTCGGCAGGCTTGCTGGCCAATGCCGCCCTGATCACTTCCATCGGCTTCATCTTCAGTTGCACCTTGTGCTTTGTGCTGGCGGTGCAAGGCTTGCGCGGTGCCGCGGGCAGGGCCGACCGGCGCCCGGTCGCCTGGCTGAAGGACGTGCTGATCGGCATGGCAATTGCCGCCCCGGTCTACTGGACCTTCACCCAATTTTTGGCCATCAATCTGCCTGGCATTACTTCAACCGGGTGGCTTTAAGCCTGCAAATTCATGGACGTTTTCAACCAGCTGCTGCAGGGTTTTGTCACTGCCGCCACACCGGTCAATCTGCTGTGGTGCCTGGTCGGCTGCGCGCTGGGAACGGCCATTGGCGTGTTGCCTGGCATCGGTCCCGCGGTGGCGGTGGCCATGCTGCTGCCGATCACCGCCAAGGTCGAAGCCACCGCTTCCATGATCTTTTTTGCCGGCATTTACTACGGCGCCATGTATGGCGGCTCCACCACCTCGATCTTGCTCAATACGCCGGGGGAGACGGCGAGCATGGTGACGGCGATGGAGGGCAACCGCATGGCCAAGAGCGGGCGTGCGGGCGCTGCGCTGGCGACGTCTGCCGTGGGCTCGTTTGTGGCCGGCACGATAGCCACGGTGCTGGTCACGCTGTTTGCGCCCATCGTGGCGGAACTGGCCGTCAAGCTGGGGCCGCCCGAGTACTTCATGCTGATGCTGCTGGCCTTTACCACGGTGAGCGCCGTGCTGGGAAAAAGCACCCTGCGTGGCCTGACCGCGCTGTTCATCGGGCTGGCCGCGGGGCTGGTGGGAATGGATCAAATCTCGGGCCAGGCGCGTTACACCGGCGGTGTGCCAGAACTGCTTGACGGCATCGAGATCGTGCTGGTGGCCGTGGGCCTGTTTGCCGTGGCTGAGGCGATGTATGCGGTGCTCTACGAAGGCCGGGTGGTCGAGGACCAGAACCGGATGAGCAAGGTCTACATGACCAAAAAAGACTGGCGCCGTTCGTGGCCTGCGTGGCTGCGCGGCACGGCCATTGGCGTGCCTTTTGGCTGTATTCCCGCCGGCGGCACCGAGATCCCGACTTTCCTGAGCTATGCCACCGAAAAAAAAATGGCCAGGGACGATGTCAAGGCCGAGTTCGGAACGGCCGGCGCCATTGAAGGCGTGGCCGGGCCTGAGGCGGCCAACAACGCCACCGTCACGACCGCGATGATTCCCTTGCTGACCTTGGGCATTCCCACTTCAAATACCACGGCCATTTTGCTGGGCGCTTTCCAGAACTACGGCATCCAGCCGGGGCCACAACTCTTTACCACCTCGTCGGGACTGGTGTGGGCGCTGATTGCGTCGCTGTACATCGGCAATGCGATGCTGCTGGTGCTCAACCTCCCCATGGTCGGCCTGTGGGTCAAGCTGCTGAAAATCCCCAAGCCTTACCTGTACGCCGGTATCCTGATTTTTGCGACGGTTGGGGTCTACGGCATGCGTCAAAGCGCCTTTGATTTGTTTCTGCTGTACGGCGTTGGCGTGCTGGGCGTGGTGATGCGCCGCTTTGACTTTCCGACCGCGCCGGTGGTCGTCGGCATGATTTTGGGCCCGCTGGCCGAAGCGCAGCTGCGCAACGCCATGTCGATAGGCGAGGGCAGTGCCATCGTGTTTATCCAGCGCCCCGTCTCGCTGGTGCTGATACTGGTTGTGCTGGCGGTGCTGCTGCTGCCGCGGCTGGCCAGGTACTGGTCAGCGCGGTCGCAGCTCGCCTGGAAGCAATAAAAAATCCGGTTTGCCATGAGGCAACCCTTCTGACAATTCGCCTGCAAGGCTGAATGCGGAACATATTTGCAGATTCTGGTGGTCTCATGAACCCGGCTATCAGCCACTAAGAGAATAGCAAACAGCGCATTAAAAACAGCTTACTGCTTGGCACCCAAAGCCATTGCCGCCGTGCGTGCTGCTGCCAGCGCCTGGTGGTCAGGCTGCGTCTGTGTGGGCCAGCCCGCCAGGTGCTGCACGCTGAAATCTGCCAGCGCGGCGATCCACTGCGGGCTGTCGTTCAGACATTCGATGTAATTGAAGGTTTTTCCGCCCGCCTTCAAAAAAGCGTCGCGCGCTTCCATGGCAATTTCTTCGAGGGTTTCCAGGCAGTCGCCGGTGAAGCCCGGGCACACCACGTCCACGCTTTTTACGCCCGCTTTCGCCATCTTGATCAGCGTCGGTTCGGTATAGGGCTGCAGCCATTTGGCCTTGCCAAAGCGTGACTGAAAAGTGACCTTGTAGCGGTCCTTTTCCAGTCCGAGACTTTCGGCCAGCAGGCGGGCAGTCTTCCGACATTCGCAGTGGTAGGGGTCGCCCAGCTTGAGCGTGCGTTCGGGCACGCCATGAAAGCTCATGACCAACTGCTCTGCCTGGCCGCTGTGGCGCCAGTGGGTGCGAATTTTGTCGGTCAGCGCATTGATGTAGCCGGTTGCATCGTGGTAGTGGTTGACGAAGCGAAATTCGGGAATCTGGCGCGCCCGGGCGGCCCAGCTGTAAACCGCGTCAAACACGCTGGCGGTGGTGGTGGCGCTGTATTGGGGATAGCACGGCAGGATCAGGATACGGGTGGCACCCTCGAGCTTGAGCTGGTTCAATTGCGAGGCAATCGACGGGTTGCCGTAACGCATGGCGTAGCGCACTTCCACAATGTGCCCGCGCGCGGCCAGGTAGCCGCGCAGCATGACGGCCTGCTTTTGCGTCCAGACCTTGAGCGGCGAGCCCTCAGGCATCCAGACGCTGGCGTATTTGGCGGCGGATTTTTTCGGCCGTGTTCGCAAAATGATGCCGTGCAGGATCAGCCACCACAGCGCCTTGGGAATTTCCACGACGCGCTGATCGCTTAAAAACTCGGCGAGATAGCGGCGCAGCGCAGGGGCCGTGGGTGCATCGGGCGTGCCCAGGTTGCACAGCAGGATGGCCGTGCTGGA
>MERZ01000407.1 GCA_001770785.1 Burkholderiales bacterium RIFCSPHIGHO2_12_FULL_61_11
GCCATCGCCGGCGATGCGGCGCTGGAAGCCATGGCGGGCGGTGCCGGTTCAAGCATCGGCCGTGGCGGCATGATCACCAAAATTCTGGCCGCAAAACGCGCCGCAGGTTCGGGGGCCTCCACCGTGATTGCCTGGGGCCGCGAGCCCCAGGCGCTGATCCGGCTGACCCAGGGCGAAGCCATTGGCACGCTGCTGGTGGCGCAAACCCAGAAGATGCAGGCGCGCAAGCAGTGGATCTCTGATCACCTGCAACTGCGCGGTGCGGTCACTGTGGATGCGGGCGCCGCCAGCAAGGTCCGCGACGAAGGCAAAAGCCTGCTTCCCATTGGCATGACCGAGGTGCAAGGCGATTTCTCGCGCGGCGAGGTGATCGCAGTCAGGAATGCCGACGGCGCGGAAATTGCCCGGGGTCTGGCCAATTATTCGAGCGCCGAAGCCAGGCTGATTTGCCGCAAATCATCGTCGGAATTCGAAAAACTGCTGGGTTACACCGGTGAGCCTGAAATGGTTCACCGCACCAACCTGGTTCTGATTCGGTAAAACCTGAAGAGCGTCTGCGCCCCGCAGGTGCTTTCATGGACCCCTAATTGGCTGTCCCGAACGTCGGGTCTTTCAACCGATTGACCAGCGCATCAACCGACGTTGCCGGCGCCGCGTTGTCGCAGGCCCCGGCCCTGGCGAATCGCAGCGCATGTCTGGACGGCATGTTTTCAAACAGCGAACGCCACTGCGGCTGGGCTACCGGGTTCCAGTGGCCATCCGGTGAGTAGCGAGCATAGGTCTTGAACTCGCCGGTAGCGCAGCGTATGCCTTCATACATGGCGTTGCTTGCCCCGCTGGCGCTGCGGGCCACCACCACATAGCGCACAACGCTGTCGCTGCTGGAAATGCGGATCGTTGACGGGTCGACACCATAAACCAGCGACGAGTTGGGCGACACCTCAAACGTCATGAGCTTGCCGATGTCAAAGGCCGGTGGCTGCGGCACTTCGGACTCTTTCCAGTCGGGATTGTCCGCCATGGGCTGAGCCCAGGCCGCGCAGCTTGCGCCCAGCAAGAGAGCCAGTATGGTCGATTGGAGTTTCATGTTTTCTTGGGGGGAGGAGCCACGCCGAGACCGGATTGCGGATCAGGCTCAAAGGTGGCACCAGGAGGCAGTTCAAACGAGGCACCCAATCTGGCGGTGTAAGAATGCAGCGGATCACTCACCTCGCGGGAAGCTTCTCCTGCCTGTGGGTCTGCAGCCTGATCGCGCTGGTGCATGCCACTGCGCAAGTAACGGCTGCGATGGTCCGGGCGGGACTCAACCCGGTAATCAACGCGCGGCACGAAGCGCGCCAGCTCGGTAAGCGCCAGCTCATACACGCCCCGCTTGAACTCCACCACCACATCGAGCGGCACCCAGTAGTCGTTCCAGCGCCAGGCATCAAACTCGGGATGGTCTGTTGCGCGCAGGTTAAAGTCCCAGTCGTAACCGACCAGTTGTAACAGGAACCAGATCTGTTTCTGGCCTCGGTAATGTCCGCGCGCATCGCGGCGGATGAACCGGTCAGGCACCTCATAGCGCAACCAGTCTCGGGTACGGGCCAGCACCTGTACGTGCTGCGGAAACAAACCCACCTCTTCGTGCAACTCACGCAACATGGCCTGCTCGGGATTTTCACCCCGGTCAATGCCACCCTGCGGAAACTGCCACGAGTGGGTACGGATACGCTTGCCCCAAAATACCTGACTTTTCTGGTTGAGCAAGATGATGCCGACGTTGGGCCTAAAGCCGTCACGGTCAAGCATAATCAAACCTCAAATTTTTTAAACTGAACCCATTATGCACAGCGAAGGCGCCAGCGCCAAGCGCCCAGCACGGCGGCAGCCACCCAAACCCAGAAAAATAGCCCATGAAAGCCTCCCAGTTCTTCATTTCCACCCTCAAGGAAGCACCTGCCGACGCGGAAATCGTCAGCCATCAGCTCATGATGCGCGCTGGCCTGATCAAAAAACTGGGCGCTGGCATATACAACTACATGCCCATGGGTTTGCGCGTGATCCGCAAAGTGGAGGCGATTGTTCGCGAGGAAATGAACCGCGCCGGTGCCGTGGAAATGGCCATGCCGGTGATCCAGCCAGCCGAGTTCTGGCAGGAAACCGGCCGGTTTGAAAAAATGGGCCCCGAGATGCTGCGCATCAAGGACCGCCATGGCCGCGATTACGTGGTCCAGCCGACCAGTGAAGAGGTCGTCACCGACGTGATGCGCCAGGACATCAAGAGTTACAAACAGCTGCCCAAAAACCTGTACCAGATCCAGACCAAATTCCGCGACGAGCGCCGGCCGCGTTTTGGCCTGATGCGGGGCCGCGAGTTCACCATGAAAGACGCCTACAGCTTTGACCGCGACCAGGCTTCGGCCAAAGTCAGCTATCAAAACATGGCGCAGGCTTATCGCCGGATTTTTGACCGCTTTGGCCTGACCTACCGCGCGGTGGCCGCTGACAGCGGTACCATTGGCGGCGACCTGAGCGAGGAGTTCCAGGTGATCGCCGCCACCGGCGAAGACGCCATCGTTTATTGCCCCACTAGCGACTACGCGGCCAACATGGAAAAAGCCGAAGCGCTGGCACCCGCAAGCCCGCGCCAAGCCCCGTCACAGGCCATGGCCAAAACGCCAACGCCTGGCAAAGCTACCTGCGCCGATGTGGCCGAACTGCTAAGCATCCCGCTGCAAACCACGGTCAAGTCGCTGGTGCTGGCCACCGATGAACTCAACGACTACGACGAAGTGGTCAAAACCCAGGTCTGGCTGCTGCTGCTTCGCGGCGACCACGACATGAACGAAGTTAAAGTCGGCAAGCTGCCCGGGCTCGACACGGGTTTCCGCTTTGCTACCGTGGCTGAAATCGAAGACCACTTCGCCTGCACGCCGGGTTACCTGGGACCTGTGGGCCTGAAAAAACCGCTCAACATCGTGGCCGACCGTGAGGTGGCCGTGATGAGGGACTGGATTTGCGGCGCCAACGAAACCGACTTTCACCTCACCGGTGTCAACTGGGGCCGTGACCTGCCAGAGCCCGACCTGATCGTCGACATCCGCAACGTGGTCGCGGGCGACGCCTCGCCCGACGGCAAAGGCGTGCTGGCCATTGAGCGTGGCATTGAAGTCGGCCATGTGTTTTACCTTGGCACGCGCTACAGCCAGGCCATGAATGCCACGTTTCTCGATGAAAACGGCAAGCCCCAGTTCATGGAGATGGGCTGCTACGGCATTGGCATCACACGCCTTCCGGCAGCGGCGATTGAGCAAAACCACGACGAGCGCGGCATCATCTGGCCCGACGCCATTGCGCCCTTCACTGTGGTGCTCTGCCCCATCGGCATGCGCCGCAGCGAAGCCGTTACGGCCGCCGCCACCGAGCTTCACGACGACTTGCTGGCGGCCGGCATTGACGTGATGCTCGATGACCGCGACGAGCGGCCAGGCGCCATGTTTGCTGATTGGGAGCTAATTGGCGTGCCGCATCGGGTGGTGATTTCAGAGCGCGGCCTGAAGGAGGGCGAGTTTGAATACCAGCACCGCCGTGACGCCGCTGCCAGCAAGGTCGATGCCGCCATTGTGCTGGATTTTCTCAAGGACAAACTGGCCCTGTGAGGGCTGCGCGAAGATCGACAACATCCCATGACCGTCCCAGTGCCCCACTTCAAGGCATCAACAGTCTCAGCCCGGATTTCAAGAAGAAAGTGCCTGCAGTCCCTCGCTGCCGCGTGTTCACCGCTATTATTTTCAGAACACGCCAGGGCCGGTGGGCAGGTCGAAGAACCGCTCATCGACTCGGTGCGAACGGCGCTGAGTGCAGCCGTTGCCAACCGCGCACCCTTGGTCCCGGAGTTCAAGGATACCGAAAGCCGGCTGGCCTACCTGCGCTGGCTGGGCGCCATGAGCGATCGCCTCAAAAAGAAAACACCGCAATGGCAGATCCGCAAGGAGTTTCTCCAGTCCGTCTGGTACGAAAGCAAGCGTGCCGGGCTGGACGTGACGCTGGTGCTCGGCCTGATCCAGGTCGAGAGCAATTTCCGTAAGTTCGCCGTGAGCCATGCGGGTGCCCGCGGCTACATGCAGGTCATGCCTTTCTGGACCCGCGTGATTGGCGATGGTGACCCCGGCAAGTTGTTTCAGATGCAGACCAACCTGCGCTTTGGCTGCGTTATCCTGCGCCATTACCTGGACCGCGAACGAGGCGACCTTTTCATGGGCCTGGGTCGCTACAACGGCTCGCGCGGCAAGGCGCCCTACCCCAACGCGGTGATAGGCGCCAGCAAGCATTGGGAATTTAACCGGTGATGGGGCGGGTTGACTGAAGCGGCTTTTGCAGACGCAGTGCTTTGTCCCGCAAAGGCAGTGCCTGCCGGCCGGCTTCAGCCTTGCGAGGACGGGTGGGGAAGGCATAGAATGAATATTAATTCCCATTGGCTGGAGGAGAGTGAGTCTGCCATGAAAGAAAAAGAATTGCGGCTGGCGATCGTGTACTTCGGAGGCGTTTCACTCGCCATCTACCAGCATGGCATCAACCGGGAAATCCTGAACCTGGTCCGGGCATCCAAGCTTTGTCACCACCGGAACAGGCAGGGCGAGGGCAGCGAGGTCCCTTCATTTCTCAGCCGCTATCCGGAGGAACCAGAGCGATCGACCGGGGAGGTCTATCTCCAGTGTCTCGAGGCAATCGGCCAGCACCTCTCCCTTCGGGTCATTGTGGACGTCATCTCCGGATCGTCTGCAGGCGGCATGAACGGCATCGCGCTCGCCAGAGCCCTGGCTCATGATCTCAGCCTTGCGCCGCTGACCGATATGTGGCTGGCTGAAGCCGACATGCTCAAGCTGCTCGCGCCCGAGGCCAAAGCGCGGCTTTGGAGCAAATGGATTTTCCGGCCTCTCGTGCGGCCCCTGCTGGCACGGCTCAAGCGGGAGGGCCTGCTCATCGGCAAGGTCGATGCCGAAATGCAGGAACGGGTTTCGGTGTTCCTGCGCTCGCGCTGGTTCAAGCCGCCCCTTGATGGCCGTCGTCTCGCCACCTTCGCTCTTGATGGCCTGACGGCCATGGAGAGACCGGAGGCCTCTAACGAATCCCTGCTTCCGCCAGGCACAAGGCTGGACCTGCTGGTCACGGTGACCGATTTCCGCGGTCTCGATCGGTCGATTTTCATTCACGATCCGCCCGTGGTCAATGAACGCGAGCATCGTCACCTTCTCCGCTTCCGTCTCGACCATGACGAATCCGGCCATCTTCAAAGCGATTTTGACTTCGACAGTCTTCCGTCGCTGGCTTTCGCCGCCCGCGCCTCAGCTTCCTATCCGGGTGCTTTTCCACCGGCCCAGATACGCGAAATGGATGATCTTCTGGCATCCCGCCGCCGGCCTTGGCCCGCACGCTCACGCTTTCTTGCACGCAATTTCAGCCAGTATCGTGACCAGGGCATGAAGCCGGAGGAAGCGGTGCTGGTCGATGGCAGCATCCTCGACAACAAGCCGATCGCGGCGACACTCGAGGCCATCCGCGCGCACAGCGCGTTCCGGGAAGTGGATCGTCGTCTCATTTATATCGACCCCCATTCCCTGACGGATAAACCGGCTGCCAGCAGCAGTGTTCCGGGGTTTTTTGCGACCTTGCGAGGGGCGCTCTCCGACTTGCCCCGCACCGATCCGACCTACAACGAACTGGCGGACATCAGCCGTTACAACAAGCAGGTGCGACGGTTGAAGGAGACCATTTATCACGCCCGATCCAAGATCGTAAAATTGCTCGACCAAGAAACAGGGGGGCGAATCAGCGGCAGTTTCACCATCAATGATCTGCGGCATTGGCGCCTGAGCTCGACGAAGCTCTTGTCGACTATGCCGATCGTCTACGATGCGTGGATGCGATCTATTGTCCTGGAGGCGCTGGATTCCGTCGTCGATCTTATCAACGCCGCCTGCCGTTTTGCCAAGGATTCGACGGCGGCGCACAGGGTTCAGGAGGCGGTCGAACAATGGGCCAAGAACCAGGCGATGCTCGCCGATTCCTATCCGGTGACGCCCGACTTATTCGAAGACACCGAGATGCCCCCGTTCTCGAGAATAGTGATCGACTTCGGAGTGATCTATAAGAAGAGACGACTGAATTTCGTTCTTCATGAGATCAATGATCTTTATGGAAACACCTCGCCAACGGATTCCTGTTCGACGGATCCCGAGGATCTCGATCTTGTAAAGATGCAGATCCACAGGCTCATCGATGAAATGTCGATTTACGACGGTACCAGTTTCCTGAGTACTCAGGCGATTGCCATGTGTCGGAAACTATTCCTGGCGGATTTGGGGCGAATGGAAATCGACCAGTTTGTCAGCACCAGTGATGCCGGCATCTCCAGTCTGGTCAAGCGACTGGCCATCGAATGCGATCTGGCCCGCAGAAACGACGATGCGGACGCGGTGTTGTCCTCTTCGCTGGTGCTCAATCTCGCGCCCCGCTGCCGCAAGGTCATTCTCGCCGGCTATCTGGGCTATTTCTACTGGGACATCCTCCTTCGTCCCGTGATGAGCACCCTATCCCTTGAAAGCGGACCGATCGAGGAGATCCTGATCGACCGCATCAGTCCCGACGATGCAGTCAGCCTGGCTTCACCAGACGTGACGAGGGTGCTGCTAGGCGGCACCTTTGCCGGCTTTGGCGGCTTTTTCAGCCGCGCGACGCGTGAGAACGACTATCTGTGGGGACGGCTGCATGCCGTCGACCGGCTCTTCGACATTCTCGCCAGCACGGTGCCGGCGAGTACGCGGGTCGGAATCGATTTTCATGCCTTGAAGAAGGCAGCATTTGAACGGGTGATCGAGGAGGAAGCCGGACGGCTCAGCCTGATTCCCGACCTTGTGGCACGGCTGCGCGATGCGATCTCCGCCCTCTGAGCCAGGCAGCCACGAGCTGCCGCCGGGAAAGCGATGAGTGACTCGCCGGTTTTGCGGTCAATTTGCGCGAGTGGACAGGCGCCAGCAAGGCTACCGTCCTCGCCTGCAATGACACGGCGAATAGCCATTCAGTGGCCGCTGGATGCCGCGCGAGCGCTTTTTGCCAAAGACACGCTGGGTCTGCCGCTTGCCAGTGGCGAGGTGCTTGCATGAACCTGTACAGTCTAGGCTTATGATTTATCCCGTTATTCTTTGCGGCGGCTCAGGCACCAGGCTGTGGCCGCTCTCGCGCAAGAGCTTCCCCAAGCAGTTCGTTCCATTGGTTGGCAATAAAAGCTTGCTGCAACTCACGCTGGAGCGGGTCGCGCAGATCAATGGCAGCGGCCCAAGCCATGAGCTGATTTGCGTTGCCGCAGAAGACCACCGGTTTCTGGTGGCCCAAGCCATGCAGGCGGCCAAGGTCAAGGGGCAAATCATCCTGGAGCCGGTGGCGCGCAATACCGCGCCCGCCATGGCGCTGGCAGCGCTGCAACTGGCCCCGCAAGACCTGCTGCTGTTTTGCCCCTCGGATCACCATATTCCCGATGCGCAGGCGTTCGCGGCCATGGTGCAGCAAGGCAGCCATGCCGCCCGCCAGGGCGCCATTGTGACGTTTGGCGTGGTGCCCAGCTTTCCCAGCACCGCCTATGGCTATATCGAGCAGGGCGCAGCCGGCGGCGATGGCAGCTTTGGCGTGGCTCGTTTCCTTGAAAAGCCCAACGCCGATGACGCCCAGGCGCTGATTTTGCAGGGCAACGTGCTCTGGAATGCCGGCATTTTTCTGGCGCAAGCCAGCACCCTGCTTGAAGCATTGCAGCAGCATGCAGGCGACATCTTGCAGAGCTGCCAGCAAGCCATGGCGCAAGCCGCACAAGACCAGCAATTCGTCCGTCCTGAGCCTGAGGCATTCACCGCCTGCCGCGCCGACAGCATCGACTACGCCGTGCTGGAGCGGCATAAACGGGTGGCCGTGGTGCCATTTGCGGGCGCCTGGAGCGACGTCGGCAGCTGGAATGCCGTGGCCGACCTGAGCCCGCCCGACGACCAGGGCAACCGCATCGACGGCCACGGCCTGGCGGTTCAAAGCCAGCGCACTTATATTCACGCGCCGCACCGCGTCGTGGTGACCCTGGGCACGCAGGACTTGCTGGTGATCGACACGCCCGACGCCCTGCTGGTGGCGGCAAGCAGTCATGCCGAGCAAGTCAGGAGCGTGGTGGCGCAACTGGAAACCAGGCAGAGCCCGCAAGCCAGCCAGCACCGCAAGGTGGCCCGCCCCTGGGGTTGCTACGACAGCATTGACTGCGGCCAGCGCTTTCAGGTCAAGCGCATCACCGTGCGGCCCGGCGCCAAGCTCAGCCTGCAAATGCACCACCACCGCGCCGAGCACTGGATCGTTGTATCAGGCACGGCGCTGGTCACCAAAGGCAATGAGACTTTCCTTGTTACCGAGAACCAGTCCACCTACATTCCCATTGGCGAAACCCATCGCCTGGAAAACCCCGGCAAAACCGATCTTGAAATGATCGAGGTTCAGACTGGCAGCTACCTGGGCGAAGACGACATCGTGCGGTTTGAAGACACCTATGGCCGGTCGCCGCGCTACCCATCGGAGCCTGAGGCATGAACATGGCAAACACCCCACCCAACATCTACGTTGCAGGCCACCGCGGCATGGTCGGTTCCGCCATAGCCCGGCAGTTGCTGGCTGCTGGCCACGCTCCCGAAAGCATCATCACCCGCACCCATGCCGAGCTCGACCTGACCAATCAGGCCGCTGTGCGTGCGTTTTTTCAGTCAGAAAGGCCCGACGAGGTCTATCTGGCCGCAGCCAAGGTAGGCGGCATTCATGCCAACAACACCTACCCGGCCGAATTCATCTACCAAAACCTGATGATGCAGGCCAACGTGATTGATGCCGCTTTTCAAGGCGGCGTCAAAAAGCTGTTGTTCCTTGGCTCCAGCTGCATCTACCCCCGTCAAGCCCCGCAGCCCATGGCCGAGAATGCACTGCTCACCGGCCCGCTGGAGCCCACCAACGAGCCCTATGCCATTGCCAAGATCGCCGGCATCAAGCTCTGCGAAAGCTACAATCGGCAATATGGCGCCAGCCACGGCGTGGACTATCGCAGCGTCATGCCCACCAACCTGTATGGCACGGGCGACAACTACCACCCCGAAAACAGCCACGTCATTCCCGCGCTGATTCGCCGCTTTCATGAAGCCAAGGCCAACCACGCGCCCAAGGTCACCATCTGGGGCACCGGCACGCCGTGCCGCGAGTTTCTTTACGTGGACGACATGGCCGCAGCCAGCGTGCATGTGATGAACCTGCCCAAGGCCACCTACGACAAGCACACCAGCCCCATGCAAAGCCACATCAACGTGGGCTATGGCAGCGACATCACCATTGCAGAGCTGGTGCAGACCGTTGGTCAGGTCGTGGGCTACCAGGGCACCATCGACTTTGATCCCACCAAACCCGACGGCGCGCCCCGCAAGCTGATGGACAGCAGCCGCCTCAAGTCGCTGGGATGGCAGGCCAAAGTGAGCCTGCAAGATGGCCTGACGCTCGCCTATCAAGATTTTCTCAAGAACGAAGCATGAGCAACACCAACACCAATACGCAACCCAAAGTCGCCCTCATCACCGGCATCACCGGCCAAGACGGCTCCTACCTGGCTGAATTCCTGCTTGAAAAAGGCTACACCGTCCACGGTATCAAGCGGCGCGCCAGCTCGTTCAACACCCAGCGGGTGGACCACATCTACCAAGACCCGCACGTCAACAACGCCCGCTTTACCCTGCACTACGGCGACCTGAGCGACTCCAGCAACCTCACGCGCATCATCCAGCAAACCCAGCCCGATGAAATCTATAACCTCGGCGCGCAAAGCCACGTAGCCGTCAGCTTCGAGAGCCCCGAATACACCGCCGACGTTGACGGCATGGGCACCCTGCGCATTCTGGAAGCCATCCGCATTTTGGGGATGGAACGCAAAACTCGCTTCTACCAAGCCTCTACCAGCGAACTCTACGGCCTGGTGGAGGAAACCCCGCAAAATGAAACCACGCCCTTCTACCCGCGCAGCCCCTACGCCGTCGCCAAGCTCTACGCCTACTGGATCACCGTGAACTACCGCGAGGCCTATGGCATCTATGCCTGCAACGGCATCCTCTTTAACCACGAAAGCCCGCGCCGGGGCGAAACCTTTGTCACCCGCAAAATCACCCGTGGCTTGGCCAACATCAGCCAGGGCCTGCAGGACTGCCTTTACATGGGCAACATCGATTCCCTGCGCGACTGGGGCCACGCCAAAGACTACGTGCGCATGCAATGGCTGATGCTGCAACAAGACCAGCCAGAAGACTTCGTCATCGCCACCGGCGTGCAATACAGCGTGCGAGACTTCATCAACAAAACGGCAGCCGCCTTGGGGCTCCAACTACGCTGGGAAGGCCAAGGCATCGACGAAGTTGCCTACTGGCTCAATCCCCCTCTCCACATGGGAGAGAGCAGGGATGAGGGTGCTCGGTGCATCATCCGTATAGACCCCCGCTACTTCCGCCCCACCGAAGTTGAAACCCTGCTCGGTGACCCCGCCAAAGCCAAACAAAAACTCGGCTGGGTGGCTGAAATTACCCTCGACGAGATGGTGAAAGAAATGGTGGCAACCGACCTGGCCCAGGCCAAACAGCACGCTCTGCTGAAACAGCACGGCTACCAGGTAAATGTGGGCGTGGAGTGATTGTGAAAGCCCGCCTTATTGGCTGAAGGCTTGGAAACGTGAAGCAGCGAATAAAATGATGACTTCCGAAGCCCTTACTAGAAACTGGCAACAAATCCGTCCTCGTTCAAAAATAAATTGATGCTTGAAGCCTGGTTCTACCACCGTTCCCGCCTCTAAACCATCGGCCAATTGGGAAACCGCCGCAATCTGCTGCTGAGCTGAAAACCATTTCATTTGATCGTAGAAATCCACCTGCCAACAACCCATGACCATTCTCATCGTCGGCGGCGCCGGCTTTATTGGTGCCAACTTTGTGCTCGACTGGCTTTGCCCAATCGGACGAGTCCGTCAAGGATATGCAGGGGGTTGAGCATCATTGATGCATCGACGCATTTTTTATGAACACGCCTCTTGCTAAAAAATGGTCGACGGAAGGCCTCGAGTGTGTTGATGCGTGTCCATACTGCGGATCGCATCAGCGCGCATTGGCGTATCGCGATGTTCAAGACTGGTCTTTTGGTTGCGCCCCCGGGAAGTGGAATTATTGGGATTGCCTGGGCTGCCATTCACTATTCCTTGATCCGCGGCCCACTCGCTCGACGATCGGTTTGGCCTATGCCAGGTATTACACCCACAGCAACACTGAGCGAGTTTCGTTTCTCTCTTCGACAAAGGCACGCTTGAGAAACGAATGTCTTAGCAAAGTATTGAACGCCAACGTAGAACCGCAGCTACATTTACCCCGAATATTGAATGGCCTCGTTGCTCTGATTGGCAGACGGGTAGTCATTCCTTTTGGGTGGCTGACGCTGGCCGAACTTTCCAAGGGTCGATTCATTGACGTAGGTTGCGGTGCGGGTCTGACTGTGAATCTGGCCCAACAACTGGGGTGGACCGCGATGGGCCTCGAAATCGATCCGACCGCAGTTCGTGCAGCCAGGCAAATTGGTTTAAACATATTGGAAGGCGGCT
>MERZ01000408.1 GCA_001770785.1 Burkholderiales bacterium RIFCSPHIGHO2_12_FULL_61_11
CTGCAGGAACGTGAAATTCTGCACGGCTGGCCTGCAACAGATGCCAGGAATCGTCAGCGGAAAAAGTCCCTGTCGGTGCTTGGGTGGTGGAAACAATCAAGCCCTTTTTGTTGAATTCGAAAATCTGAATACCCTGCATTCTATTGTCATGCGACAGTTCTTTCACGTTGACCACATAGGTATTGTCGGCCTGCGTTTCTTTCAGCCAGGCACCGGTCTGACCGATGGTGATCTTGCCCTGGTAGCGCGCCTTGAGCAATTGCGCGGCACGCTCACTGACGGGTGCCAGGTAGTCTCCCACGGCAAAACTGAACACCGCAAAAAATGCGCCTAGTGCCAGCAGCAGCTTGAGCGCCCGCCAGGGACCCAGGCCGCTGGTGCGCAAAATGGTGTATTCGGAGCTCTGGGCCAGCCGGGCCATGACAAAAATGGTGCCGATCAGCACCGAGATGGGGAGCAACTCATACAGATGATTGGGTATCAGCAGCGTCACATACAAGAGCGCGTGTTTGATCTGATAAATGTCGCCAGCGCGGCCAAGGCCATTGCTTTTGCCGAGGTGCTGCAATTCATCGACCAGGTCAAAAAAGAAAAACAGCGCCAGGAAACCCAGGGCCACCAGCGCAATGGCGGCCAGCACTTCGCCATAAATCAGTCGGCGTATGGTTTTCATGGCTGGCGGCTTCCATTGACGCGCATGGCAGGCGATGCGCGGCGTATGCGCGGAGGCAGCGTGAAAACCCAGTGGGTATGCCGCTTGGCCAGCCAGCCCAGGCCCAGCAGCAAGATGCCGCCATGCAGGGCCACCAGGAAGTTGCCGAAACCGATGAGGCCCATCACGATCCAGCCTTGCCCCAGATTGAGCAGGTTGTTGTAAACCACAAATGCCAACAGAACAAAAATCAGGTTGCCGCTGCGCCCGGCGCGTGGGTTCACGCTGGCCAGCGCCAAGGCCAGAACCACAAAGTTGATCGCTGACAGGGCCAGCCCAAAGCGCCACGCCAGCTCACCGAGATTGACGCGGGTGGGGGTCCTGCTCAAGTCGCGAGTGGATAAAAGCCTGGCTTGCGGCACGCTTGCGCCGAGCGCGGTCGATTCGCCCGTTTTGGTGCCGTACTCTTTAAAATCACTGATTTTGAGGGCCGATTCCCCAATCACATTTTCCAGTCGCTGGCCGTTTTCGAGAATCAGGAACTGGGCCTCTCCCCTGGTTTCAATACGGCCTGATCGCGCCGTCGTGATGGAGCTTTTGCCTTTTTCGGTGGCGGCGATAAACACATTGTTGCTGGCCTGGTCGCCGGCCAGATTGCGGTCAATGAAAAATACCCGGTTGCCGCTGGACGACTCCTGAAACTGGCCTGGTGCAATGCGGTCCAGGTCGCCGCGCTGCTGGTAGCGGCTTTGCATGTCCCTGGTCTGCTGGTTGGTCCATGGCCAGACAAAAAGTGCCATCAGGGTAATCACCAGCAGAACCGGCCAGGCGAAGCGAAACAGGGGCATCAGAAAGCCCGCCAGCCCTTGGCCGCTGGTGAACCAGACCACCATTTCACTGTCACGGTACATGCGTGACAGGGTGCTGACCATGGCAATGAAAAGCGAGAGCGTCAGGATGGTCGGCAGGCGGCCCAAAGCCGAGTAAGCCATGAAAAGCATGACGTCCTGCGGATTGAGGGAGCCGCGCGAGGCTTGCCCCAGCGTGCGGATCAGCACAATGGTCATCACAATGGTGACGAGCACCACCAGGGTTGCCCCGAAACTGTGAGCCAACTCTTTGCGAATCGAGGATTGGAATAACATTGACCGAACTAGCCGCTTTCGTTTTACTTTATTTTTTATCTTATCTGCTGAACCCTGAATTATGGACTTTGAACTGAAAACACTGACTCGTACCCGTGTATCTGGCGAAAAATGTGATGCCCTGCTTGTGCTCATACCCCAGGACTTGAGCTTGGAGGACGATCCCCTGTCGGCGCTGGCTGCGCTGGCCCTCAAATCGGGTGACTTTGAAGCCAAACCGGGCAAGCTGCTCAGCGCCTACCGCACGCCAGGCATTGCGGCAACGCGGGTTTTTCTGGTGGGTGCAGGAGACGGCAGCCCAAAAAATGTTCGCACCGCTGTCAACGCCGGGTTGGCAGCATTGAAGAACGGCAATACCCAGCGCGCAGTGCTCTGCCTGAGCGCGCTGAACAAGCCGCAGGCCGATGCCGTGCGGGCAGCCGTGGTCGCCTGCGGCGATGCGCTCTACACCTACAGCACCACCAAATCCAAACCCGGCCCGACAAAACTGCAGCGTATCGTGCTTGCCGTGAACGATGCCGCAAGCGCCAAGGCGGGTTTCGACAAGGGGACAGCGCTGGTCAAGGGCATAGAGTTCGCCAAGGAATGGGCCAATCGGCCGGCCAACCACGCGACCCCGACTTTGCTGGCAGGCGCTGCCAAGGGGCTGGGGAAATTGCGCAACATCAAGGTTGAAGTGCTGGGCCCGAAGGAAGTTGCCGATCTCGCAATGGGCGCGTTCATGGCAGTGGCCCAGGGCACGGCAGAGCCGTTGCGCTTTATTGTGCTGCGTTATGAGGGGGCAGCCAAGTCCGTGGCCCCGGTTGTGCTGGTTGGCAAGGGGATCACCTTCGATTCCGGCGGCATCTCGATCAAGCCTGCTGCCGAGATGGACGAGATGAAATTCGACATGTGCGGTGCCACGAGTGTGCTCGGTACCTTTCGTGCGCTGGCCGAGCTGCAGCCTGCGCTGAACGTGGTCGGTCTGATTCCGGCGAGCGAAAACATGACAGGCGACAGTGCGGTCAAGCCCGGTGATGTGGTCACCAGCATGAGCGGGCAAACCATCGAAGTTCTGAACACCGATGCAGAAGGGCGACTGGTGCTGTGCGACGCATTGACCTATGCGGAGCGCTTCAAGCCCAAGGCCGTGATCGATATCGCCACGCTGACCGGCGCTTGTGTGATCGCCCTGGGCGGGGTGCGCAGCGCACTTTTCTCGACTGACGAGCCACTGGCCCAAGCGCTGACCCAGGCGGGTGAATCCTCTCTGGATCTGTGCTGGAGAATGCCGCTTGATGAGGAGTACGCAGAAGGGCTCAAATCAAATTTTGCGGATGTCGCCAATATTGCAGGAAGAGCTGCAGGCGTGGTGACCGCTGCCAAGTTTTTACAGCGCTTTGCCACCCGGTTTCCCTGGGCGCACCTGGACATCGCCGGCACGGCCTGGAAAGGTGGCACGGCGAAGGGCGCTACTGGTCGCCCCGTTCCCCTGCTGCTGGACTATTTGCTAAGCCAGGTTCCCGTGGCTGTGGCAGGAAAAGTGCCCGCAAGAGCCAAGCCCGTGAAGCGACGCGCGCCCGTCGCCAAAACCGGGGTATGACCGAAATAGCCTTTCATTTCAATGTGGCTGACAAGCTGCTGTACGGATGCCGATTGCTGCGCAAGGCCTATACCAGTGGTGCCAGCGTGGTGGTGACGGCAGAGCCCGAATTGCTGGCTGGACTTGATCAGTTGCTGTGGAGCTTTTCCCCAACCGACTTTGTGCCCCATGGCCGACTCGGTGCAGGTGAACCCAGCCGTGGTGAGACGCCAGTGTTGCTTGCTGAGTCACTCGAATCGTGCTCAGGCTACAGTGTTCTGGTTAACCTGGGTCAGGCGGTTCCGCTCGAGTTCGAACGGTTTGAGCGTTTTATTGAGGTGGTGGCGCAGGGCGAGGAAGACCGCCTCGCTGCACGCATTCGCTGGAAGCATTACACCGACAGGGGTTACGCCATGAAACGACATGACCTTGCGACGGCCGGGGAGGGGACATGAGCAATGCCTCGGGTCCGCCCCGTTTCGTGCCCACGCTGACGGAGGTCTTCCAGCCCGCGGTCATGCCCGCTCAAACACCGGTTTCAGACAACGTTATTGGGCCGGTGGCGCTTGCTGCCGAGCTGGAAGAGCAAATGGTGCAACGCGTTTTGCAGCGGATAGACCTGACGCTGGAACGGCGTTTGCGGGAGGCTGTTGGGCAACTGATCCTGGAACAGACCCAAACCCTGGCGCCCCGTCTTCATGAAGAGATTGAGCGGGTCGTGCGCCAATCGGTGAATCAGGCCTTTGCACAGGAAGCGGCTCAAACGCCGCCCCGACCTTAGGGAGGGTTTAGGGACGCTGGCAGGTTTTTACGCATTGGCCGCACCTTATCGGCAATCACTACAACCGCATGCCCACAAACTTTCCCCGGGTAACCTCCTTATCAACAATAACCTAGGGACGTTGCTATGGTGCGGGCCAGAAATTTGCGTTATGTTCGAGCCCGTTGAGTAAAAAAACTATTCTCAACTTTTAATGGTAATTTTCTAATCGGAGTGTTTTTATGCAAATGAAATTAAGAGTGACTGCCATGGCTACCCTCGCTATGGCAGCGGGTTTTGCTTCTGCACAAGATGCGGTGGTCAAAATTGGTCACGTCGCACCCATGTCCGGCTCACAGGCCCACTACGGCAAAGACAATGAAAATGGCGCGCGCATGGCCATTGAAGACCTGAACGCACAAAACCTTGTCATTGGTGGCAAGAAAGTCAAGTTTGAGCTGGTGGCTGAAGACGATGCCGCTGATCCGAAACAAGGCACGGCTGTTGCACAAAAACTGTGCGACCTGAAAGTTGCTGGCGTGGTCGGTCACCTGAACTCGGGCACGACGATTCCCGCTTCCAAGGTTTACCACGACTGCGGCATTCCCATGGTGACAGGTGCTGCCACCAACCCCGGTCTGACCAAGCCTGGCTACAAGAATGTTTTCCGCATCATTGCCAATGACAACGCGCTGGGCGCCGGCCTGGCTTTTTATGCGGCTGATTCACTGAAACTGAAAAAAGTCGCCGTGATCGATGACCGTACCGCTTACGGCCAAGGTGTTGCTGAAGTGTTCAAAAAGACCGCTCTGACAAAAGGCATGACCGTGGTGGACGAGCAATTCACCACCGACAAAGCCACCGACTTCATGGCCATCCTCACGGCTGTCAAATCCAAGCAGCCTGACGTGGTTTTCTTCGGCGGCATGGATGCACAAGGCGCGCCCATGCTGCGCCAGATGGAACAACTTGGCATGAGCAACGTCAAGTATTTCGGCGGCGACGGCATCTGCACATCCGAGATTGCCAAGCTGGCAGCGGGCGCCAAGACCCTTGGCAATATGGTCTGTGCCGAAGGCGGTGCATCGCTGGCCAAAATGCCCGGCGGCCAAGCCTGGAAAAAGCGTTACGACGCCAAGTATCCCGGTCAGTTCCAGGTTTACAGCCCGTACACCTATGACGCGACCTTCCTGCTGGTTGATGCCATGAAGCGGGCCAATTCGACCGATCCAAAGGTCTACACCCCCGAGTTGGCAAAGTCCAACTTTAAAGGTGTCACCACCACCATCGCGTTCGAGACCAATGGTGAATTGAAAAACCCGGCCATCACCTTGTATGTCTACAAAGACGGCAAGAAAACGGCCCTGAACTAAGTCGTTCAAGGCAAACAAAAAACCACCGAAAGGTGGTTTTTTTTCGGCCCGCAGGGGTGTTGACGCATAAACTCATCCTAATGCCCAATCCCAATCTCTCTTCTTTCATCGGGTCCGTTGCCGACCTTCTTCGTGGCGACTTCAAACAATCCGAATACGGCAAGGTCACCCTACACCTCGCCGCTCGACCTCAAAAAGCTGATGGGAGATCAAGACCACATTGGCGAAAACCTGCGCGCCTTGACGGCCACCACCAACCCGTCCGGCAATAAAATGCTGCACCGACATGCGATGCCGACAAACCCTCCGCCGGTGTCGATGACAATGGCGAAAAATGGGCTCTTTGGCCAAATTTTGATATTTCAACAACGCCGCTTCGCGGCCATCTACTTTTTCCAGCCATGACCCAAGCTGCCGACACCCCGCCTTCCTTCAAGATTTATGACGAGCCGGGCCACCTGATTCGCCGCGCCCAGCAGATTGCGGTGTCCAAGTTTCACGAAGTTCATGGCCGTCATGTCACGCCGATCCAGTACGCTATTTTGCGCACCCTGCATGAAACGCCAGGCGTTGACCAGGTGACTCTGGCCCAGCTGATTGCGCTGGACACCTCAAGCACGGCCGATATCGCGACCCGCCTGGAGGCCAAGGGCTGGATCCTGCGCGAGATGCTGCCGCGGCGCCAGCGCCGCCTCTCGCTGACGCCGGAGGGCGAGGCGGTGCTGCGGGAACTTCGCCCGGGCGCGGAGGTCATGTACCTGGGCTTGATGGACAGCCTGGATGTAACGGAGCAGCGCGAGTTCATGCGCCTGCTGCGCAAGTTTGTGCATTTGAACGACCAGCAGAACAAGCCGGACGAAGTCAAAACAAAGGGTTAATACTTAGATTTTCGGGCTTTCGCTACGGACAGTAATTCAGTACAATGAATTTCATTCAGTATGCTGAATCATTGAATTGAAGCCCATCACCCACCTGCAGGGTCTGTTGCAGGACTTATTAACTGAAGGAGGTCATCATCATGTTCCCGAAAAACACTTGGTACGTCGCCTGCACCCCCAATGAGATCGACGAAAAACCGCTGGGCCGCAAGATCTGCGGCGAGAGCATTGTCTTCTACCGTGGTCAGGAAAATCGTGTCGCCGCCGTCGAGGATTTCTGCCCGCACCGTGGTGCGCCTTTGTCACTGGGTTTCGTATCCGAAGGCAAGCTGGTCTGCGGCTACCACGGCCTGGAGATGGGTTGCGACGGCAAGACCATCGCCATGCCGGGCCAGCGCGTGCGCGGCTTTCCGGCGATCCGCAGCTACCCCGTGGTCGAGCGCTATGGCTTCATCTGGGTCTGGCCCGGCGATGCGGCAAAAGCCGATGCCGACAAAATTCCGCACCTCGACTGGTACGACAACCCCGAGTGGGCCTATGGCGGTGGTTTGTTCCACATCAACTGCGACTACCGCCTGATGATCGACAATCTGATGGATTTGACGCACGAGACCTACGTGCATTCCGGCAGCATTGGGCAAAAGGAAATTGACGAATCCCCGTGCAAAACCACGATCGAAGGCGAGCAGGTCGTCACCAGCCGTTTCATGAACGACATCATGCCGCCGCCATTCTGGAAACTGGCGCTGCGCGGCAACAATCTGGCCGATGACGTGTCCGTGGACCGCTGGCAGATCTGCCGCTTCACGCCGCCGAGCAACGTGATGATCGAAGTCGGCGTCGCCCACGCCGGCAAGGGCGGCTACGACGCGGCGCCAGAGCACAAGGCTTACGCCGTGGTGGTGGACTTCATCACGCCCGAGACCGAAACCTCGATCCACTATTTCTGGGGCATGGCGCGCAAGTTCAACCCCAAGGACAAGGCGCTCACCGCCATCATCCGCGAAGGCCAGGGCAAGATATTCAGCGAAGACTTGCAGATGCTGGAACTGCAGCAAAAGAACCTGCTGGCGTACCCCGAGCGCGCCCTGCTCATGCTCAACATCGATGCCGGCGGCGTGCAGTCGCGCAAGATTCTGGACCGTCTGATGGCGCAGGAGCAACCAGGTGCCAGCCCCGCAGCCAGCGCCTGAGGACTGACCATGAGCCCCTTATCGACCCTATCGGTCCGCGTGGCGCGCAAGGCGACGGAGGCCGCCGATATCTGCACCTTCGAGCTGGTGGATGTGGACGGCGGGCCGCTGCCGGCCTTCTCCGCTGGCTCGCATGTGGACGTGGCCCTGCCCAATGGTCTCACGCGCCAGTACTCGCTGTGCAATGACCCGAAGGAAACCCACCGCTACCTGATCGGCGTGCTGCGCGACCCGGCCTCGCGCGGCGGCTCGCAAGCGATGCACGAGCAGGTTCAGGAAGGGCAGCTGCTGCAAATCAGCGCTCCGAAGAACCACTTCCCGCTGGCGCACGATGTCCAGCGTCACCTGCTGCTGGCCGGCGGCATTGGTGTGACACCTATCCTCTGCATGGCAGAAAGGCTGGCTAATGTCGGCGTCGACTTCGAAATGCACTACTGCACCCGCTCACCCGAGCGCACTGCTTTCCATCAACGCATTATTGGTTCCAGATTCTCTTCCCAAGTGCAGTTTCACTTCGACGACGGCATTGCCGAACAGAAACTGGACATCGCCGCGCTGCTGATCCCGCCGGCCAGCGGAGTGCACCTGTATGTCTGCGGGCCGAAAGGCTTCATGGACGCCGTGCTGAACACCGCGCGTGCGAAAGGCTGGCCCGAGCACCAGCTGCACTATGAGTTCTTCGCCGCCGAAGTGGTGCCGTCAGCGAGTGACGCGAGTTTCGAGGTCAAGCTGGCCAGCTCGGGCCGGATCATCACGGTGCCGAAGGACCAGACCGTGGTGCAGGCACTTGCCGCCGCTGGCGTCGAGGTGCAGACCGCCTGCGAGCAGGGGGTCTGCGGCACCTGTCTGACGCGCGTGCTGGAAGGCGTGCCGGACCATAAGGACATGTACCTGACGCCGGAGGAACAGGCCGCCAACGACCAGTTCACGCCCTGTTGTTCCCGTTCCAAAACGCCGATGCTGGTGCTGGATCTCTGAGTTGTCAAGTAAAAGAAGTTTAATTTTTTCTCAACGGATACGACAAGTTTTTAGTGCTGTTTTAAGTAATTACATAGGAGATAGACATGGCTACAAATCGAGGTGTTGTTTACGTCGAACAAGGCAAAGTGGAAGTCCGCGCCATCGACTTCCCAAAACTGCTCAATCCCAAAGGGCGAACGGCCAACCACGGCGTGATCCTCAAGGTGCTAACCACCAACATCTGCGGCTCCGATCAGCACATGGTTCGCGGGCGCACCACTGCGCCGGCCGGTTTGGTTCTCGGCCATGAGATCACAGGCGAAGTCATTGAGGCGGGCAAGGACGTCGAGACGGTGGAAGTGGGCGACATCGTCTCGGTGCCGTTTAACGTTGCGTGTGGGCGTTGCCGTCAGTGCAAGGAGCGTCAAACCGGCGTGTGCCTGACCGTCAATCCGGCACGTCCGGGCGGTGCCTACGGCTATGTTGACATGGGCGGCTGGGTCGGCGGCCAGGCCGAGTACGTCATGGTTCCCTATGCCGACTTCAACCTGCTCAAATTCCCTGATCGCGCCCAAGCCATCGAGAAGATTCGCGACCTGACCTGTCTGTCGGACATTCTGCCCACCGGCTACCACGGCGCCGTGACCGCAGGCGTTGGTCCGGGCAGCACGGTGTATGTGGCCGGTGCCGGTCCGGTGGGATTGGCGGCGGCAGCATCCGCGCGCCTGTTGGGTGCAGCGGTGATCATTGTTGGTGATGTCAACCCCGCACGCCTCAAGCATGCGAAGAGCGTGGGTTTCGAGACAGCAGATTTATCCACCGACGTGCCCTTGGCCGACCAGATCGCGCAAATACTGGGCGTTCCAGAAGTGGACAGTGCCATCGATGCGGTGGGATTCGAAGCCCGTGGTCACGGGCACGAAGGTGCGCAGCATGAGGCACCGGCTACAGTGCTCAACTCATTGATGGAGATTACCCGTGCGGCGGGCAAGATCGGCATTCCCGGTCTCTATGTCACAGAGGATCCGGGTGGCGTGGACAAGGCGGCGAAGACCGGCTCACTGAGCATCCGGCTAGGGCTGGGTTGGGCCAAGTCCCATAGTTTCATGACCGGCCAAACACCAGTGATGCAATACAACCGCGCGCTGATGCAAGCCATTTTGTGGGACCGCATCAAGATTGCCGACATCGTAGGCGTAAAGGTCATCTCGCTGGATGAAGCACCTGCTGGTTACGCGCAGTTTGATGCGGGCGCTCCCACAAAATTCGTCATCGACCCGCACAATCAACTGCTCAAGTAGTGGCGGACCATCACAACGTTCAGAAATCATGATGGACTTGTAGCTGTTGCCTTAGCTGAGGCAGCTTGACGCAGCAACGGGTCCATCGATTTCAGCGACTACTCAGCAGGTGTCCATGCTTTCACTTCGTCTCTGGTCAGTCCGTCATGCCCGTGGCTTGCGCCGGGCGTATGACTATTTCTCGCGACTGGCTCCCTTGGCCGCGCCAGTTGCCCGAGCCATTGGCGCGTCAGGTACCGAGGCTTTGTTGCGTCCGTTGGAACGCGGCGCCAAGGGGTTGCTGTTTGATTGCAGAATGTGCGGCCAATGCGTGCTCTCCGCCACCGGCATGGCCTGCCCCATGAACTGCGCCAAGGAAATGCGCAATGGCCCGTGCGGCGGTGTGCGCGCCAACGGCCATTGCGAGGTGAAGCCCGAGATGCGCTGCGTCTGGGTGGAGGCCATCGAAGGCACCAAACGCATCGCGCCCGACCACTTGGACCACCCGACCACGCTGCTGCCCGCAATTGACCAGCGCAAACGCGGCAGTTCCAGCTGGATCCATGTGATTCACGGTAGTCCAGACCCGGCCTTGCAGCCCCCGGTAGGCGAGCGGATTACCCCCGAAGCACAACAGGGTCCGCTCGAGCGCGCCTGCCGCTCAGGCCGTTTTGTCATCACGGTTGAAGTGGCGCCGCCTGACTCGGCCGATCCCCAAACCCTGCTGGCGAAGGCGGCCCCGTTCAAAGGCTTGGTGGATGCCATCAACATCACGGACGGCGCTGGCGGCAACTGCCACATGTCCAGCGTCGCCGCCTCGGCGATCCTCGCAGCCCACGGCTTTACCCCGGTCTACCAGGTGGCCTGCCGTGACCGCAACCGCATTGCCATCCAGGGCGACATTCTCGGCGCTAGCGCATTAGGGGTACAAAACATTTTGTGCCTGACAGGCGACGACGTCAGCCAGGGCGACCATCCGCAGGCCAAGCCGGTATTTGATCTGGATGCGGTCTCGCTCTTGCACATTGCCCGGGGCATGTGCGACCGCGGCGAATACGCCTCCGGTCGCAAGCTGCAAACACCGCCTGACCTGTTCATCGGCGCCACGGCAAACCCCTTTGTGCCGCCCTTTGGCGACCGCATCGCCAACCTGGAGAAAAAAGTCGCCGCCGGTGCCCGTTTCATCCAGACCCAGTTCTGTTTCGATCTGGCGATGCTGGACGACTTCATGCGCCGGGTCCGCGAGCGCCAACTGCACGAGCGCGCGCACATCATCGTCGGCGTTGGCACCCTGAGCAGCGCCAAGGCACTGAGCTGGATGGCCAATCATGTGCCAGGCGTCCATGTACCGCCAGCGCTGCTGGCACGCATCGCAGCCGCGGCTGACCAGAAAGCCGAAGCCAAGCAGATATGCATCGAGACCATCCAGGCGCTGGCCAGCATCGAGGGCGTCGCCGGCGTCCACGTGATGGGCCACAAGAACGAGGATGTCCTCGCCGAGATCATTGCCGAATGTGGTTTGCGCCGGCAAACCCGTCTGCATTCCGTATGAATTTTTGACCCCCCAGGAGACTAGAACCATGAATGACATGAACGAGCAGGAAAAACAGCTGGTCGAATGGCTGTCCGACATGAACGAAGATGATGCCTTGGCCCTGTCCAACAAGATGCTGTTCGAGGAAGGCGCCGACCCCCTGCGCGTGCTGG
>MERZ01000409.1:0-10381 GCA_001770785.1 Burkholderiales bacterium RIFCSPHIGHO2_12_FULL_61_11
ATTGGGGCCGATGAGCGCATGACGCGCGCCGCGCTGAAGATTCAGTGTGACGTTATTGGTGGCCGTGATACCGCCAAAACGCATTACCAGACCTTGCGCGGACAGCACGGTTTCGTTGTGGCTGGTGCTCATGCCTTGGGCCCGCCAAAAAATCGGGGAAACCATGTCCAGGGCCGGATCAACCGCTCACGGCCTACCAGCACCAGCACCACCAGGAACAATCCAATCCAGAAGGTCCAGTACTGCGGGGTAATGGAGGAAATCAGGTCCTGCATCAGCTTGAACACAATCGCCCCAGCCACGCCGCCATAGAGCCAGCCCGTGCCGCCCACCACCAATACCAGCAGCACATCGGCCGAGCGATTAAATTCAAACAGGTCCAACGAGGCAAACCCGGTGGTTTGCGCCATCAAGGCACCCGCAGCGCCCGCCATGCCAGCGGCCACGGTGTAAACAACCGAAAGCCGCTGGGTGACCGGAATGCCGATGGCCATGGCGCGCAAGCGGTTGTCACGGATGGCCTTGAGCGTGGCACCAAACGGGGAATTGACCAGGCGGCGCGCCAGCACAAAAAGCACCAGCAGCACGCTGATCGAATACCAGGCGGCTGTACGCCCGGACAAATCGAACTCGAACCGCCCCAGCACCGGCCCCATCACCACCCCTTGCAGGCCATCGGCGCCGCCTGTGAGCCAGTCGAGCTTGTTGGCCAACTCCATCAGGATCAGACCCACACCCAGCGTGACCATCAATCGGGTGAGGTCGCTGCCGCGGATGATGGTCATGCTGCACACCGCCCCCAACAGCGTGGACACGCCAATGGCCACAGCCATGCCAACCAGCGGATCGGGCATGACCAGCTTGGCGAACAACGCAGCGGTGTAGGCGCCCAAGCCAAAAAAAGCCGCATGGCCCAACGACACAATGCCCGTAAACCCCAAAATAATATCCAGCGACACGGCAAACAGGGTCACGATGGCAATCTCATTGATGATCAGCGCATGGCGTGAGAGCAGCAGGGGCGAAGCCAGCGCCAGCGCCCACAACGCCAGCTCCCAGGGCTTCCAGCGGCGCGTCGTTGTCAGTGCATTCATGGAGGTCACGACATGCTTCATGATTTACCGCCCTTGCGTACAAACAGGCCTTGGGGACGCCAAAGCAGAATCGCAATCATCAAGCAATACACAATAAAAGCCCCGAGTTTTGGGATGTAGTATTTGCCGGCTACATCCGCAATGCCCAGCAGCAAGGCTGCCAACAAGGGCCCGCTGATGCTTGAGGTGCCGCCGACTGCCACCACGATCAGAAAATAGATCATGAACTTGAGTGCAAAAGTGGGATCGAGCCCCAGCACCTCGGCCCCCAGCGCGCCGCCCAGTCCGGCCAAGCCGGAGCCCATGGCGAAGGTCGACAAAAACACCACGTTGACGTTGATGCCCAATCCGGCGGCCACGCGCTGATCATCCACCGAGGCGCGCAAGCGGCTGCCAAAACGCGTCTTGGTCAGCACAAATTGCAGGCCCACCGTGAGTGCCGCGCACACCGCAATGATGAACAGGCGGTAGTGGCCCATGCCCAGCCTCCAGGCGCCCTCGCCCAGCTCGGTGCGACCCTTGAGCCATTCGGGCAACTGGATGATTTGCTGGGTGGAGCCAATAAAGTAATCGGCACTGGCCACGGCCATGAAGGTCAGGCCAATGGAAAACAGCACCTGGTCCAGATGCGGCTTGTGGTAGAGCGGCCGATACAGCGTGCGCTCCAGAATGCCGCCCAGCAACGCCGCACCCAAGAACGCGAGCGGCAGGCACACCAGAAAAGGCACCCCCACGCGCTGCATGAGCAGCACGGTGATATAGCCACCCACCATGGCAAAGGCGCCGTGCGCAAGGTTGATGAAATTCATCAACCCCATGGTCACGGCCAAGCCCACGGCAAGAATGAACAACAGCATGCCATAGGCGATGCCATCGAAGAGGATAGTCAGCATTCAAACATCCGTTGAATCCGGGCTTGTCAAAGAAAACACCGTCTACCCCGAGTCAACTAGCAGCTCGGGGCAGACGGTGTGATGGACTCTTACTTCTCTTTACCGGGGTCCTTGACGTCCTTGATCACGTCAAATTCCACGTTGTAAAGTTGGCCGCCTTTTCGTTCAACCTTGCGCAAGTAAATGTTTTGCACCACGTCGCGGGTTTGCGCATCGATGAACATGGGGCCACGCGGGCTCTCGAAGATCTGACCCTTCATGGCCGCCAGCAGGGCCTCGCCACCGCCCTTGCCTTTGGTGATTTTGAGCGCTTCGTAAATCACGCGCATGCCGTCGTAGCCACCGACCGCCATGAAGTTGGGGCGCAGACCCTTGTTGGCCTTGCCGAAGGCCTCGACGAACTTCTTGTTCAGGGCCGACGGGTGTGCCGCCGAGTAGTGATGCGACGTGACCACGCCCAAGGCACCATCGCCCATGTCATTGAGCTGATCGTCATCGGTCACGTCGCCCGTGCCAATGAGCTTGATGCCGGCTTTGTCCATGCCGCGCTCAAGAAATTGCTTCATCACCGCCGCGCCCGCGCCGGACGGCACAAACACAAACAGGGCGTCGGGTTTGAGGTCGCGCACCTTTTGCAGGAAGGGAGCGAAGTCGGGGTTACGCAGGGGCACACGCAGCGACTCGGCCACCTGGCCGCCGTTGAAGGTCAGGCGCTCTTTAAAGTATTTTTCAGCGTCAATGCCGGGGCCGTAGTCGCTGACCAGCGTCACCACTTTCTTGATGCCATTCTTGGGTGCCCAGTCCCCCATGGCGACAGCGGCCTGCGCCAGCGTGAAGCTGGTGCGCACGATGTAAGGAGAGGCCTGCGTGATGCTGGAGGTGGCCGCCGCCATCACCACCATCGGCGTTTTCGACTGGGTCGCGAGCGGCGCCGTGGCGAAGGCTGAGGGCGTGATGCCAAAACCGGCCAGCACATTGACCTTGTCGTTGACGATCAACTCCTGGGCCAAGCGTCTGGTGACATCGGGCACACTGGTGTCGTCCTTGACGATCAGTTCGATTTTCTTGCCCGCCACGTTATCGCCATTCTGTGCCATGTACAGGCGCGCCGCAGCTTCGATCTGGCGGCCCGTCGTGGCCTGCTGTCCCGTCATCGGAAGAATCAAGCCGATCTTGAAGGTGTTGGTCTGGGCTATGGCACTGACCGATGAAAGCGCGGCAACGGCGAGCATTGTGGCGCTGAGGAACAATCGTTTTTTCATGCTGTGTCTCCAAAAATTAATTGTAAGTGATCGTCGTTTTAAAGAAGCATATTTGCAAGTGTAATTTTGCTCTTTTTAATATAACGATTTCGAATAGCTTTGTATCAGCAGATTTTCAGGTGCCAGGCACTGTCTGGTTTGAGACTACTCGGTTCCGGCAGAACGTGATGGCAGCTGACCTGAGCTTTGAGTTTCTCGTAGGCTTGCATACTCTTTTGCCAATCGTCAACGGGAGCTTTTCAATGGTCTTGCGACGCTTGGCAACATGCCACTTCTCTGCACTATTTGCTCATTGCCGCCAGCGCCTGTTGCATGTCCTCACGCTTGTCCACCGCAACGTAGCCCGCGTCGGGCCTGGAACTGATTTGGGTCGGTGCGGCAGGATTCATCTGGGCTCGGCAACTTTTCTATAACGGTCATGATTCATGTGTTTATCTTTGGCAATTGGATGCAAAATACAGAAATTTGACGATGCTCAATAACAGGAGACAAATCGTGGCTTCATCCCAACCCTTTCCCAAAATTCCGGGCACCACACCCTTTGATGGCGCGCAGGCCCGAAAAGGCTATGCGCTCAACAAGATGTGCTTTTCGTTCAACTCGGCGGACAACCGCGCCGAGTTCCAGAAGGACGAGGAGGCCTACATGCGCAAGTACGGCCTGAACGAGCAGCAGGCTGCCGCCATCCGCGCGCGCAACGTGCTGCAACTCATTGCGGCCGGCGGCAACGCCTATTACCTGGCCAAGTTTGCCGGCATCTTTGGCCTGGACATGCAGGATATCGGCGCCCAGCAGACCGGCCTGAGCAAAGACGAATTCCAGGCCAAGCTGCGCGCGGCCAACAACCCATAAGCAAGGAGGACAGACATCATGGCAAAACTCATCGGCTGCATCGGCACCTCGCACATTCCCGCCATCGGCGGCGCGATTCACAAGGGCCTTCAGCAAGACCCCTACTGGAAGCCGTTCTTTGACGGCTTTCCGCCCATTCGCGACTGGCTCGGCCAGGTCAAGCCCGACGTGGTGGTGATGTTCTACAACGATCACGGCCTCAATTTTTTCCTCGACAAGATGCCCACCTTCGCCGTCGGTGCCGCAGCGCAGTACAACAACGCCGACGAAGGCTGGGGCATTCCGACCTTGCCGCCGTTCAAGGGCGAGTTGGACCTGTCGTGGCAGATCATCAACACGCTGGTGGAGAAAGAGTTCGATATCGTGACCTGCCAGGAGATGCTGGTGGACCATGCCTGCACCCTGCCTTTGAAGCTCTTGTGGCCCGAGGGCGATTGCCCGGTAACGGTGGTGCCAATCTGCATCAACACGGTGCAGTTTCCGCTGCCCAAAGCCAGCCGTGTCTATGCTCTGGGCCGGGCCGTGGGCGAGGCGATTGCGGCGTGGGACAGCAGCAAGACGGTGGCAGTGATCGGCTCCGGCGGCCTGTCGCATCAGCTTGACGGCGAACGGGCCGGCCACATCAACAAGGCGTTTGACCTGCAGTTCATGGAGAGCCTGCTGACCAACCCCGAGTGGGCCACGCAGTTCAGCATCCACGAGCTGGTGGAGAAAACCGGCACCCAGGGGGTGGAGCTGCTGATGTGGCTGGCCATGCGCGCTACCCTCACCACCGGCAAGGGTGCTGGCGTTCGCAAGGTGCACAGCAACTACCACATCCCGATTTCCAACACCGCTACCGGCTTGCTGGCGCTGGAAAAGGTGGAATGACAGAAATGTCTTAGGCTACTAAAAATAGCGCCCTCATGACCGATATCCAAAGTCGCATCACCTACGCCAGCGATGCGTTCGTTGCAGTCAGCGGCTTCGGTCGTGAGGAGATCATCGGTGCGCACCAAACCCGAGGCGCAGAAAGTGACCGCCGCCGATAGCACCCGTGAGGCTGGATTGTCACCCACCAGAAGCACCCCCAGGCCCGGCGTGATGGCTTGTCGGCGCAGGCTGTCGGCCAGCAGCCGGAAATCTTGTCGCAGCTTGTGCGACAAGGCCTAGCCATCAATGATCTGGGCCGTCATGTCTGATGCTCTCGCGCGATGGCAGGCCACACCTTCAAAGGCTGTCGCAGGGCACTGATGTGCTCAAACGGATTTTTTGCCAGGAGCACCGCATCAAACGGGGCGCCCCGGCACAGGGTGGTGTGGTCATGACCAAAATGGCGTCGGCTGTTGGCCGTGGCCGCCGTCAGCGTTTCTTCCAGCGAGAGGCCGGCTTCCAGAAAGCGGTCAATCTCCTCAAACACGGCGTGCCCGTGCTGCACGCCCATGCTGCCGGCGTCGGTGCCCAGCAGCAGGGTGACACCCATGTCGCGGGCCAGGGCCAGATGACGGGCGTGTTCGTCCAGGATGCGTCGCAAATGACCCACCGTCTCGGGCTTCCAGCCGATGGCTTCGGGGTGCGACCACTGAAAATGCACCGGGCCGAAGGTCGGCGTCCAGGCCACCCGGTTTTCGGCCATCACAGCCAAGTGGTTGCGGCTCATGAAAAAGCCATGCTCGATGGAGCCGACGCCAGCCGCAGCTGCAATGGCCAGGCCCTTGGCGCCACTGCAATGGACCATGGTGTTGCGGCCGCAGGCGCGTGCCGTGTCCACTACCAGGCGGGTCTCTGACAGCGTGAACTGTGGCTCGTCCGTGACGGCGCCGGCATCAAAGTCGATGATGCCGGTGAGGATCAGCTTGATCTCGTCGTTGGTCGCGGCCAGTTCCGTCACCGAGGCATTGATCGCTGCGGCATCCTCGACGTCCCTGGCCATGAAGGCGCCGTAACGCTTCGGACGCTTGAGGCCCAGACCGGTTGAACGAATTCGGGTCAGGCCGCTGTTGGGCGTATGTGCTTCCTCGCGGATGCGGTTGTTGATGCCATGCCGGTCACCAGCATCGCGCACCAGCGTGATGCCTTGGCTGAGGGACTGGCGGGCGCTGGCACGCGCTGCCTCCGTGAGCTGCTCCAGCGGCTGCTTGAGATGCTCGGATCGCACTTTATTATCAGTGGGCTTGCCATCCAGGAACAGGTGGACATGGGCATCCACCAGCCCCGGCAGCAGGAAAGCGCCGCGCTCAATGGCCAGTCCGCGTGCGGCCAGGGCTGCTGCATGGTCGCCGGCAGCAATGTCACTGATATGGTGATCAATCACCGTCACGGTGGTGGGTCCGGCATGCCGCTTCTCGCCGTCAAACCAGCCGTCCACGACAACGGCAAACCCGGCATTTTGTGTGGGCTCCATGACGTCAGGCCTTGTAAAACTTGCGCACCGCCCGCAGCGCATTGCTGCCGCTCTGCTCCAGGAAGTTGCGGTAGGCTTTGAGCACGTAATGGTCTTCGGGCAACGGAGCGTAGCCGCGCCACGGCGTGCCCAGAACGGTGTCGAAGCCGTATGGGACCGCCAGGGTGAGGAATGCGTTTTCCAGGCAGTGCTTTAGATCGGAGCCGTCGGCCGCCTTGGCCGGCATTTGCTGGCCGATGTTGGAAAGCCCTCCCGTCATGTGTAAACCCTGCAGTTCGGTATCGCCGCCGATCAAACGCACCGCATCCAGCGTGGCGCGATTGAGGCCTTCGGTATCGGCGATGATCGCACTTACCGACAGATCGATATAAATATCGTCCAGAGGCATGCCGTAGTCGTCCCGCAATCTCAGCGCCGCTCGTTTTGCCGTGGAGGCAATGTCGCCGGCCGTCTTGTTATTCTTGGCGACACCATCCACAACGCTCTCGGAGGCCATGACCATGACTTTGAAGGGATACTGCTTGTAAAGCGTCATCGCGTCCCAGCGATGTTCCGTGATCGAGTTGACGATGGGCAGCGCTCCACCGGTCCGTTCGCGGTCGTAGGTGGCCAGGCAAAGCCTAGTCAGTTCAACGCTGGGTACATCGAAAGACAGGGGAACGTCCACCACCGACTGGATGGCGTGAATCACGTCGATGAGAAACGGCCGGTCGGTCATTGCTTGAGCGCCCAGGTTCACATTCAGAAAAATGGCACCCGATTCCACTTGTCGAATGGCAAGAGCCTGGATGCTGGCCAAGTCCTTTTCTTCGAACATAGCCTTGGTGCTCTTGAAGCCCGGATTGATGCGCTCGCCGATGATTTTGATGGCAAAGCTGTTGGGGTTGCTCATGGGTGTCTCCTGGTGATGTCGGACGGAAATCCGATGTGTTGTAAAAATGTTTTCTGGAACGCACTGCGGGTGGACAGTTCGACGTACTGGCAGGCTGCGGCCAGTTCAGTCGCCCGTGTCCGGGCCGAGCGGCTGGCCAGCATCTGGCGCACGCCCCTGCCTGCGGCATTGCCCACCTGCTCGAAGCGCGTGGGTGGCAGGTCGGGGAAGAGGCCGATGTCCACGCCACTGGCAATGTCGATATAGGCACCAAAGGCTCCGGCGATGATGAAGCGCTCAATCTCCTGCTCATGCAGTCCCTGGTCGCGCAGCAGCATGTCAACACCGGTGCGGATGGCCGCCTTGGCCAGTTGCACGGCGCGCACGTCGTCCTGTGAAAAATGCACGCCGGGGGCCAGTACGGCGGCCCGTTTGCCGTCCAGCTCGATCACGTCGGGGTGGTCGGCGGCCAATCGGCCACGGGCGTTGACGATGTTGGCGCGCCGCAGCACCGACAGGGCGTCCAGCACGCCCGAGCCGCACAGGCCCACCGGATCGAGATTGCCAATGGTGCGCACGGCAATGCGGCCGTTCTCCATCGAGACCCGCTCGATGGCGCCGTCTGCGGCCCGCATGCCGCAGGAAATGTGACCGCCTTCCAGCGCCGGGCCGGACGGGCAGGAGGCGGACAGAATCTGGCCCTCGTGGATAAGAGAGATTTCGGTGTTGGTGCCGATGTCCATCACCAAGCTGGTGCGGCTGCTTTGCCAGCGCTCTTGCGTGGACAGCAGGGCCGTAACGTGATCGCCACCGACAAAGCCGCCGACATTGGGAACCATATGAACCCAGGCGCCGGGGCACAGATGCAGGCCCAGGTCACGCGCCTTGAGGTCCATGCTGGCGCGCACCGTAGCCACAAAAGGCGCACGCCCGAGTTGATGCACGGGCAGGCCGAGCAGCAGATGGTGCATGGCGGTGTTGCCGCAGATCACGGCGTCAACAATGTCTGCGCGGCGCGCCCCGATGGCATGGCACAGGTCGTGCGCCAGGGCATTGAGGGCGGTGATGGCGGCAGTGCGCAATTCCTCGCGCGCATCAGAGCCGCGAACTGCGAAGTTGATGCGGCTGATGAGGTCGGCGCCCCAGGCAGTCTGCGGGTTCTCGATGCCGAGGCTGGCCAGGCGCTCGCCGCTTTCCAGATCAATCAGAAAAGCGGCGGCATTGGTGGTACCCAGATCCACCGCCAGGCCGAGCGTGCGGCTGCCGGTCGGGGCAAAGTCGATCAATTCGTTGCCGCGCTGGCGCACGCGCAGCGACCAGCGCTCATCGCTTGAGCCCGCGCGCAGCATCTGCGAGAGTTCCTGGGCGGCCATCAAGTCAACGGTGAGGGCTGGCTCGCCCATGGCACGCAATAAGCGGTCGGTGTCGCACAGGTTGTCGGCGAGCGTGGCCGGCGCTACCGTGAGGTCGCGGCTGATGACGACCGGGTCTAATGCCAGCACTTCGAGCACGCCCCCAGTGTCCGCTTCGGCACGCACCACCGGCGCCAGCGAGCGCGGCGCCACTTCAATCGTGCAATCGCTGCGGGCGTGCACCTGGCAGGCGCGCAGCCATTTCTTCTTGCTGTGGGTCGGGGTGGCGCCCGGTTCAGTGACAGCACTGGCATGGCTGGAATCGATCCGGCCTTCGGTCACCCGCACCACGCAGGTGCCGCAGGTGCCGCGTCCGCCGCAGGCGCCGACAATGCGCAGGCAGTTGCGGCGCGCGCTCTGAAAAATGGTTTCGTCATCGTGCGCCGTAATTTCGCGCTCCAGCTCGGGAAAGCGCAGTGTATGCGTGGTGGGGCGTGCGTGGAGCATGGCGGACAGGGGGAGAATCAGACCGCGGTCACGGTGCTTTGAACCCGTCTGCACTTGGCCCGCGAGGGACAGCGGTCGCAGCGCGACCAGGATGCTTGGGGCAAATCAATGCCGGCGCCCATCACGACGGACGATGACTTGAGCGGGTACAGGGTGTGGCCATAGCGCAGGCTCACACCGATGGCCTCGGCCTGCGCCAGCCGCAGTACGCCGGCATGGGCGTCCAGGCCCAAGCCCGGGTCGCCGGGGTGTAATTCACCGCACAGGGTGAGCTGTTGGCGCTTGGCCGCCATCAGCATGTGGTCCTGCAGCAGGCGTGAGGTGGCAAACAGCAGCTCGGTCCCCAGCTCATCCAGCGCCAGCGCCAGCGAGGCGCGTTTTTCAGAAAACAAGGCGGTGACGCGTGCTTCCAGCGCCGGGCCCACGGTACACACCGCACAGGCCAGGGCGGTGAGCTGGCCGGTGGCTGGCAGTAGCCAGGGCGCGTGCAGTGTTTCACCTTCAAGCATCAGGTGCTCGCCTATCGGGGTGTCCAGTGGCACGATGCGGTAACTCCAGGAGGCATCGGCCAGGTTTTCAGCGAGTGCCAGTTCCAGCGCATCGCACCGCATGCGCTCGCGCAGCATGGATGGCCGCCCCGGCAGGGGCGCGGCCGCCACACTGCGCAGCAGGTTGAGATTGCGACGGCTGGTCATGGGGAGGGCCTTCTCAACCCGCGTATTTGCGCGCGGCGTCGAACATGGCGCGCACGTTGAGCACCGGTGTCTCGTCCGGAATGCCGAAGGCGCCGTCCAGAATCAGCTTGCCGCCCTTGTTCCAGACGTTGTCCACCAGGTGCTTGACTGCAGCATCGACATCCTCGGGCTTGCCGGTGGTCAGCATGGAGGGCGAGAGGTTGCCGCGCAGTGCGACGCGGTCGCCCAGCACTTCGAAAGCCTTGACCATGTCGGTGCGCTCGAACCAGTAGATGCACTTGCCGGCCGGGATGTCCTTGATGACTTCCAGACGCTTGGTGCAGTCGGCTTCCCACATCGGCATGGGGATCAGGTCGGCCTCGATCAGACCCATCATCATCTTGCGGAACGGCGGCCACCAGAACTCCTCGAACTGCTTGGGGCTCATGAAGGCATCGGGCGCCCAGTGGATCGGGATGAAGACGATTGGATT
>MERZ01000409.1:10478-11610 GCA_001770785.1 Burkholderiales bacterium RIFCSPHIGHO2_12_FULL_61_11
TTCATCATGCCGGTGGCGCCGCGGAAATAGTCGGCGATGAAGTCGTAGGGCGAGACGGCGTTGATGCCGTTGAACAAGGGGAAGCCGGCGGCGTTGATCTTCTGCACCCAGTCCGTGTGATGGCCGAAGAAGGTGTTGACCTCCTCGGCGGCGGCCACGATCTTGTCGAACGAGGCGCGCACCTCGGGCAGGGCGAAGGGGCGGATGCCGTTGACCAGGCGGAAGTAGTGCAGGCCGGGGAAGGACGGCAGCTTGTCGAAGCCTTCGAAGGCGCCGGCCACGCGCGGCAGGTATTTGTGGATGTAGAAGCCGGTCGGGTCGAACAGGAAATCGTCGTACTCGTCCGGCGTCATGTACTCGCGGTCGAGGTACTGGTAGGGCTGCATATCGCCCACGCCGTGGCCGGGCCATTGCAATTGCTTGAATTCGAGCTTTTCCAGCGCGAGCCCCTGGCCCGTACCCATGAGCAAGGGGTAGACGCCGTCGGGTTCGAACTCCTGCACCACATCAAAGCAGACCTTCTTGGCCTTCTCGTAGTCGTGCATCAACTCCTTGTAGGTGATGCCGCCGTAGTTGGCCGGGAAGAAGAAGCTCTGGAAACCCACCGGCATGCGGTCGGGCTGCTCCAGCCGCACGCAGGCCAGGATGCGCTCCCAACGTGCGTCGTAGGCGGCTTTGGCCGCATCAGTCTGTTCGTAAGGGCCGATCATCGTGCTCATGCTGCCACCCCCATCCAGTTTTTGCAGAGGTGAACCGCTTCCACCGCGTTGACGCCAAAGGCATCGGCGCCGGTGTAGCTGCGCACGGTCTCGTCGATCTGGCCGCCGCCGATCATGATCTTGAACTTGTCGCGCATGCCTTCCTGCTCGAAGGCCGCGATGGTCTCTTTCATGGACTCAAACGCCAGCGTCAGGAAACCCGACAGGCCGACCACGTCCGGCTGGTAGTCGTTGATCTCCTTGATGAAGGTCTTGACCGGCACGTCGATGCCGATGTCCTTGACCTCGAAGCCGTTGATGTCGAGCATGAAGGTGACGATGTTCTTGCCGATGTCGTGCAGGTCGCCGTGGACCGTGCCGATCAGCACCTTGCCCAGCTTCTTGGTTTCCTCGCCGGGGGCCTGCTTGATCAG
>MERZ01000410.1 GCA_001770785.1 Burkholderiales bacterium RIFCSPHIGHO2_12_FULL_61_11
CGATATTGGCACCATCATCGGTGCCGATGGTGAGCGCGCCGTTGAGCGCCAGTTTCATGTTGCCGGTGCCCGAGGCTTCAGTGCCGGCAGTGGAAATCTGTTCCGACAGATCAGCCCCCGGCATGATGACTTCCGCCACGGAAACGCCGTAGTTGGGAATGAATACGAGCTTGAGTTTGTCGCCTACGCGCGGATCGTTGTTGATGACGCGGCCGACATCGTGAATCAGCCGGATGATGGTCTTTGCCGTCTGGTAAGACGACGCCGCCTTGCCGGCAAAAATGACGGTCCGTGGCAGCCAGTCAGCCTGCGGGTGGGCCAGGATGGCCAAGTAGCGCGTGACCACATGCAGTACATTGAGCAGCTGGCGTTTGTACTCGTGAATGCGTTTGACCTGCACATCAAACAGGCTGTCGGGGCTCACCTTGATGCCGGTCGTGCGCTCAATGGTGGCGGCCAGCCGCACCTTGTTGGCGCGTTTGACGGCCATGAATTTTTGCTGGAAAACGGGGTCCGTGCGGAAGTCGTTCAGGTCTTTGAGCTGCGCCAGATCGAGCCGCCAACCTTTTCCCAGCATGCTGTCGATCAACCGTGACAGACCCGGGTTGGCCTGCGCCAGCCAGCGCCGCGGCGTGACGCCATTGGTCATGTTGGTGAAGCGATCGGGCCAAAGGTCGGCAAAGTCGGCAAAAATGGTCTGTACCAGCAAATCGGAGTGCAAGGCCGACACGCCATTGACCCGGTGGCTGCCGACAATCGACAAGTGCGCCATGCGCACCCGGCGTCCATCTTGCTCGTCGATCAGCGACAGGCGGGCCAGATAGGCGTTGTCACCCGGGCGATGGCGCGCCGCAAGCTCCAGAAACTCCTTGTTGATGCGAAAAATAATCTCCAGGTGGCGCGGCAAGACATGCTGAATCAGGCTCACCGGCCAAGTCTCCAGCGCCTCGGGCATCAAGGTGTGGTTGGTGTAGGAGAAAGTCTTGCCGCACAGCTGCCACGCGGCATGCCATGCCATGTGATGTTCATCGCACAGCAGTCGCATCAGCTCGGCCACGCCGATGGCGGGGTGGGTGTCATTCAGATGGATGGCCACCTTGTCGGCCAGGTTGTCCAGCGTGGGGTGCTCGTCAAGATGGCGTTTCACCAAATCCTGCAGGGAAGACGCAACAAAGAAGTATTCCTGTTTGAGCCGCAGCTCCCGCCCGGCGGGGGTGCTGTCGTTGGGGTAGAGCACCCAGGAGATGTTTTCGAATTCATTTTTGGCATTGGCCGCGCGTGCGTAGTCGCCCGTATTGAAGGCGCCGAGGTCAATGTGCGCGGGCGCCGCTGCTTTCCACAGTCGCAGTGTGCTGACGTGAGAGGTGCCATGGCCGGGCACCACCATGTCGTAAGCCTTGGCGGTGACTTCGCCCGCGTGCCGCCAGAGCGCCTTGCCATCAAGGTGCTCCACCCAGCCGCCAAAGCGCACCGGGTAGTGGATGCCGGCGCGGGGAAATTCCCAGGGCGTGCCGTCTTGCAGCCAGGGATCGGGGTCTTCCAGCTGTGAACCGTTTTGAATGCTTTGCGCAAACATGCCATATTCATAGCGGATGCCATAGCCGAATGAGGGCAGCCCGAGCGTGGCCATCGAGTCCAGGAAACAGGCCGCCAGGCGGCCCAGGCCACCATTGCCCAGCGCCGCATCGGGCTCGCAATCCGCGACATCCTCAAGTGTTTGCGCATAGTGCGCCAAACCCTGGGCGGCGCCCTGGGTCAGGCCGAGAGACGCGAGCGCATTGGAAAGGGTACGCCCCATCAGGAATTCCATCGAGAGGTAAACCACGCGACGCGCCTTGGCTGCCTTTTCGTGGACCTGCGTTTCAACCCAGCGCCGGGACAGCTGCTGTCGCGCCACTTGGGCCACGGCCTGCATCAGGTCGGTGGCGGTGGCATCTGCCGAGGCGACCCCCACCGTGCTCAGGAGATGTTCTTCAATTTGGGCCGCCAGGGCATGTTGTGCAATCGGTAGACTTGAGGTCACGGGGTAATCCTTTGAGATGCGGCGGACATCGACGGTGAACGGCCAGCCGCCAAAGTCATTTGATTTTCGCACGCGGCAAGCGGCGGGTTACGGGCGGGGGCAGGGCGGCGCATTAAGATGGCGCAACACGCCGAAAAAAAACCGGTGCAACAGGAGCCAACATGACGGATCAAATTGCGAAAAGCCTTGATTTGCCCAAGCATGCCATTGCCCTGGTGCTGGCCGGTGGGCGCGGCAGCCGCTTGATGAATCTGACGGATAGCCGTGCCAAACCGGCCGTCTATTTCGGCGGCAAGTTCCGCATCGTCGACTTTGCGCTCTCGAACTGCCTGAATTCCGGCATCCGGCGCATTGGCGTGATCACGCAGTACAAGTCGCACAGCCTGCTGCGGCATTTGCAGCGAGGCTGGGCATTCTTGAAATCCGAGATGAACGAATTCGTCGACCTGCTTCCTGCCCAGCAGCGAAATGGCAACGAATCCTGGTATCGCGGAACGGCCGACGCGGTCTACCAAAACCGCGACATTCTGGAGAGCTATGGTGCCGATTACATCGTGGTGCTGGCGGGTGACCACATTTACAAAATGAATTACGCCCTGATGCTGGCCGACCATGTCAACAAGGGGCGTGAATGCACCGTCGGCTGCATTGCGGTGCCGCGCCGCGAGGCCAGCGCCTTCGGCGTGATGGCGGTGAACGAGCAGCGCCTGATTACCGAATTTCTGGAAAAGCCGGCCGATCCGCCCCCCATGCCGGGGCAGCCCGACAGGTCGCTGGCCAGCATGGGCATTTACATTTTCAATGCGGCCTACCTTTATAGCGAGCTCGCCCGAGACATGGCCGATGCGGCGTCAAGCCACGACTTTGGCAGGGACATCATTCCCCATGTCGTGCGTCAGGGCCAAGCGTCGGCGCACCCGTTTTCCCTGAGCTGTGTGCCGGGCCCTGAGGTGGGTGAGCCTTACTGGCGCGACGTGGGAACCATTGACGCCTACTGGGATGCCAATATCGATCTGACAGCCACTGTCCCCATGCTCAACCTGTACGACCGGCAGTGGCCGATCTGGACCTATCAGGCGCAGTTGCCTCCGGCCAAATTTGTGCACAACCTGGCCGACCGGCGTGGCGTGGCGATTGAGTCCACGGTCTCGGGCGGCTGCATCGTGTCGGGCCAGGTTTTTCGCTCGGTGCTGTTTTCAAGTGTGCGGGTTCATTCCTACGCCAAGGTGAACTGGTCGGTGCTGTTACCCGGTGTTCAAGTGGGCCGCGGCGCCCGACTGACCCGCGTGATTGTGGACCGCGGCTGCAGCATTCCCGATGGCCTGGTGGTTGGTGAAGACGCCGCGCTGGATGCGCAGCGCTTCCATCGCAGCGCCCACGGCATCACCCTGGTGACGGCGCTCATGCTCTCGAAAATCACCGCATGAAGGTCCTGCACGCCGCGGCCGAGGTGTTTCCACTCGTCAAAACCGGTGGCCTGGCCGACGTGCTCGGTGCCTTGCCCGAGGCATTGATCGCGGCGGGGGCCGACGTTCGCCTGATACTGCCCGGCTTGCCAGCCATTGTGAAAGGCGTGGAGCGCCAGCAGGCGGTCTGCGAGATTGGCGCTGCCTTCGGCGCGGGCCGCATCAGCTTGCGCCTGGGGCGGCTGCCGCGCAATGGGGTAAAGGTTTACGTGGTTGACGCGCCCTACCTGTACCAGCGCCCTGGCAACCCTTACATGGCCCTTGATGGCAGTGATTGGTCCGACAATCTCCAGCGTTTTGCGCTGCTGGGCTGGGTGGCCGCCCATCTGGCCGCGGGTGAGCTGGACGCCCGGTGGAAACCGGACTTGCTGCATGCCCATGACTGGCATGCCGCCATGGCCTGTGCCTATGTAGCCTGCCACCCCGGAGCTACTGCCGCCACGGTTTACACGGTCCACAACCTGGCTTACCAGGGCTTGTTTGCGATGGGAGATTTTCACCTGCTGGGCTTGCCGTCACGTCTGATGGCGCCCGACGGGCTGGAATTTCATGGCCAGTTTTCATTCATGAAAGCGGGCTTGAATTACGCCCAGCGGGTGACCACAGTCAGCCCGAACTATGCCCGTGAAATTGCCACTGCCGAGTTCGGCTGGGGTCTGGACGGCCTGATCCGGGGCCGTGGCACGCAGGTCTCGGGCATCCTGAACGGCGTTGATGGCGCGGTCTGGAACCCGGCAGGCGATGCCCTGATCGCCGCGGCCTATTCGGCCCAGGCACTGGATGGCAAGGGCCGCTGCAAGGCAATGCTGCAGCGCGAGTTGGGACTGAATGTGGATGCCAAGGCACCCTTGTTTGCCGTGGTCAGCCGGCTGACATCGCAAAAGGGGCTGGACCTGGTACTGGCGGCCTTGCCCGCCTTGCTGGACGGCGATCCGGCGGTCGCTGCCCAGCTGGCGGTTCAGGGCAATGGCGACGCCGCGCTGGAGGCCGCGTTGACCAGGGCCGCCGCCGCGCATCCAGGCCGTGTCGCGGTCCGCCTGGTTTATGACGAGGCTTTGGCGCACCGCATGATCGCCGGAGCGGATGCCCTGCTGGTGCCTTCGCGGTTTGAGCCCTGCGGCCTGACCCAGCTGTATGCCCTGCGTTATGGCACGGTGCCGGTGGTGCGGGCCGTCGGTGGGCTGGCCGACACGGTGGTTGACGCAACCGACGAAGCGGTCCAGGCCGACCTGGCTACCGGCTTCATGTTTGGCGCGGCCACGCCCGCCGCTCTGGCCCATGCCCTGGGCCGGGCGGTCAGCGCTTATCGCAATCAGAAACGTTGGCGCCAGTTGATGCGGCGTGGCATGGCACAAAACTTCTCCTGGGACGAGGCAGCCACGCAGTACATGGCGCTGTATCGTGAGGCGCTGGATTCTGATCCACCCGGAATGACTCGCTGAGCGCAGGCTTCGGCCAGCCCATCAGGCTGGCCGACACTTACAATTCCCGCACGCTACACGGCATTGCCGGAGGCATTTAACAAGAGTAATCACCATGCAAGTCGACCCATCCATTTTCAAGGCTTACGACATTCGCGGCATCGTGCCTGCCACGGTCACGCAGGACGTGGCCGAGGGCATCGGCCAGGCCTTTGGCACCCTCGCGCTGGCACAGGGTGAACGCGCGGTGGCGGTCGGGCGCGATGGTCGCCTCAGCGGCCCATCGCTCAGCGCGGCATTGGTGCGGGGGCTGATGGCGGCGGGAATCGACGTGATTGATGTCGGCATGGTCACCACGCCCATGCTGTATTTTGCGGCGACCACGCTGGCTACCTCGGGCATCCAGGTCACGGGCAGCCACAACCCCAGGGACTACAACGGTTTCAAGATGGTGATGGCGGGCCGGGCCATTTATGGCGAAGACATTCAGGCGATCCGCGCCATGATGGAGGGCGAGAGCTGGGCCCTCAAGGCCGGCGGCAAGCTGCGCAACATCGACGTCACTGCCGCCTACCAGGCGCGCATCGTCTCGGACATCAGGCTGGCGCGGCCCATGAAAATAGTCGTTGATTGCGGCAACGGCATTGCCGGTGCCACGGCGCCGGCCATTTTTCGTGCCATCGGCTGCGAGGTCACGGAGCTCTTCAGCGAGGTCGATGGCAACTTTCCCAATCACCATCCCGACCCCAGCAAGCCCGAAAATCTGCGTGACCTGATGGCCGCGCTCAAGAGCAGTGATGCCGAACTGGGGCTGGCGTTCGACGGCGACGGCGACCGCCTGGGCATTGTGACCAGGCAGGGCAACAATATTTATCCGGATCGCCAGATGATCCTGTTTGCCCGCGATGTGCTGAGCCGCGTGCCGGGTGGCCAGATCGTGTACGACGTCAAATGCACGCAGCAGCTGGCTCCGGCCATCGAAGCGGCAGGCGGCAAGGCGCTGATGTTCAAGACCGGCCACTCGCTCATCAAGGCCAAAATGAAAGAAATCGATTCACCGCTGGGCGGCGAGATGAGCGGCCACATCTTCTTCAAGGAGCGCTGGTATGGCTTTGATGACGGCACCTATGCGGGCTGCCGCCTGCTGGAAATTGTCAGCCGCTCGCCCGATGCCAACGCCGTGCTTGATGCCTTGCCCACCAGTTTTTCAACGCCCGAGATGAATGTGCGCTGTGCCGAGGGCCAAGCACCCGCTCTGGTGGCGCAGGCGGTTGCGCTGGCCCGGTTTGCCGCACCCGCGACGATCAACACCATCGACGGCTTGCGGGTCGATTGGCCGGATGGTTTTGGGCTGATTCGCGCTTCCAACACTACGCCCGTGCTGGTGCTGCGCTTTGAAGGCCAAACCCAGCAAGCACTGAGTCGCATTGAGGGTGAGATGCTGGCGCTGCTGCGCCAGGTCAAGCCTGATGCCAGGTTTGAAGAAGCGGCACATTGAACCCGGCAGCCTGACCGAAAAGTTCATCGTGGATGAGCGGCGGGTGAATATTCTTATTGTCAAGCTGTCTTCGCTGGGCGACGTGGTGCATGCCATGCCAGCGCTGCAAGACATTCGCCGCGCGCTGCCGCAAGCCCGGATTGACTGGGTCGTGGAGCGCGGCCTTGCGCCCCTGGTGAGGCGCTGTGAAGGTGTCAGCCGCGTCATTGAATGTGATTTTCGGCTTTGGCGCCGCTCGCCCCTGACTGGGCAGACGCGCCAGGCGTGGCGCCTTTTCAAGGCCGATTTGCAGCAGCAGCCCTACGACGCCGTGCTTGATTTGCAGGGTCTGACCAAATCCGCGCTGGTGGCGCGGTTGGCCCGCTTGAGCCCTGGCGGCAAGCGCTATGCGCTGGCCAATCAGACCGAGGGCTCGGGCTACGAAGCACCGACCCGCTGGGTGGCTGACGTGGCCATCCGCATCGCAGCGCACACCGCTGCCGTGCAGCGCTCACGAGAACTGGCGGCTAAGGCGCTCGGCTACACCCTGCAGTCTGGCCCGGACTATGGGTTAAGAGTGTCTCTGGCCCAGGCAGCTCCTGAAACAGTAGCAGACAGGACACGCTTGAAGATGATCGCCTTCATTCATGGCACTTCGCGTGCCGACAAGGAGTGGCCGCTGGGCCACTGGATGGAACTCGGGCAGCGCTTCAATGCGGCGGGCTACCAGATTGTGCTGCCGCATGGCAATGCCAGTGAGCTGGCGACGAGTCAGGCGATTGCCGGTGCGCTGAATGAACGCGAGTCCGCCAACGCCGTCGTCTGGCCCTTGCTGCCGCTCGATGCACTGACCCAGGAACTGGCGCAATGCGCCGGCGTGATCGGCGTCGACAGCGGCGTGAGCCATATCGCCGTGGCGCTGGACTTGCCGCATGTGCAGATTTACAACTTTGACACCGCCTGGCGCACCGGCCCCGAAACGGCAGGGCGTCAAGTCAGCGTGTTTGCCCAACCCACTCCCGGCGTGGAGGCCGTCTGGCAAGCCTGGCTGGCCTGTCGTGCGGTGCATTGCCGGGCCACCGCATGAACGCCCTGGCGCTGCGCATTTATTCGCTGCTGATGTGGCTGGTGCAGCCGCTAATGCGTCGCAAGCTGGCGCGCCGGGGTCGGCAGGAGCCGGGTTACCTGGCGGCGATGGACGAGCGTTTTGGCCACTACACCCAGCCGGCTGAAACGCGCTCCGAGCTGGTCTGGGTGCATGCCGTGTCGCTGGGCGAGGCGCGCACCGCGGCGCTGCTCCTCAAAGCCTTGCGCGGGCAGCATCCGGACTTGCGCATCCTGCTCACGCATGGCACGGCCACCGGGCGCGCTGAGGGCGTGGGGCTGTTGCAGCCGGGGGATGTACAGGTCTGGCAGCCGTGGGACAGTCCGGCCGCGGTGGCCCGGTTCTTCAGTCACTTCAAGCCGCGGCTGGGCCTGCTGATGGAAACCGAAATCTGGCCCAACGTGGTGGCCGCCGCCCGGGCGCACGCCATGCCGCTGGTGCTCGTCAATGGACGCCTGTCTGAAAAATCCCTGCGGCAGGCGCTGCGCATGGCGCCGCTGTCGCTGCCAGCCTATGGCGCGCTATCGGCGGTGGTTGCGCAAACCGAGGCCGATGCGCAGCGCTTTCGCCGGCTGGGCGCCAGGGTCGCCGGTGTGTTTGGCAACCTCAAGTTTGACGCCACGCCCGACGCCAGCCGGCTCGCGCAGGGGAGGGCGTGGCGGCAGGCGCTGGCGCAGCCGGTGCTGATGTTCGCCAGTTCGCGGGATGGTGAAGAAGATGATTTTCTTAGGGAAATAAGTCCTATAGCCAAATCAATACGGGCGCGAGCAGCTACTGATAACATAGCAACAACGGGTCCGAAGAGATTCAAGGCACTGATCGTGCCGCGTCACCCGCAGCGCTTCAATGCGGTGCAAGCGCTGGCTGAACGGCACGGCTTGCGGGTTTCGCGCCGCTCGGGCTGGTCGGCAGGCCCGGCCGAAAGCAGCGAGGCCATGCAGGCCGACATCTGGCTCGGCGATTCGCTCGGCGAGATGGCGCTGTATTACGGCCTGAGCGACGTCGCCTTGCTGGGCGGCAGCTTTGCGCCGCTGGGCGGGCAAAACCTGATCGAAGCCGCCGCCTGCGGCTGCCCGGTCGTGATGGGGCCGCACACTTTCAATTTTGGCGAAGCGGCCGAGCTGGCCGAGACAGAGGGCGCGGCGCAGCGCGTGGCCGATATGCGCGCAGGCGTACAGGCTGCACTGGGGCTGGTGAATGATTCGCCCGCGCTGGCCGAAGCGGTGGCTGCCGGGCTGGCATTTGCGGCGCGGAACCGGGGGGCGACCGCCAGGACGCTGGAGGCGTTGCGGGCTTATCTGTAGTGTCAGGTTGATTGGCAGGCTGTTACCAGCGTAACGAAGCGATGGCGCGAGCGTACCTGTCGGGCCAGCACACGATGGCGGCGATAGCCGAGCACTTCGGCTTACACTATTCGACGGTAAGCAGAATGGTGAGAAGCCATGAAAATTCAGAAAAGGGGTAATGTTGTATTGCAAGACCTGACCCCGTTGCCCATGTGACCCCGTTGCCCATGACCCCGTTGCGCGTGCGAATGGCGAGCGTTGTTCGAGCCCACGGAGAGGTCGCCAGAGCGACTTCTGTCGGTCGAACTTCTAACCGAGTTGCAGCCACAGTGACGCCTCTCGCGCTAACCAGGCTGTCAATGCAGGTTCCTTGAACGTCCGCAAAGCAGCGTTGCAGTCACTCAGTCCAGACTTCCATCTTTGCAATTCGGGTATGTGCCGCATCAGTTCAAGAGAAAGCTGGGGCGGTTCCTTGCTCAGTCGCGCATCAATCCACCTTGGCCCCAGACTCCTTGATCACCCGGGCCCATTTCACCGTTTCGGTTTTGATCAACTGCACGAGTTGCTCGGGCGTGCTCGTCAATGGCTCCAGCCCGGCAGATGAGAACCTTTCGCGGATCTCCGGCAGGCGCAGCACGGTCGTGATTTCGGTATTCAGACGTGCCACGATACCAGGCGGAGTCCCCGCGGGCGCCAGAATGGCAAACCAGCCGAAGGACTCGTAGCCGGGAATGCCGCTTTCGGCCAGCGTCGGCATGTTGGGCGCTAGCGTAGAGCGCTCCTTGCTCATAACACCAATCACCTTGAGGCGGCCTGACTTGAGTTGCGGCTGAATGGCCCCGATGTCGGCAATGGCCAGCGACGTTTCGCCCGACATCACCGCCATCACCGCAGGCGCGCTACCACGATAAGGAACGTGCAGGATGAAGCTGCCCGTCATGGCTTTGAGCAGTTCGCCCGACAGGTGCATGGCCGTGCCGCTGCCACCCGACGCGTAGCTGAGCTTGCCAACCTGGGCCTTGGCCAGCGCGACCACTTCCTTGGCGTTGTTGGCCGGCAATCGGGGGTTTGCCACCAGCACAAATGGGCTGGTGCCAAACAGCGTGATGGGCGAGAAATCGCGTTCCGGGTTATAGGGCAGGTTGGGGTAGAGCGTGGGGTTGACCGTGAGCCCGCCAGCTGCTGCCAACACGATGGTGTAGCCGTCCGCCGGTGCCTTTGCCACCAAATCCAGTCCCAAACCCCCTCCAGCGCCTGGGCGGTTGTCGACAATAACAGGCTGGCCCAAGCGCTTTGCCAGCTCAGGCACGACAAGGCGTGCAGCTGTGTCGCTGCTGCCCCCGGGGGGAAAGGGCACTATCAGGCGGATGGGGCGTGTAGGCCAGGTGTTTGCAGCTGTCTGCGCAGGAGCCAGGTTGGTTGCGAGCGCAAGGCTGAGGCCAGCGGCCAAGGATCGGATTATGGTCATCATGGTGTTGCAGCCCTCCGTTGTTAAAGCTTGAACAGTGTTTCGGCATTGGTCTGGAAGAACATTTTTTTTTGCTCGGCGCTCAGCGGCAAGTTGTCCATTGCGGTGACTTCCTCGGCTACGTACTGATAGGGATAGTCCATGGCATACATCACGCGGTCATGCCCCATGAGTTTCTGCACAAAGCTGATCGAGGGCTCCCAAGGCATGCCGCTGGTGGTGTAGTAGAAGTTCTCGCGCAAATAGTCACTGGGCTTTTTCTTCAGGGGCTTGACGCCTTCACTGCGATTGGAGCGCACGATGCCTGCATGCATGAAGTCGATGCGGTACAGCCAGTAAGGCAGGCCCTCGCCCAAGTGACCAAGCACCACCTTGAGCTTGGGGAAACGGTCAAATACGCCGCTGACGATGAGGCGCAGCGCATGCAGACCGGTTTCGGCGGCAAAGCCGTAGATGCCCGCGTCCAGGCAGCGTGAGAGGAAGGGCGCAATCATCTGCGGCGACGGTGTGTTGGGGTGGATGTAGACCGGCACATCCAGCGCCTCGGCAGCAGCAAAAATGTCCCAGAATTTTTCATCGTCGAGGTATTCCCCCTGGGTGTGTGAGTTGATTACCACACCCTTCAGGCCAAGCTGGTTGACGCTGCGCTCCAGCTCTTTAGCCGCAGCCTGCGGCGCCTGGGGGGCCACCGCTGCCAGGCCCGCATAGCGGCTGGGGTGCTGGCGGATGGTGGCAGTCAGTTGGTCATTGGTCGAAATCGCCAGGGCCGTGGCCGTGGCCGCGTCAAACACCTGCACGCCGGGAGCGGTGAGAAGCAGTAACTGCATGTCGATGCCGGTGGCGTCCATATCGCTCAGACGGCGCTCGCCCAAGTCCTGAACACGCTCGAACAGGTCGCGTGCGCGAGGCGTCTGACTCTTGCCGAAAAATCCCCACAGGCTGTAGAACCCCGGGTCATTGATGGATCGGGTCTCAAGGATCTTGACGTAGTGCTGGATCAGCTCGGGCGTGGCCCAAGCTTCTTCGGTGGCGATGCGCTTGTACGCGCGCGGGGGCGGTGTGCTCAAAATGATGTCTCCTGCTTGTTGAAATTTGTCTTCTAAAGCGCATTGGAGATCATTTCCATGTTTTGAAAAATGAAAAATTATTGATCGTTTATGATTTTCATTTATGAATCAGGCTTTTTCTCCAACGATCCGGCAGCTACGAGCCTTTCTGGCGGTGTACCGACTGCGCAAGCTGAGCGCGGCTGCCGAGCAACTATTTGTCACGCAATCGGCCATCAGCGTGCTGATCCGCCTGCTCGAAGAT
>MERZ01000411.1:0-19156 GCA_001770785.1 Burkholderiales bacterium RIFCSPHIGHO2_12_FULL_61_11
ATCAATATGAGTTCTGTCAATGGTCTTTCGGGCCAGGCGGGGCAGGCCAACTATGCTGCCAGCAAGGCTGGAATGATCGGCTTCACCAAGTCCCTGGCGCTTGAGGGTGCTTCCCGCAATATCACGGTCAATGTCATCGCGCCCGGCTACATCGACACCGCCATGGTTGGCCTTGTGACACCCGAGGTGCTCGAGAAAATCCTGAAGACGGTGCCGGCTGGCCGCCTGGGCACCCCCGCGGAGATTGCTCGCGGTGTTGTTTTTCTCGCTGCCGATGAAGCCGGGTTTATCACCGGCATCACCTTGTCAATCAACGGCGGCAAGTACCTGGCGTGATTCGACCGTGCATTCGACCACCCGGCTGAGCCATTAGGCTGAATGCTTGTAGGACGATGGAGCCAATGGCCGAAACCACTCCGGAACGCTGGCAAACTGGGGCGATGCAAAATCTCAGGCGCCTGGTTTTAGATCACTGCTGGCTTGCGGCCGTGGCATTCGTATTGCTTGCAGCCGGCAGCGCGCTCGCGCAATCCGCGTCAGCGCCGGACGAGGAATCCAGGGTGGCCGCGCTGCTTGAAAAGCATGTCGCCCTGGCGGCGGAGTTGAAGCAAAACCAATATCGACGGCCGCTTTATCTGGAGTCCTCGGAAAGCGACACAACCATCAGCGGGACGGTCTACGCCGTGCTGGATTCACCCTTCAGCGCCTTCAGCACCACATTCAAAAGCCCCACGCGCTGGTGCGAGGTGTTGATTTTGCACCTCAACACCAAATATTGCCGGGCCAGCGCGGACTCCAGCCCCAGCACGCTGGCGACGAGCGTCGGCAGGAAAACCGCGCAGCAGCTTGAAAATGCCTTTGCGCTCGATTTTGCCTTCCGCGTCGCTGCGGCCTCACCCAACTACCTGGCGGTTCAGCTCCATTCCGACCAAGGCCCTCTGAGCACCCATGATTACCGACTGGACCTTCAGGCGGTGCCGCTGCCTGATGGCAAGACCTTTATGCATTTGCGCTATTCGTATGGCTACGGAACGGTCGGCCGTCTGGCCATGCAGGCTTATCTGGCCACGCGGGGGCGTGGCAAAGTGGGGTTTACAAAAATTAATCAAGGGGAAAAGCCAGACTATGTGGGCGGTATGCGTGGCGCCATCGAACGCAATACCATGCGCTACTATCTGGCCATTGAGGCCTATCAGGCATCGCTCCGCCAAGCCCCTGAGCAACAAGTCGACAAGCGCTTTGAATACTGGTTTGACGCGACTGAAGCGTATTCCCGGCAACTCCATGAAGTCGATCGAGAGTCTTACCTCAAGATGAAAAAAGAGGAATACCAGCGCCAGCAAACCTCGCCATCGTCAACAGGCTGAGCCGTTTGGCTGTGCCGGCAACAGGCGACGTGAATCTCCTTATTGGCGATGCCGGCCCCTCTCTACACCGCTTGGGGCGGCGAACGGGTTCCCGGTTCACGAACGGGAAATACCGGCTCTGCTGGTGGCGGCTCGTTCACCCCGGGGGGTATTCCAGGCTCAGGTGGCACGATCAGTGGGGGCACATCATTGGGCACGTTGGTACCTGGAAGCGGTGGAACGGGTTGTGGCACCGGAACGTGGGCATGCATTGAAAGCTCCAAAAAAAAGTACTCAACAAAAACTGGATTAGCGCGCTTGAGCCCGTCTGCGAGCGATGCGCTGGTGCAGCTGGGAGCGCAACAGCAGCATCACGACGGCCCCCGTTGCAGCGGCGAGCAAAGCTGATTGGCAGGGCTGCGCCGCCACACGGCGCTTGACCTGGGCAAGCAACTCCTGGATGGCCGCCGCGGGGCCATCCTGCAGCGGGGGCAACTCAGGCCTGCCCGATGAGACCGCTTGAGCCAGCACGGCATCTTCGGCTGACTGCAGCACCTTATCCTGAAGCTTGCGGTGAACTTCACAAGGGCCCGCAGAGCCTGCAATAGTGGGATGAGCGGGAGAAGAAGCGGGCATCTGAAAATTCGCTTTCTCTTTTCTTTTCTTTTCTTTTCTCTTTTCTCTTTTCTCTTCTTGTCGGGCTGATGGACGTATTGTGCTGAACGGGGATGCTTCAGTCCCCCGAATGCCTGGAACTCTGATTGGCCGTGGCATCCAGCACCTGACTTTGGGTCACGCAATACGCCAGCAGGTCGTCGATCTCGGTTGACTTGTCAAAAACCGCATCGACACCTAACTGGGCACACCGCCTACGCATGTCCTGGGTCGCGAAATTGCTGAAGATCACCATTTTTTGCCGCGGGTCGCGCATGCGGCAGGCTTGGAGAACACCCAGGCCGCTGCCGCTTTTGAGAAACAGATCAACAATCGCCAGATCCCATTGGCCATCGTGGTGCGTGAGCCACGCACTGCCCTCCTCTTCGGTGTCAGACGTGCCCACAGTCTCGACGGGCGCGAGCTCTTCCAGCGTGCTGATGAGGTTATCGCGAATGATGGGATTGTCCTCAACGAGATAAGTTCTCATTTTCATTGTCTCACCGCCATCGGTCAGTGATTAACGTAAACGTCATACATGCTGCAAATTTAAATCATGGCCGTCAGCGCAGGTGCCGGATGTGCCGCCGTGCCTTTGTAGGAGGACGCCTTATGAGGACAGTAAGGGCCCCTTCTGGTCAGAGCTCTGGACTCGCCGCCGCGGCGCTCCGGGTCAGCGCTGTCTTACGCCAGGAAAAGCCAGGCCTTACAGCAGACAGCGGCATCCGGCTACCCAATTTTCAGTTGCTGATGCGTATCGTGAGGGTGCCAGTGGCTGGAGTGGGCTTGAGGAGGGAAATCATCATGAAATTCGGGGGTGGACTGTTGACCGGCGTGACCACAGGGCTCGTGACTGCCTGGAAAGCGCATGCCAGTCATCAACATACCGATTTGCTCCCCATTTTTCTAGCGGTGCTGGCTGGGGCGGCAGGCCTGTTCTTGTTCTCGCTGCTGTTGCCCGACGAGCTTGCTCAGACCGCGCAGGAGTTCATCGGCTGGTGTCTGGCCGGATTGGTTGCAGCGCTGGCCCTGCTGGCAAGCGTGAAGGTCCTGGAAGACCTGCTCGATTCATAAATTCTGGTGGCGCACGGTGCGGCCTGCCCTCCCGGTTTGGGGCAGAGCGGCAACGTCAATATTTTCATTTGATCAAGGAATTTACATGCCTCCATCCAAGCGCAAGTCTGCGAGCCCTGTCAGGAATTCGGAGGGCGCCAAAGACAAAAAAAGCCAGCTTGAGGCCTTCACCAGCGGTGCAGCGCATGGGTTGACAACCAATCAGGGGCTGCAGATTCCGGATAACCACAATTCCCTGAAGGCGGGCGTTCGCGGCCCCACCCTGATGGAAGACTTTATCCTCCGCGAAAAAATCACCCATTTTGACCATGAGCGCATTCCTGAGCGCGTCGTTCATGCCCGCGGCTCAGGAGCGCACGGTTATTTCAAGGTGTACAAGCCCATGGTGCAGTACACCAGCGCTGCTTTTTTGCAGAACCCGGAAATCGAAACACCCGTGTTTGTGCGTTTTTCAACCGTGGCGGGCTCCAGGGGTTCAGCTGATACGGTGCGCGATGCGCGGGGTTTTGCTGTCAAGTTTTATACCCATGAAGGCAACTACGACCTGGTGGGAAACAACATCCCTGTTTTCTTCATCCAGGACGCCATCAAATTTCCCGACCTGATCCACGCGGTCAAGCCGGAGCCGCGGCATGAAATACCGCAAGCGGCCAGCGCCCACGACACCTTTTGGGATTTTGCTTCATTGATGCCAGAGTCCACCCACATGCTCATGTGGATCATGTCCGACCGTGCGCTGCCGCGCAGTCTGCGCATGATGGAGGGATTTGGAGTTCACGCGTTTCGCTTCATCAACGCTCACGGCAATAGCTATTTCGTAAAGTTCCACTGGAAACCGAAGCTGGGCGTGCACGGACTGGCGTGGGACGAGGCGCAAAAAATAGCTGGCAAAGACCCCGATTTTCACCGGCGCGACCTATGGGAAGTGATTGAAAACGGCAATTTTCCAGAATGGGAACTGGGCGTTCAGATTGTGGACGCTGGACAGGAAGGCGCGCTGGGCTTTGACATTCTGGATCCGACCAAGCTGATTCCCGAGGCGCAAGTGCCAGTGCAGATCATTGGCAAGATGGTGCTGAACCGCAACCCGGATAATTTCTTTGCTGAAACCGAACAGATCGCGTTTCATCCGGGCCATCTGGTGCCAGGCATTGATTTCTCAAATGATCCGCTGCTGCAGGGCCGTCTTTTCTCGTACACCGACACCCAGTTGTCGCGGCTGGGCAGCGCCAACTTCCATGAAATACCGATTAACCAGGGCGTCTGCCCAGTTCATAATTTTCAGCGCGATGGCCAGCACCGCCAGACCATCAACAAGGAGCGTGTGGCTTACGAGCCCAACAGCTTGGGAAATGGGAGCGAGTTCAGGGTCGATGGCGCGGCCCAGGGTTTTCAGTCCTATCCTGATCAAATTGAAGCGCCGAAAATCAGGTACCGCAGCCCTTCGTTTGACGACCATTTTTCCCAGGCTACCTTGTTCTGGAATAGCCAGAGCACGGCCGAAAAAGACCATATCGTTGCAGCGTTCAGGTTTGAGCTGTCCAAAGTCGACGTTCCCGAGATCCGTCAGCGCATGGTTGACAACCTCGCGCATGTTGACCTGAAACTGGCCACGCGAGTCGCGGCACCGCTGGGCATCAAACCCCCGGACCCGAAAGCCGCCAAGGGTCGCCTCGGCTTTCGCGATTACCGGATCACCAACAAGGTGGACGAAGACCCTGCCTTGAGCATGTTGGCGCGGCCAAGCGGCGGAATAAAAACCCGCAAGGTCGCCATCCTGGTGGCCGATGGCGTGGAAGCCGGTCCCCTTCGCCGCATCCAGCAAGACCTGATCGATGCCGGTGCCTTGTGCAGACTGGTTGCGCCCCACTTGGGCACGGTAAACACCGCCAGCGGCCGCCAGCTCGCGGTTGACCACACTTTTGCCAATATGCCGTCGGTGATGTTTGATGCCGTGCTGATTCCCGGGGGTGGCGACTGCGCGGCTGCGCTGTGTCGATTGGGTGACGCCGTCCATTTTGTACTGGAGGCCTATAAACACTGCAAGACCATTTGCGCGGTGTGCGACGGCGTCCAATTGCTAGGCACGCTGGGGTTCAATCAAGGCGAAAACCCGGACTTGGTGAGCCTGCCCACGGCGGGCGTCATCATTGCCGATGCCCGCAAAGTTCTGGATGGGCAGGTGTCGCAAAACTTCATGGCTGCCATGGCCCTGCATCGGCATTGGGACCGGCTCAACCTTGACGCGATCCCGGCTTGAAAAGCCTTCCCGGCTCATAAGCGCCCTCGCTCATGTCAATCAACCCACTTGCGCGCGTTGTGCCAGAGTTGCAGCCACGGGCTGGCGCTGCGCTTGTCCTGGTCGGTCCAGCTCATCTGGATGTTGCGAAACACCCGTTCGGGGTGCGGCATCAGGGCGGTAAAGCGGCCGTCAGGCGTGGTCACGCTGGTGAGGCCGCCAGCGCTGCCGTTGGGGTTGAACGGATAGGCTTCGGTGGCTGCGCCGGTGTTGTCCACGAAACGCATCGCGGCAATCGCTTTGTCTGCGTTGCCACGGTAGCGGAAGTTGGCATAACCCTCGCCGTGCGCCACCGCAATCGGTAGCCGGCTGCCGGCCATGCCGGCAAAGAACAGGCTGGGTGAATCGACCACTTCCACCATCGACAGGCGGGCTTCGAAACGCTCGCTCTGATTGGTGGTGAAGCGCGGCCAGGCTTCGGCACCCGGAATGATGTCGGCCAACTCGGCAAACATCTGGCAGCCGTTGCACACGCCCAGGCCAAAGGTGTCTTGTCTTGCAAAAAAAGCCTTGAACTGGTCGGCCAGCACCGGATTGAAGGTGATCGAGCGCGCCCAGCCGATTCCAGCGCCCAGCGTGTCGCCGTAGCTGAAGCCGCCGCAGGCCACCACGCCCTTGAAATCCGACAATCTGGCACGGCCACTCTGCAGGTCGGTCATGTGGACATCGCAGACTTCAAACCCCGCCTGCGTGAAGGCGTAAGCCATCTCGACATGCGAATTGACGCCCTGCTCGCGCAGCAGCGCCACGAAGGGTCGGGACAGGTTCAGGTAGGGCGCGGCGACGCCCTCACCCCGGCTCTCTCCCAAAGGGCGAGGGAGGAATACATGCAGGCCCGGGTCTGCCGGTTGGCCAGCGCAAGTGTGTTCCGCATCGGCGCAAGCCGGGTTGTCGCGCTGCTGGCAAATCCTCCAGCTCACCGAGTCCCAAACCTGGTGCAGGTCTTGCAAACTGGCCTTGAACACCGCTTTGGTGTCGCGCCAAATCTGGATTTCGCCCTTGCCGGCTTCCAGAGCGGCCTGTTGCGGGCGTGTTTTTCCCACCACATGACTGAACATGGAGAGTTCGTGCTTGCGCAGGGTTTGCATCACGTCATTTCGCGCTTCGGTACGCACCTGAATGACGGCGCCCAGCTCTTCAGTGAACAGCGCCTTGAGCGTCAGCTCGTCGCGTCGCCCGCTGACCTGGCTTGCCCAGTTTTTACTGTCGCCAGCGTCCATTCGACTGTCGCTGATGCCATCGCCCTCCAGCAGCAGCATGTCAATATTGAGCGACACCCCGACATGCCCGGCAAAGGCCATTTCACAGCAGCAAGCAAACAGGCCGCCGTCGCTGCGGTCGTGATACGCCAGAATCTGCCCCTGCGCGCGCAATTCGTTGATGGCGTTGACCAGATTGACCAGGTCTTTCGGGTCGTCCAGATCGGGCACGGCGCCGTCTTCCAGGTTCAGGCTTTGCGCCAGGATGGAGCCGCCCATGCGATTCTGGCCCTTGCCCAGGTCAATCAGGATCAGCGTGGTGTCGGCTTCAAGCGTGTTCAGCTGAGGCGTGAGCGTGCCGCGTACATCCGCCAGCGTGGCGAAGGCGCTGACAATCAGCGACACAGGAGAAGTCACTTTTTTGTTCTCGCCCTCATCGCTCCAGACCGTGCGCATCGACAGCGAATCCTTGCCGACGGGAATCGACACGCCCAACGCCGGGCACAGTTCCATGCCGACCGCCTTGACGGTCTCAAACAAAGCCGCGTCCTGCCCCGGCTCGCCGCAAGCGGCCATCCAGTTGGCCGACAGCTTGACGCGCGGCAACTCAATCGGGGCCGCCAGCAAATTGGTAATGGCTTCGGCGACAGCCATGCGGCCCGATGCGGCGGCATTGACGGCCGCCAGCGGCGTACGCTCGCCCAGGCTCATGGCCTCGCCGCCAAATCCCTGGTAGTCGGCCAGCGTCACCGCGCAGTCAGCCACCGGCACCTGCCAGGGGCCGACCATCTGGTCGCGGTGCGTCAGGCCGCCCACGGTGCGGTCGCCAATGGTGATCAAAAAGCGCTTGGACGCTACCGTCGGGTGGCTCAGCACGGCGATGCAGCTTTTTTGCAGGTCAACGCCCGTCAGGTCGATCGGCTCAATGGCGCGCGCGATGCGCTTCACGTCGCGCTGCATCTTGGGCGGTTTTCCCAGCAGAACATTCATCGGCATGTTTACCGGGGCCCCCACGTTCGGCACTGGCGTGTCCTCACTGCCCCCCGAGGGGGCTGCGCTTGCTTGGGGCGGCCCGGCGCGGCGCGCGGCCTGCGCGTCCGACAGCACCAGCTGTTTTTCCTCAGTCGCCACGCCAATCACGGCAAAGGGACAGCGCTCGCGCTCGCAAAATGCCGCAAATTGTGGCAGCGACTCAGGCGCAATTGCCATCACATAACGCTCCTGGCTTTCGTTGCTCCAGATTTCCTTGGGCGACATGCCGCTTTCTTCCAGCGGTACCGCGCGCAGGTCAAAACGGGCACCGCGCCCGGCGTCGTTGACGAGCTCGGGGAAGGCATTGGACAGCCCGCCTGCGCCGACGTCGTGAATCGCCAGAATCGGATTGACCGCGCCCAGCTGGGCGCACTGGTTGATGACTTCCTGGGCCCGGCGCTCAATTTCAGGGTTGCCACGCTGCACCGAATCAAAGTCGAGCTGCGCCGCGTTGGCGCCCGAGGCCATGGAGCTGGCCGCGCTGCCGCCCATGCCGATGCGCATGCCGGGGCCGCCCAGCTGGATCAGCAGCGTGCCCGCAAGGAAGCGTATTTTGTGGGTGAGCCCGGCGTCAATCGTGCCCACGCCACCGGCCAGCATGATGGGCTTGTGGTAGCCCCAGCGCTGTCCGCCCACGGTTTGCTCGTATTCACGAAAGTAGCCGGCCAGATTGGGCCGGCCAAACTCATTGTTGAAGGCTGCGCCGCCCAGCGGGCCCTCCAGCATGATCTGCAGCGGGCTGGCAATGTGATCGGGTTTTCCGTAATCACCGTCAAACAATTTGGACACAGTGAAGCCCGTCAGCCCCGCCTTGGGTTTGGAGCCCCGCCCGGTGGCGCCTTCATCGCGGATTTCACCGCCGGCCCCGGTCGCGGCACCGGGGAAGGGGGAAATCGCCGTGGGATGGTTGTGCGTCTCGACCTTCATCAGCACATGCGTCAGCGCGGCGTCAGTGGGGCTATAGATTTGATAGTTGTTTGCGCCAATCCCTTCTGGGCTGGATGGCGATTTTGCGTAAAAAACCTGGATTTTTGAGCCTTCCATGACCGAGGCATTGTCGGAATACGCCACCACCGTGTGCTGGGGATGCAGCTGCTCGGTGTTGCGGATCATGCCAAACAGGGTTTTGTCCTGCGGCACACCGTCAATCGTGAACTCGGCGTTGAAGATTTTGTGGCGGCAATGCTCGCTGTTGGCCTGCGCAAACATCATCAGCTCAACGTCGGTCGGGTTGCGCTTCAATTGGGTAAAGGCATTGACAAGATAGTCGATCTCGTCGGTCGCCAGCGCCAAGCCAAACTCGCTATTGGCGCGCTCCAGGGCCGCTCGGCCGCCGGTCAACACGTCAATGGTTTGCAGCGGCGCGCCCGGCAGTTCGGTAAACAAGCCGGCTGCCGCTTGCGCGCGATCAGCCACCACGCTTTCGGTCATGCGGTCGTGCAAGAGCGCCGCGACCTGCTCGCGCTGCGCATCGCTCAGTGCCGACTTGCTGAAGAAACCTGATTGAAGCGTCAGCCGGTATTCGGTGAGACGCTCGATGCGCTTGACGGGGAGTCCGCAGTTGTGCGCAATGTCCGTCGCTTTCGAGGCCCATGGCGACACCGTGCCAAAGCGCGGCGACACGATGAAAAGCAAGGTGTCGGTTGCGTTGCCAATAGGCTGGGGGCACGGGTCACCATACGCCAGCAAGGCGGCCAGCCGGTTTTTCAGTGACTCCGTGGCCGCCGCTTCGGTGGCCACCAAATGCACAAACCGGGCGTTGAGTCCCACGATCTTGTCGTGAATGGCTTGCAGGCGGGGGAGAAGCTGCTGAACGCGAAAGTCGCTCAGGGCGCTGATCCCGTGGGGTTCGCCCTCAAAAGTCGTCAGGTGCAGGGTCACGGTAGCGGCGGCCTTGTAATGGAGTGGAGGAAGGGGGCAGCCGGCAAGCTGTTTTTCAGGTATTTAATACCGCCGACAAGACAGAGGGTTGGCAAGGCCGGCGCGGCAGGCGTAAAAGATAAATTTTATCAGCGACTCGCTGGCGCGCTTTTTTCGGCCCCGGCAAGGCGCAAAAAGCCCTTGCCGGTCTGCTGTCAATGCGCGCATGACGATGCAGTGGGATAATTAATAGATGAGTATTACTTACAAAGATGCAGCGGGAATTGAAGGCATGCGCGTAGCGTGCCGGCTTGCCTCCGAGCTACTGGACTACCTGACCCCCTTCATTCAACCAGGTATCACGACCAACGAAATTGACCGGCTGACCTATGACTATATGACCCAGGTTCAGGGAACGATTCCGGCTACCCTCGGCTATGGTCCACCCAACTATGCGCCTTATCCAAAATCGTTGTGTACCTCGGTCAATCACCAGGTGTGCCACGGCATTCCCAACGACAAACCGCTGAAAAAGGGCGACATCGTCAACCTCGATGTTACTGGCATCAAGGATGGCTGGCACGGTGACAGCAGCCGGATGTTTTTGGTGGGCGAAACTTCCATAGCAGCCAGGCGGCTGTGCCATATCACCTACGAATCGATGTGGCACGGCATCATGCAGGTCAAACCTGGGGCGCGGCTGGGTGACATTGGCTTTGCCATTCAAACTTTTGCGGAAAAAAACGGTTTTTCCGTCGTTCGCGAATTTTGCGGCCATGGCATTGGCAACAAGTTCCACGAAGACCCGCAAGTGCTGCACTATGGCCGCCCAGGAACGCTGGACGAACTCAAGCCCGGCATGACGTTCACCATTGAACCGATGCTCAACGCGGGCAAGCGTGACATCAAGAACGGACCCGAAAAAGATGGCTGGAGCATCGTGACACGCGACCACTCGCTGTCGGCCCAATGGGAGCACACCGTTCTGGTCACGCCAACCGGTTACGAGGTGTTGACGCTTTCCGCCGGCAGCCCGCCAATTCCGGCGTTCGTAGCCCATAAGACGCAAGCCGAAGAACCCGTCAGCGCCTGATTCAGGCCTTCGGTGATCTGTTGCGCACTTTCAATAAGCCTGTCTTGCCGCTTCGTTCACCCACTGAGGTGCTTGATGTGCGCGAGCAATACCGTAGCGGCAAAGCTGCGCTGCTGGCTTCGCTGGCAGTGAGCGGTGCGTCCACCCGGGGCATTCACAGCCTGCTGAAAAGGATTGCCAGACACACTGACGCCACTTTGCGGCTGCTTTGGCAACGCGCCGAATTTCCGGCCACGGCCTGCCTGATCGCGGTTGGCGGTTTTGGTCGGGGTGAGCTGTTTCCCCATTCCGATGTGGATGTGCTGCTGCTGCTGCCGGACGATGCCGACGTACAAAACGATCCGGCCCTCAAGGCCAGGGTGGAAAGCTTTATTGGCAGTTGCTGGGACAGCGGGCTGGAGATCGGCTCCAGTGTGCGTACCGCGGCCCACTGCGTTGAAGATGCGGCCAAAGACGTCACCGTGCAAACCTCGCTCCTTGAAGCGCGCCTGATTGTCGGATCAAAAGACATTTTTCTGAGCCTGCAGCAGCAGCTCGATGCGGTGCTCGACCCCAGGGCCTTCTATGTGGCCAAGACGCTGGAACTGCGCCAGCGCCACAACAAGTTTGAAAACACCCCCTACGCGCTGGAACCCAACTGCAAGGAATCTCCTGGCGGCCTGCGCGACCTGCAGGTGGTGCTTTGGGTGGCGCGGGCGGCCGGTCTGGGAAAGTCCTGGGATGACTTGGCCAGAGGCGGGCTGGCTACGGCGTTTGAGGTGCGGCAGATCAAGGCCAACGAAGCGCTGTTGAGCCTGATCCGCGCGCGCCTGCACATCATTGCTGGCAGGCGCGAAGATCGTCTGGTGTTTGACATGCAAACGGCAGTGGCCGAGTCGTTTGGCTATCGTGGAGACACGTTGCGCCGACGGGCCGCGCCCAGGCGAAACAGCCCGTTCGGGGGGCTTGGAGGGCAGGCTGGTGCCGAGCGCGGGGCCCTGATTCGATCCAGCGAAGCGTTGATGCGCCGCTACTATTGGGCGGCCAAGGCGGTGACCCAGCTCAACCAGATCTTGCTGCTCAATATTGACGAGCGCCTGAACCCCAATACGTATCCGCTGCGTCCCATCAATGAGCGATTTTGCGACAAGGCGGGTATGCTGGAAGTGGCCAGCGACGATCTGTATGGGCGCGAGCCGCATGCAATTCTTGAAACTTTTCTGCTTTATGAATCCACGCCAGGCATCAAAGGCCTGTCCGCACGCACCCTTCGTGCCTTGTACAACGCCCGGGCTGTAATGAACAGCCAGTTCCGAAGTGACCCGGTCAATCACGCCACCTTCCTGCGCATTCTGCAGCAGCCCGAAGGCATCACTCACGCCATGCGGCTGATGAACCAAACCTCGGTGCTGGGTCGCTACCTCTGGGTTTTTCGCAACATCGTCGGCCAGATGCAGCACGACCTGTTTCATGTGTACACGGTGGACCAGCACATCTTGATGGTGCTGCGCAATATGCGGCGCTTTCTCATCGCTGAGCACTCCCATGAATACCCGATGTGCTCACAACTTGCCGCCGGCTGGGACAAGCCCTGGCTGCTGTACGTCGCAGCGCTGTTTCACGACATTGCCAAGGGGCGTGGCGGCGATCACTCCGAGCTGGGCCGCAAGGAAGTGCGCACTTTTTGCCGTCAGCATGGCATTGCCGATGAAGACGCCCAACTGATCGAGTTTCTGGTGGGTGAGCACTTGAGCATGAGCCGCGTTGCCCAAAAGGAAGACCTGAGCAATCCCGACGTGATTGCCGCTTTTGCCAAGCGCGTCGGCAATGAACGCTACCTGACTGCTCTGTACCTGCTGACGGTGGCCGATATCCGCGGCACCAGCCCCAAGGTCTGGAATGCCTGGAAAGGCAAGCTGCTGGAAGACCTCTATCACTACACGCTGCGCGTGCTCGGTGGCCGCGCGCCAGACCCTGACGCCGAGGTTGAGGCGCGCAAACGCGAAGCCCTGACCACGCTGGCCTTGCACGCCGAGCCGTTTGAGGGCCATAAGGCGCTGTGGGCTTCGCTGGACGTCAGTTACTTCATGCGCCACGAGGCCTCGGACATTGCCTGGCACGCCCGCCAACTGTCGCGCCACGTCGGCAAGGGCAAAACCATTGTTCGCGCGCGCCGCTCCCTGGCAGGCGAAGGCATGCAGGTGCTGGTGTACACGCCCGATGCCCCTGACCTGTTCGCGCGCATTTGCGGCTACTTTGACCAAGCCGGTTTCAGCATCCTGGATGCCAAGATTCATACGACCAAGGATGGCTACGCACTCGATACCTTCCAGGTCATGAGTCCAACGCTGGCCGACCAATACCGCGAGCTGGCCGCCATGGTCGAGGCTGAACTGGATCGTGCCCTCGAAATGCCGGGGCCGCTGCCGGTCCCGGGCAAGGGCCGTGTGTCACGCCGCGTCAAGAGCTTTCCGATTGCACCGCGGGTGGATTTGCAGCCTGACGAAAAAGGCCAGCGCTGGCTGCTCAGTGTGTCGGCCAGCGACCGCGTCGGGCTGCTTTATCTGATCGCGCGGGTGCTGGCCCGCCACCGTATCAACCTGCAACTCGCCAAGGTCATGACGCTGGGTGAGCGCGTGGAAGATACCTTCCTGATTGACGGACCCGAGCTGCAATACAACAAGGCGCAAATTGCCATTGAAACCGAGTTGCTGGAAGCGCTGAACGCCTGAAGGCATCAGCGCGTCTTTCTTTCAGTGAGCGGAGGTCTTGCGGTAGCTCAGCAAACGCCCCTTGTACTTGCCGCCGTCGCCGGGAAGCGTGGTAATTCGTGTCTCGGTGTGTAAATAGCCGAGCGAATCCATTTTCCGGCTGAAACTGACCCGGTTGCCACGGTCCGGGTCGACGATCAGCACCTCTGCATCCGGTTGCGCATGCAGGTCTATGAATTGCGACAGCACTTCCGGCTGGCCACGGTCATACAGCACATCGCTGCCAATAATCAGATCGAACCGCGCCAGCATCGGGTTGCTGCGTGACCAGTTTCCGGTCTGGTATTTCATCGCAGGCAGGTGGTTGAGTTTGAGGTTTTCCAGCAAAAAATCAGCCGCCAGCGGATGACAATCACTGGCGGTGATGTTACCGCCACGCCGGTGCACCACCAGACTGGCCAGCGCCAAACCGCAGCCCAGCTCCAGAATGCGCTTGCCGTCCAGCGCATACGACAGCATGACATGAGCCAGCACCCGGCCCGATGGCCAGAGCAGACCGAAGATCGGCCAGGCCGACGAAGAGATTCCTTCGCGCTCAGCCTCGCCCAGCGGATCATAAAATTGCTGCCGGTCCAGCAGCGAGCGCAATTGCAGGTCGCCGCCGCTGCCGCTGACGGTCTCAAATTTCAGCTGATACGGCACTGAAAGTAGCCCGATATCAGTCAGTCGTCGGCCGCTGCGTCCAGACCCGGAAACAGCACTTCGGTAAAGCCGAACTGCGTGAAGTCCCGCATCCGCATCGGGTAAAGCTTGCCGATCAAATGGTCGCATTCATGCTGCACCACGCGGGCATGGAAACCGTCCACAACCCGGTCAACCGGATCGCCATATTGATCAAAACCGGTGTAGCGGATATGTGAGAAACGCGGCACCATGCCGCGCAGGCCGGGCAGCGAGAGGCAACCTTCCCAGTCGCTTTCTTCGTCGGGGCCCAAAGGCGTGACGACGGGGTTCAACAAGACGGTACGCGGCACCAGCGGCGCGTCGGGGTAGCGCGGATTGATCTGGTTGGTGCCAAAAATGACCAGCTGCAAGTCCACGCCAATCTGGGGTGCCGCCAAGCCTGCGCCATTTTCCGCATGCATGGTTTCAAACATGCTTGAGATCAGCAGGTGCAACTCGTCGGTGTCAAATTCCGTCACGGGCTGGGCAATGCGCAGCAACCGCTCATCGCCCATTTTTAGGATTTCGTGAATGGTCATATGCCAATTATCGTGGCGCAGCCCGGTTTGTGCAGTGTTCAGTCGTTTGGTGAAGCCAGAAACGCCAGCAAAACGGCTTCATCAATGACCTTCACATCCAATTCTTGCGCCTTGGCCAGCTTGCTGCCCGCCTCGGTGCCCGCCACCACGTAATCGGTTTTCCTGCTGACCGATCCGGCCACTTTGCCGCCGGCGGCTTCAATCCGGTCCTTGGCTTCGTCCCGGCTCAAGCTGGGTAGCGTACCGGTAATCACGAAGGTTTTTCCTGTAAGCGGCTTGGGAACCCGTTTGGCCGGCTCGCCCTCCTCCCAGGTCACGCCGCAAGCGCGCAATTGCTCAACCACTTCCCGGTTGTGCGCCTGCTCGAAAAAGGTACGTATGCTTTTCGCGACGATGGGGCCGACATCGCTGACTTCCAGCAGCTGCTCTTCCGTGGCATCCATGATGGCGTCGAGCTTGCCGAAATGGCTGGCCAGTGCCTTGGCTGTGGCCTCGCCCACATGGCGAATGCCAAGGCCGAAGACAAATCGCGGCAACGTCGTCTGCTTGGATTTTTCCAGCGCTTCGAGCAGGTTGTTGGCCGATTTTTCAGCCATGCGGTCCAGGCTGGCCAGGGTGGAGAGGTCCAGCTTGTACAGATCCGGCAGGGTGCGAACGACGCTTGCATCAACCAGCTGCTCGACCAGTTTGTCACCCAGACCTTCAATTTCAACGGCGCGCCGGTGCGCATAGTGCAGGATGGCTTCCTTGCGCTGGGCTGCGCAGAACAGGCCACCGGTGCAGCGATAGTCGGCTTCACCCTCTTCGCGCACGGCGGCTGCGCCACACACCGGGCATTGACGCGGCATGGTGAACTGCAGCGCATCGGGCAGTCGCTTTTCAGGCAGCACGCTCACCACTTCGGGAATCACATCGCCAGCCCGGCGCACGATGACCGTATCGCCCACGCGCACATCCTTGCGGCGCGCTTCGTCTTCGTTGTGCAGGGTCGCATTGGTCACCGTCACGCCGCCGACGAACACCGGTGCCAGCCTGGCTACCGGTGTGAGTTTGCCGGTGCGGCCCACTTGCACGTCAATACCGAGCACCGTGGTGAGCTGCTCTTGTGCCGGGAATTTGTGCGCCACCGCCCAGCGCGGCTCGCGCGTGACAAAACCCAGTTTTTTTTGCAACGCAAGGCTGTTTACCTTGTAAACCACACCATCAATATCGTAGGGCAAGCTGTCGCGTTTCCGTCCTATCGCCTGGTAAAACGCCATTAATTCAGCGGCGCCTTTTGCCGTCCGGGTTTGGGCTGCAACCGGAAACCCCCATGATTTCAGGGTTTGCAGCAGTTCAAAGTGAGTTTCAAACACCGGGCCGCCTTCTGCCTGCGGCGTGATCTCGCCCACACCGTAGGCGAAAAAGCTCAGGTGCCGCTGCGCTGCGATGGCCGGGTCGAGCTGGCGTATGCTGCCGGCGGCTGCATTGCGCGGGTTGACAAAGGTTTTCTCACCTTTGGCTCCCTGTGCCATCTTTTCGCGCTGCCGTTCATTCAAGGCCTCGAAATCAGGGCGGCGCATATAAACTTCGCCGCGCACTTCCATCACGGCAGGCGCCTCTTTGGGAAGCTGCAGCGGAATCTGCCTGATGGTGCGAATGTTTTGCGTGACGTCTTCGCCCACTTCGCCGTCGCCGCGCGTGGCGGCCTGCACCAGCACACGATCCTCATAGCGCAAATTGACGGCCAGACCGTCAAACTTGAGTTCGGCCACATATTCGACCGGTGGACCGGATTCGCTCAAGCCCAGTTCCTTGCGCACGCGGGCATCAAAATTTTTCGTGCCGGTGGCCTCGGTGTCGGTTTCAGTGCGGATGCTGAGCATCGGCACTTTGTGGCGCACGCTGGCGAACTGGTCCAGCGGCTTGCCGCCCACGCGCTGCGTCGGCGAGTCCGGAGTCACCAGGTCCGGGTGAGCCGCCTCGAGGGCTTGCAACTCCCTGAATAGCTTGTCGTACTCGCTATCCGGAATGCTCGGTTCATCGAGCACATAGTAGCGATGGACGTGCCTTTGAAGCTCTTTGCGCAGGGCGGCTATCCGATCGGCAGGCGACCCGGATGGCCGCCGAAACATGTCAAGGCTTGTCATGGACTGCAGGCAATTTCAGGAAAACACGCGTCGGCCCAGCGCCGAGCCTGCCGATAAGTCGCGTTCATCGAGCAGGTCGTAGAGCTGTTCCAGTTCCGCGTAGATCACTTCCATGGCTTCGGGCCGGATCGGATTGCCGTTGTCGTCGATGATCACCCCGTCCATGCTGCTGGCCAATGCGATGGCAGCCTCGCACATGCGCGCAAAAGGCTGTTCGGAGCGCAACACCTGCGGCACGTCGAGTGACAGCGTGAGCTCGCGCAGCGCCGTTTGTTCGGGGTCATCAGCCATCGCGGCCTGGGCATCAAACGCCAGGCCAAGAATGGAGGCCTGGCCCGGCTGGCTGGCCGGTAGCACCATGCGGCCCGGCACGGAGCCGGCGATAAAGCCCAGCCTGGCCGCGCTTTGCTGCACATAGCCAGGGCTCCAGGCTGTTTTGATGGCGCGCAGGGTAAAACCCAGTTGGGCATCGTGGCCGCTGGCAAACTGATCGAGCTCACGGGCGCGCGCGACTTCCTCGAGCATTTCCGGAAACTCCGGCTCGCCGCCAACGGCGTCGGCAAAAGCCTGCGCTTTCATGACGAATTCAGAGTACTCGATCTGATTCAGCGCACCGGTTCTATTGGCCAGTTGCACGCCGCACTGGAAGGACGTGTAGCGATGGCCTGCGGTGGGAAACTCCCATTCGCCAGTGGCCGCGCTCAAGCCTTCAACACCAAACGGCTTGCTGCCGGCCCGGCGCGTGCTGGGCATGGCCGCCAGCGCCGCTTCACCCGACACCACGGACTCGATCACTACCGGCGCCATGGCGTCGATCAGCGCGTCCAGGCCCGGTTTTCTTTCGGATGGCGTGAACTGGGTTAACGCCGACAGGTTCAAATCGGTGTCAAAGCTGGGCTCCAGCCGGACCGCATTCTTGTTGAGCGGCTTGGCCTGGCTGGGCTCTTGGGGATTTGCGTCGTGCTGCGCGGGCGCCGGCTCGGGCGCGGCTTCAGGGGTAGCCCGTTTAGGCTGGTTTTTGCGGGATGACCAGGCGTTCTGGGCCACGAGGCCCGCCAGCACCAAGCCACCGAGAACCGCTAAACTGATTTGGAGTGTGCTCATGCTGGTCATGCGGCCTCGGCCATTCCAAGGGCGGCCTGCATGTCCACCGCCACAATGCGCGAAACGCCCTGCTCCTGCATCGTGACACCGATCAGCTGCTCGGCCATTTCCATGGCGATCTTGTTGTGGCTGATGAATAAAAACTGGGTTTCGCGGCTCATGCTGGCCACCAGTTTGGCATAACGCTCGGTGTTGGCATCGTCGAGCGGCGCATCCACCTCGTCCAGCAAGCAAAACGGCGCCGGATTCAGCTGGAAGATCGCAAACACCAGCGCAATCGCCGTCAGAGCCTTTTCACCCCCCGAAAGCAGGTGAATCGTCTGGTTTTTCTTGCCGGGCGGCTGCGCCATCACCTGCACACCCGCGTCCAGAATTTCTTCGCCCGTCATCGTCAGCCTGGCATTGCCGCCGCCAAACAGCTCGGGGAACATGCGGCCAAAATGCCCGTTGACCGCTTCAAAGGTGCTGGACAGCAAATCGCGCGTTTCCATGTCGATTTTCTTGATCGCATCTTCCAGCGTCGCCATGGCTTCGCTCAGGTCGGCCGACTGCGCATCGAGGAACTGCTGGCGTTCCCTGGCCACGCTCAACTCATCGAGCGCCGCCAGGTTGACGGCGCCCAGCGACTGGACTTCACGGTTGATGCGGTCAATCTCGCCCTGCAGACCGGCCAGTCGCACATTGCCGGTTTGAATCGATTGCTCGACAAGAGCCAGATCAGCCTGTGCGTCCGCCAGCTGCTGGGCATATTGCTCCAGCCCCAAACGCGCGGCCTGTTCCTTGAGCTGGAACTCGGTGATGCGCTGGCGCAGGGGATCGAGTTCGCGCTCAAGCTGCAATCGGCGCTCGTCGCTGGCGCGCAGCTTGCCGGTCAGGTCGTCATACTGGCTGCGCCTGGCACCCAGATCGGCTTCGCGCTCCAGCTTGACACTGAGCGCATCTTGCAGGCCGCCCTGCGCCGCGGCGTCATTCAGGCGTGACAGCTCTTCCCGGGCGCGCTCTTCCTCGGTTGCAATCGAAGCGGCCTGGCTGGCGGCAATGGCCATGGAACGGGCCAGTTCTTCACGCCGCGAAGCCAGGCTGCGCAACGCAAACTGCGCTTCCTGCGCCTGACGTTCCAGCGTACGCTGCTGCTCGCGCGCCTCGCCCAAACGCCGCTCGGCGTCAATCACCTGGTCATCGAGCTGCGCATGGCGTTCCTGGCTGTCGGCCAACTGCATGTCGAGCTCTTCAAAGCGGCCCTCGGCCGTGACCTTGCGTTCCTGCAGGTCGTCAAGCTGGGCCTCAATTTCAGCCATGTCGGCCTGAATCTGCCCGCTGCGCGCACGGGTCTGCTCGGCCAGCTGGGACAGGCGCAGCACTTCAACCTGCAACTCGTGGACACGGCTTTGACCGTCGGCCGCTTCACGGCGGG
>MERZ01000411.1:19192-21297 GCA_001770785.1 Burkholderiales bacterium RIFCSPHIGHO2_12_FULL_61_11
CGCTGATCAGCGCCTGGGCCCTGGAACTTTTCTCCAGGTTTTCTATTTCCTGGGCCCTGGCCAGCAGACCGGCCTGCTCGGAATCGGGCGCATAAAAACTCACGCTGTGCTGCGTCACGGCGTGGCCGCTCATGATGTAAATCACTTCCCCGGCCTGCAGCTTGTCTCTGGCGCTCAGGGCGTCGTCCAGGTTTGATGCGGTATAGCAGCCGTGCAGCCAGTCACCGAACAGCGCGGCCTGACCGGCATCGTTCAGGCGCAGCAAATCCGCCAAAGGCTTGAGATTGAGCGAGGGGTTGGAACGGCCAGGCGCTGCGGCATGGGGTGCCTGATAAAACGACAGCTTGGCCGGCGGCCCTTCGCTGTTATCGTGCCCGTTGGTGCCGGCAAAGCCGCGCACCAGGTCCAGGCGACTGACTTCCAGCGCACCCAGGCGCTCACGCAGCGCCGCTTCCAGTGCATTTTCCCAGCCTTGCGCAATATGGATGCGGCTCCACAGGCCTTGCAGGTGATCCAGGCCATGCCTGGCCAGCCAGGGCTTGAGCTTGCCGTCGGTTTTGACTTTTTCCTGCAGCGCTTTGAGCGCCTCCATGCGGGCCGACAAGTCAGCCCGTTTGACCGATTCGGTGTTGACGGTGTGCTGCAGCGTGCGCCGCGCTTCGTCGAGCTGCGGCACGCTGTCCGTCAGCTCGTGCAGGCGAGCCGTTGCCACCGCTTGCGCCTCTTGTGCGCTGGCAAATTGCGCGTTCAGGCTGGCCAGGCGCGCCTCGTCGGGTGCATCGAGCGCGTTGCGGTCGGCCGTCAGTCGCTCGTGCTTCAAGGCCAGTGTGCGCGACTGCTCTTCAATATGGCGCTGCTCGGCGGCCAGCACCTGTATCTGCTGCTGGACCTGGGCTACGCTGGCGCGCTGCTCGCTGGCTTTGGCCTGCGCCTGGCGCAACGCTTCCTCGAGTGCTGGCAACTGGGTTTGCTGCTCTTCGGTTTGCGCCACCAGCAGATCGGCCTTTTCTTCAGCTTCAAAAGCCTGCCCGGCCAGGCTTTCGGTCTCGACGGCCGCGTCCTCTTTGCGGCTGGCCCACTGGGCGGTTTGTTCCCTGAGCTGGGCCAGGCGCTGCTCCACGCGCACGCGGCCATCGACCACAAAGCGGATTTCGGCTTCCAGCCGCCCCACTTCCGCGCTGGCTTCATAGAGTTTGCCCTGGGCCTGATTGACCTGGTCGCCCGCCGAATAGTGCGCCTGCCGGATGGTTTCCAGATCGGCTTCGATGTGGCGCAAGTCGGCGAGGCGGCTTTCCAGTTCGTTCACCGCTTTTTCAGCGTCAAGCTTCACCCTGGCCTGGTCAGCCTCGCTCTCGGAACGCTTGAAAAACCACAGCTGATGCTGCTTGAGAATGGCGCTGGCCTGCAGCGTGTTGTAGCGCATGGCCACTTCAGCCTGCTTCTCCAGGTGAGCAAGATTGGCATTGAGCTCGCGCAGGATGTCTTCGACGCGGGTCAGGTTCTCGCGCGTGTCGCTCAATCGATTGGCGGTTTCGCGGCGACGCTCCTTGTACTTGGAAACCCCGGCGGCTTCTTCAAGAAACAGCCGCAACTCTTCAGGTTTGGACTCGATGATGCGGCTGATCGTGCCTTGTCCAATGATGGCGTAGGCGCGCGGCCCCAGGCCGGTGCCAAGGAAAACGTCCTGCACGTCGCGGCGGCGCACCGGCTGGTTGTTGATGTAGTAGCTCGACGTGCCGTCACGCGTCAGCACGCGCTTGACAGCGATTTCGGCAAACTGGCCCCACTGGCCACCGGCGCGGTGATCGGCATTGTCAAACACCAGCTCCACGCTGGACCGGCTGGCGGGCTTGCGCGTGTTGGTGCCGTTGAAAATGACGTCCTGCATCGATTCGCCACGCAACTCGGAGGCCCGGCTTTCGCCCAGCACCCATCGCACCGCATCCATGATGTTGGATTTGCCGCAGCCGTTAGGACCCACCACGCCGACCAGTTGCCCCGGCAGGACGAAATTGGTGGGCTCCGCGAACGATTTAAACCCTGATAACTTGATCGAATTGAGACGCACAGCGGTCCCTGTTGTTGTTGCTTTGAAGCTTGACTCA
>MERZ01000412.1:0-2738 GCA_001770785.1 Burkholderiales bacterium RIFCSPHIGHO2_12_FULL_61_11
GGATGCGATGGCCTGGCAGCTGCTGGCCACCGCTTACGGCCAGCAAAACCAGTCGGTCCGGGCGATTCGCGCCGACGCCGAAAGCCGGGCCGCGCAGCTTGACTACCCGGCGGCGCTGGACCGCTTCAAGGCCGCGCAGGCGCTGATGCGCAGCCAGCCCGGCAGCGCCGATTATGTGGAGGGCTCGATCGTTGACGTACGAGCCCGGCAGCTTGAACTACTGATCAAGGAACAGGCGCTGCAGGACAAAATCGATCGCCAGCTGCAGTAGCGAGTAAATCAGCGAGCCAATCAGCGCCGCGCCAAAACCCCTGACGCTCAGGCCCGTGACCAGGCTGGCCGCCGCCCAGAACATGAGCGCGTTGACGACGAACAGAAACAACCCCAGCGTGACCAGCGTCACCGGCAGGGTCAGGATCACGAGAATGGGGCGCACCACCAGGTTCAGCGCGCCCAGCACGGCCGCCGCAATCAGCGCCGCCGTAAAGCTGCTCACCACCACGCCCGAATAGAGATAGGCCACCGCCAGCAAGGCGGTCGCGCTTAAAAGCCAATTGACGAGAAGTTTCATGGCTGCAGAATACCACCGCAGCCCGGTCTGCCGGCTACGTCACCGACAGACCGGGGGCTGGAAAGACCGCTGGGGATTCAGTCCGCGGCCACCAGCACACCGGCGCCTGCCAGAGCGGCTGCATAACCCCAAACGCCTTGCTCTTCGTGGGGTTGCTGCCTTGTGACGGGCGGCAAATCCTGACCGAACTTCGGCCGACGCGCGTCAAACACGCGCCCCCCACCGTGCTGGGCCAGCAGTGAATCAGTCAACTCGCACAGGGGGCCGCGCGCGATCTGGGTGATGACCGAATCGCCGGGGACCTGCAACAGCGGGACGACTTGCTCAAAGACCTTCTCGGCCCATTTGCCGCGCCAACTTTCGCGGGCGCTCTTGGTGACCCATTTGCTGGCGTGGTGCGTGATGCGCGGTGCGCAACCCACCACAATCCAGCGCGTGGGGGTACCCGGCTGGCTGGACGGCAGCATGGGCGTCAGCATTTTCAGCGCATAAGCGGCCTCATCAACATACACGATCATGGTGTCCATAAAGTTCTCCTTGGTTTCACTTGCTATGTAGACCTTCTGGCTGCGATGCAAAGGCCCGTCCAGGCGGCCGTTGCGATTGCTCTTGTGTTCATTCCGTAATAAGTTTGTTGTCATGCTCGGGTTTGGCACGGCGTGTGGCCCACCAGCCGGCGCCCAGTACACCGGCCACCGCCAGCGCATAGGTGACCCACTGCGCGGCGCTGTGCAGGTTTTCAGCCGTCGGCATCGACTCGGCGGCGCCGCCGTAAATGGCGTCCAGCAGGGGCTCGCTCACAATCATCTTGGCCGCGGTAAAGGCCAGCACGGCGGCGCCGATATTGATGATGACGGGAAACCGCTGCACCAGCTTGAGCACCATGGTGCTGCCCAGCACCACAATCGGCACGCTCACCAGCAGGCCAATAATGACCAGGTCAAACGAGCCGTGCGCCGCTCCGGCCACGCCCAATACGTTGTCAACGCCCATTAGCGCATCGGCCACCACAATGGTCTTCATGGCGCCCCAGAAGGTGCTGGCCATCGGGCCGTGGTTCGGCTTGTCACCGTGATCGGCATCGGCCAGCAGCTTGTAGGCGATCCATAGCAGGCCCAAGCCGCCCACCAGCATCAGGCCGGGAATCTTCAGCAGCCAGACGACGGTCACCGTCATGATCGAGCGGATCACAATTGCCCCAAGCGTTCCCCAGGCAATGGCTTTTTTCTGCAGCCGGGGAGGCAGCTTGCGCGCGGCCAGCGCAATCACGATGGCGTTGTCGCCAGCGAGCACCAGGTCAATGAGGATGATCGCCAGCAGGGCGGACCACCAGGGGGTTGAAAATAATTCCATGTTCACACTCCTAATCCAAGTTTCGACGTGAAAATCCGCGGACGGATTTCCGGCTTCGTTGAATCTGGACAGGTCAGTGAGTGATGCAGCGGGAAGGTGCTGCGAACGCCTCGATCAAACCTGTACAGGTTTCAATCGAAGGTCTGGCTCGACATGCAGTGTCACTGCATGACCAGCAAGCCGGAAGTGTGAACTTCGTAATGACGACTTGCTGAAGCAATTTTGCTGTTTGGTTGTTTTATCTGTAATGCAGCAAAACGAGGGAGTTACTCCCCTTCGTTCGGGTATTAGATATCAAGTTGGGATATCCTACAAATTTGAGGGCTTTTCGCGCCATGCCCGACAGCAATCCGCTGCATCGATAATGAACAGCCAGGCTTTGCAGCTTCCTTTTTCGCCCACTTGCGCGCGGACAGTCACCTTGCGATGGGTTCTTTTCCTCCATGCCCGGCATTCACATCACCGACCTCGAAGCCGCCATCAATTACTGGCGCGGCAGATCGCCCTCGCCCGACGGCGTGACGCTGGCGCCCGAGCTGCGCGCGCTGGCCGAGGTCTATGCGCGCATGGTTTTCCAGCATGAGGACGAGGCCGATGAAAGCCGCTTTCCGCCCGCGGCCCTGGCCGCCTGGCGCGCCTGGTACGACAGCACCGCCGACACGCCGTGCATCGCCATCTGCTCGACCAGCCAGGGCGATGCGCTGTGCAAGGGTTGCGGCCGCACTTTTGACGAAGTGCAGCACTGGCTGGAGATGACGCCGGTTGAAAAACGCCGCATTTGGCGGCGCATCACGCTGGCGGCCAGCGCCAGCCA
>MERZ01000412.1:2778-4284 GCA_001770785.1 Burkholderiales bacterium RIFCSPHIGHO2_12_FULL_61_11
TGAGTTGCCGCCCGATCAGTGCCAGCCCGAAGTCTGGCTGACCCATGATGAAGACGAGCCGCGGGCTCGCGCGCTGCTGCACGCGCTGCAAAACATGCCGCAGCGGCGCTGGCAGTGCGTTTGCGGAGAATTGGTCGAAGGGGGTTTTGAGCAATGCTGGCATTGTGGCGCGCCCATGCCGCCGGAGCTGCGCTAGCGCGTTTCAGCGCGCGCTGCGGGAGCGCTCTGCAGCGAACTTCAAACCCGCCGGGCCAGCTCGGCCGCCATGCCGGTATAGCTGCCGGGGGTCATGGCGAGCAGGCGCTGCTTTTCGGGCTCGGGGATTTCCAGCGAGCGGATCAGCGCGTGCAGGTCTTCGGCCTTGACGGTTTTGCCGCGGGTGACTTCCTTGAGCTTCTCATAAGCGCCTTGCACGCCGTAACGGCGCATCACGGTCTGGATCGCCTCGGCCAGCACTTCCCATGAGCTGTTCAGGTCATCGGCGAGCTTTTCCTCATTGAGTTCGAGCTTGTTCAGTCCGGTCAGCAGCGAGGCGTAAGCCAGCGCGCCGTGGCCCAGGGCCACGCCCATGTTGCGCAGCACGGTCGAGTCGGTCAGGTCGCGCTGCCAGCGGCTGATCGGCAGCTTTTCGCTCATGTGGCGCAGCAGCGCATTGGACAGGCCCAGGTTGCCCTCGGCATTTTCAAAGTCAATCGGGTTGACCTTGTGCGGCATGGTGGAGGAACCAACTTCGCCCTCTTTTGGTTGCTGCCTGAAGTAGCCGACGCTGACATAGCCCCAGATGTCGCGCGCCAGTTCAATCAGGATGGTGTTGGCGCGCGCCACGGCATCAAACAGCTCGGCCATGTAGTCATGCGGCTCGATCTGGATGCTGTAGGGCTGAAACGTCAGGCCCAGGCCCAGCGGCTCGGGCGTTTCGATCACTTTGCGGCTGAAAGCTTCCCAGTCAAAGTCGGGCCAGGCCGCCAGGTGCGCGTTGTAGTTGCCCACGGCGCCATTCATCTTGGCCAGGATTTTCACGGCCGCGATGCGGTCGCAGGCCGTTTGCAGGCGCACCACCACGTTGGCGATTTCCTTGCCGACGGTGGTCGGGCTGGCGGTCTGGCCGTGGGTGCGGCTGAGCATGGGAACGGCGGCAAAGTTGTGGGCCATTTCACGCAGCTTCAGCAAAATGCGGTCCAGCGCCGGCACCACCACCAGGTCGCGACCGGCGCGCAGCTGCAGCGCGTGGCTGGTGTTGTTGATGTCCTCGCTGGTGCAGGCAAAGTGGACAAACTCGCTCGCGGCCAGCAACTCGGGCCGGGCTTCAAATTTGGACTTGATCCAGTACTCGACGGCCTTGACGTCGTGGTTGGTGGTTTTTTCAATCTCCTTGATGGCGCACCCATCGGTTTTTGAAAAGTTCTTGATGAGGCCCAGCAGGTAGGTGCGGGCGCCGGGGCTGAGCGGCTTGAATTCGGCGAAGTGGGCATCCGACAGCGCCATGAACCAGGCAATTTCCACCTG
>MERZ01000413.1:0-2618 GCA_001770785.1 Burkholderiales bacterium RIFCSPHIGHO2_12_FULL_61_11
CCTCCACCTTTGAGTTTCTTTCATCATCCGGGGCGTCGGCCTGGATTCATGAAAGTTAGCGCCATTCAGTATATTGAAGCTGCGCAGCAGATGAGGCACGAACTGCGTTTTCAAACCCAGGTTGCCCGCCACGGTGTAAGCATTGTGGACGGTATCGCCGATGAACGACACGGCTTGGGCTTGGCCGGTCATCTGGGCGTAGTAGTGCATGTCCTTGTGCGCGTTGGCTATCGAGAAGCGGAACAATTGATCGTTGCCCTCAAGAACATAGGGGCGCAGCCGCTGGAACGCGGTGCTGTTTGCGCCTCCGGAGGCGATCACGTCGCACAGCACCTCGAGATTGACCCCGGTCTTGCTGGCGCACGAAAAAGCCTCGGCCAAAATGGCAGCGTTTCCGAGCACCACGAACTGGTGCAGCAGCTTGGTGGCGTGCCCGGCGCTGACTGCGCCGCAGTAAAAGATGTTCTTGGCAAACAAGTCGAAGACAGGGCGCACGCTTTGCAGCACCTCCGGGTCGCCCCCCACCAGCAGGTTGAGCTTGCCTTCGTCGGCATCTTTGGGCGTGCCGGTCATGGCCGCATCCAGGAACTTAGCCCCTTTGGCCGCAATGGCCTCGGCCACACGACGTGTCGAGTCGGGCAGCGAGGTTGAGCAGTCCACCACCACGCAGCCAGGCCGCAGAGCCGTCAGGATGCCGGTGTCGCCAAACACGACCTCTTCGACTTGCGGCGAGCCGGTGACGCAGATGATGATCACATCGGCCGTGGCCGCTACCTCGGCGGCGGTCTTCAGGCTCTGTGCACCACGCGCCAGCAGATCAGCGCAGTGCATCTCGTTTTCCTTTGAGCGCAGCAGCAACGCGACCTGATGGCCCTTGTCCAGCACATGCTTTGCCATGCCTCGGCCCATCATTCCAAGGCCAATAAAGCCGATCTTTCGGCTGGATTCAGAATCGTTCATCACCTATTTCCTTTCAAAAACACACGCGTCACAGATAGGGCCTGAGCCAGCCCAAGCCGGCTGAAGTGCCGCCAGGCTGCATCCCGGCTCGGGGCCGGTACTCGCAACCGACCCAACCCGCGTAGCCCAACTCGTCCAGCACGGAGAACAGGTAAGGGTAGTTCAGTTCGCCCACATCGGGCTCGTTTCGATCGGGCACGCCCGCAATCTGGATATGGCCGACATTTCCAGTTGGCAGGTAGTGGCGCATTTTCATCGCCAAGTCGCCTTCCACAACCTGGCAGTGGTACAGGTCCATCTGCACCTTGAGGTTGGGCGCACCCACGTCTTCGACGACCTTGTGTGCGTGGTCCTGGCGATTCAAAAAGAAGCGCGGAATATCACGCGTGTTGATCGGCTCGATCAACACATCAACGCCCTGCCAGGCTGCCTCTAGAGCGGCCCAGCGCAACTGATTGATATAAGTGGGGTACAGCGTCTCGCGCTCGCTGCCCACGGGCAGCAGACCGGCCATGACATGAATGCGCGGGCAATCCAGTGCCGCGGCGTAATCGAGTGCCTTGCCGATACCGGCACGGAACTCCGCTTCGCGCCCGGGCAGGCAAGCCAGCCCGCGTTCACCGCCCTCCCAATCGCCGGGCGGTGCATTGAAGAGTACCTGCTGAAGGCCATGGGTCTTGAGGCGGGCTGCGATTTCACTGCTCTCGCAGGCATAGGGAAACAGGTACTCGACGGCTTTGAAGCCGTCTTTTGCGGCGGCCTCAAAACGATCAAGAAAATCAAGCTCGGGGTAGAGCATGGATAAATTGGCAGCAAATTGAGGCATAGGGTTCACCATTGGGCGCCGAAGGTTTGGCGCAGTTCTTCAATTTCGGGTTCGCTCAGGGGCTCAGGCGCAATCGCACTGAGTTGCACCAGCCGGGCGGTTTCTTCGAGTTCTTCGAGCGTGGCCATGGCAGCGGCGGGCGAGTCGTGCCAGACATTGGGACCCAGGCGCTCCAGCATCACGGCGCGGATCGGTGTGCCAGCTTGTCCATAGCGGGTAATCGTCTGCGCGACCTGCGCCGCTACCGCAGGGTCGCCAGGGCGGTGGTAGGCCATCACCGGCACATGGCCGACCTTCATCACAAAGTAGGGTGTCACGGCGGGCAGCAGTTCCGGGTATTCATGAACTTGCGGTCGCAAAGTCAGCGCCACGCAGTGCGAGCTATGGGTGTGGATCACGCAGCGGGTTTGCGGATTAAACGGGCTTGTCGCCCCGTAGATATGCGCGTGAAGCGCCATGGTTTTACTGGCACGGTCGCCGCTGATCTGCTGTGCATTCACGTCCAGCCGGGCCAGCCGGGCCGGATCAAGAAAGCCCAGGCAGGCGTCGGTGGGCGTGATCAGGAAGCCATCATCAAGCCGCACGCTGATGTTGCCTGCCGTGGCGTGCACGTAGCCGCGCTCGAACAGGCTGCGCCCGACACGGCAGATTTCTTCGCGGGCTTGCGACTCAGTCATGCCAACCCCGTGAAGGCTTTGCTGAAGAAGTCGTCGCCGCCAAAATTGCCGGACTTCAGCGCCAAGTGCAGGCCCCCGCCAGGCGCGACATGGGTTTGGGCATGGCACCAGGGCACACCAGGATCGATTTGCGGGCCGATCTTCATTTGAGTGAT
>MERZ01000413.1:2650-5272 GCA_001770785.1 Burkholderiales bacterium RIFCSPHIGHO2_12_FULL_61_11
GTGCGCTCCAACATGGCGCCGGCCTCTTCCACGCCGAGCTGCCCCTGCGCCGCCTTGACTGCATTGGAATCAGCCGTCGAATAAATCAGCACCGGCCCCTGGCTCAGTAGGGGCGCGGCCCAAGCCAGCGCCTGCGCCGCCACATCGACCCCGGCGGCGATCTGCAAAGCATCGATACCCAACGCCGGACGCCCGGCCTGGATAAAGGCCAGCACCTGCCGGTTGGTCGCCAGCGAGCAACTGCCCGACACCACCGCCTGCAAGCCAGTGGCTGCGGGCAGTGCGCTGGCAGTGCTTGACGGTGCCAAACCAAAATGGGGGGGCAAGCCGATCGCCACGCCCGAGCCCGCTGTCACCAGTGGCATGCCCTTGAGCGCCGGGCCCAGGCGCAGCAGGTCATCATTGGAGATGGCGTCCACGATGGCCAGACCGACGCCTTGCGCACGCAACTGGTCGATGCGCGAGCGAATCGCAGCCTCACCCTGCGCCACCACCTTGTAGTCGATCAAGCCAACTTTGCGGCGGCATTGCGCCTGTAGCACGCGCACCAGATTGGCGTCCGTCATGGGCGTGAGCGGATGGTTTTGCATGCCGCTCTCATTGAGCAGCACGTCGCCCACGAACAAATGACCCTTGAATACGGTGCGCTGGTTGTCGGGGAACGCGGGTGTGGCGATGGTGAAATCAGCCCCTTTGATGTTTACCAGCGCATCCATCAGCGCCTCGGTCACCGGGCCGATATTGCCTTGGGCCGTGCTGTCAAAGGTCGAGCAATACTTGAAGTAGATTTGCTGTGCGCCCTGCCCTTGCAGCCAGCGCAGTGCAGCGAGCGACTGCGCAATCGCTTCGTCTTTGGGGAGGGTGCGCGACTTGAGCGCCACCACCACGGCATCGACATCCGTCTCCAGCGCCTGCCCCGGTACGCCAATGGCCTGCACCACGCGCATGCCCGCGCGCACCAGGTTGTTGGCCAGATCGGTGGCGCCGGTGAAGTCGTCGGCAATGCAGCCGAGCACTAGTTTTTTCATGGCTTCTTGGGCAACTCAATGCCGGGGAAGATCTTGATCACCGCGCTGTCGTCTTCGCGGGCGAAGCCTGCCGTGGACGCCTGCATGAACATCTGGTGCGCCGTGCTGGAGAGCGGCAACGGGAACTTGCTGGCGCGCGCCATGTCAAGCACCAGCCCCAAGTCTTTCACAAAGATGTCCACGGCGGACAGCGGCGTGTAGTCAGCCGCCAGCACATGGGCCATGCGGTTCTCGAACATCCAGCTGTTGCCCGCGCTGTGGGTGATCACGTCATACAACGCCGCCGGGTCCACGCCCTCGCGCAGGCCCAGCGCCATGGCCTCGGCCGCAGCGGCGATATGCACGCCCGCCAGCAACTGGTTGATGATCTTGACCTTGCTGCCCGCGCCCGCCTGGTCGCCCAGCCGGTAAACCTTGGCCGCCATCGCATCAAGCAGCGACCCGACCACGGCGTAGGCCTCGGGCTTGCCCGAAGTCATCATGGTCATTTCGCCGCTGGCGGCCTTGGCGGCACCGCCGGAGATGGGCGCGTCGATGTAGAAGATGCCCTGCACGGCCAGCCGCGCCTCCAGCGCAATTGACCAGTTGGGGTCCACGGTGGAGCACATCACAAAGGCACTGCCCGGCTTCATGGCCGCGGCGCAACCCCCCTCGCCAAACAGCAGGCTTTCGGTCTGCGCGGCATTGACGACCACCGACACAATCACGTCGCACTGCGCAGCCAGTTCGGCGGGTGAGGCGCAGGCCACACCGCCCTCCGCGGCAAAGGCCTGCGCAACCTCCCTGCGAACGTCAAATACATGAACACGGCAGCCATGGCGGCGCAATGAGCGCGCCATGCCGCTGCCCATGGCCCCCAGGCCGATCACTCCTACATTGGATGTCATTTGTTGGCTACTTTCAATTGAGATTCAGTCTAACGGCACAGTGCCTGGATCCATATTTTATATGGTTATCATACAAATTCGTAGTGGACACAATATCCGGGTTTCCCGACATTGCACACACAAGGCCGTGCGTCATATGGGCAGACGAGTCAACGCCGCAGAGGCAGACCGGAGACTAGGGGGCGTGCCAACTGCACACCCGCCTGTTGCCAAAATGCCGGGTCAGCCTGCTCAATGCGCAGGATGGCGTTATCCATGTGCCGCGCAGCAGCCTTGCGCGCCGCTGCCGCGTCGCCGGCTTCAATGGCGCGCAAAATCTTGTCATGCTCGTCGCGCACCTGCCGTGCGAAGTCGGCGCGCCGCGCTTCATTGGCGCGCGTGACACGGGTGGCGCCGCGCAGGAACTGGCCCAGGTATTCCAGCGTGCCAATCAGAAAGGGGTTGCGCGCGGCCTCGGCAATGGCGCGGTGGTATTGGACGTCTTCGTTCACGCCGTCGCCACCGGCTTGCACGGCCTTGTCCAGCAGCCCAATGGCTTTGCCGATGCGCTTGATATCAGCCTGCGTTCGCCGTTGCGCGGCCAGGCCCGCCACCTCGGCCTCCAGCGCGCGGCGCACCTCCACCATCTGGATCACCGCTTGTTTGGAGACGGCAGACCTGGCATCAAAGTTGAGCGGCGAAAAGCCCACTTCCTTGACATACACGCC
>MERZ01000414.1:0-2281 GCA_001770785.1 Burkholderiales bacterium RIFCSPHIGHO2_12_FULL_61_11
CTTGCGCAGGGCGGTGTGCAGCGCATTGCGCAGCACCCGGGTCAGTTGCTGCGCCCGCTCGCCAGCCGTGGCCAGCGTTCCATGGGCCTTGATGCTGGTCGCCGCGATGAGCGGCAGCACCAGCGCCTCGCGGTCAAAGGCCGCGACTTTCTCGCTGGCTTGCTCAAGCGACGCCGACTGCCAGAACGCCGCCGTGCTGCGCGCCACGTCGCCCACGGCACGCTGCAGCAGCCAGGCTTTCCAGAGGATCACGACCCAGCTGGCAACCGACATGGCCAGCAGCAATGCCGCCACCAGCTGGCTGACCACGCCGCCTTGCGTCATGAGTGCCCACAGGTTCACGACAGGGTCATTTCAGGTGAAGAACATCAGCCATGTCGAAAAGGCCGCTGGTCTGGCCGTCCAGAAAGCGGGCGGCGCGCAGGCTGCCCTGGGCGTAGGTGGCACGGCTCGATGACTTGTGGCTGATCTCGATGCGCTCGCCAATGCCGGCAAAAAGCACGGTGTGGTCACCCACGATGTCGCCGCCACGGATGCTGGCAAAACCGATGCTGGACGGATCGCGCTCGCCGGTCACGCCTTCGCGCGCGTAGACCGCGCAATCCTTCAGGTCGCGGCCCAGCGCGCTGGCAATCACTTCGCCCATCTTCAGCGCCGTGCCCGAAGGCGCATCGACCTTGTGCCGGTGGTGCGCTTCAATGATTTCAATGTCGTAGCCGGTGGACAGCGCCTTGGCCGCCATTTCCAGCAGCTTGAGCGTGACGTTGACGCCGACGCTCATGTTGGGGGCCATGACGATGGCAATATCGCTGGCGGCGGCGGTGATCTCGGCTTTCTGGGCTTCTGAGAAACCGGTGGTTCCTATCACCAGCTTGACGCCCAGTTCACGGCAGACCGCCAAATGGGCCAGCGTGCCTTCGGGCCGGGTGAAGTCAATCAGCACGCCGGAGTTTTTCAGCCCCTGGCGGATGTCCGCGCTGATCAGGACGCCGCTGGCGCGGCCGGAAAACGCGGCGGCGTCAAGCCCCACGGCAGGGCTGGTTGCCACATCAAGCGCGCCCGTCAGCCGGCAATCGGCGCTGGCGCTCAGCGCTTCAATCAGCATCCGGCCCATGCGGCCACTGGCACCGGCCACCGCAATTCGGCAGGGTGCAGCCTGGGTCATGTCGACTTGGCCCGCGGCACTCACTGTTTCGGGCTCTCGAGCGGCGGATAAGAAGCCATGACCGCCGCGCCTGCCGTCCCGTTGGCCGCGCCATCGCCTGAGGCCGGTTTGGCTGCGGACGACTTTTCAGCGGACTTGAGTTGCTCTTCGGTGGCCTCCAGGACAGGCACTTTGCCGAGCTTGTGTTTGGAGTCGAGCTTGGCGATGAACTCCACTTCGCTCGGCATGGCGTCGCCCTCAAAGCGCTCGAGCTGGTCGCCCTTGAAATACACCGTGTACTTGAACGACTGGGGCGCCAGGCCCTGCCGGTTCAGGGTAAAAACGTAGTCCCACCGATCCGCATGAAACACGCTGGCCATCAAGGGCGTGCCCAGCACCGCCTTGACCTCGTCGCGGCTCTGGCCAGGCCGGAGTTGCCCGACCTGCTCACTGGAGATGAAGTTGCCCTGGATGACGTCTATCTTGTAAGGGGTCACCCAGCTGACCGGGTTGGTCGACCCGCGGCTCAGGCTGCTGGGCCCGCTGCTGCATGACGCCAGCACGGTGCAGGCCAGGAGGATGAAAACTGTTGGGACGCCGTAGCGATGATTTGCAGGCATGTCTGACATAGTAGGAGGTGTAGCGATATGATCGATCATTGTAGCGGGGGCGTCCTGACCCGATGCCACGCCGCACCGGGCCACTGTCCGTCAAGCACCCGTTTTTCACCGCAGCGAGATTCCCATGAGCAACATTGACGAGCTGAAAAACACTGGCCTGAAGGCCACCGTGCCGCGCCTGAAGATACTGGAGATTTTTCAGGCTGGCAAACAGCGGCACATGACGGCGGAAGACGTCTTCCGGGTGCTGCTGGAAGACCGCTCGGACATCGGACTGGCCACGGTTTACCGGGTGCTGGCGCAGTTTGAACAGGCGGGCCTGCTCAAGCGCAGCAATTTCGAGTCCGGCAAAGCAGTTTACGAGATCAACGAAGGCCAGCACCACGACCATCTGGTGTGCCTGGACTGCGGCAAGGTCGAGGAGTTTTACGACGCCGAGATTGAAAAACGCCAGAATGCAGTGGCCAAGGCCAAGGGCTTTGCCATTGCCGATCATGCCTTGTCGATTTACGCCAAT
>MERZ01000414.1:2304-4921 GCA_001770785.1 Burkholderiales bacterium RIFCSPHIGHO2_12_FULL_61_11
AGCGCCGTCAGTCGCGCAGGTCGGGTTAGCCGCAGGCGTAACCCGACATTGGCGATTGCACCCCGGAGACGTCGGGTTACGCCCGCAAAGGCTAACGCGAGCTACGACGCGAGGTGAGAGCCGAGCGCACGGTGCGCCTACCGCGGGCAGCCATGCGCGACAAAACACCTCATCCATCGCCTGGAACAACTCCGGGCTCAGGGCGAATGGCTTCACCCCGTTTGCATCAAACAGTCAAGCTTGCAAGCCTTAACGTGAATCACTTCGATTTCGCTGCTGCTGGACCGCTCTGTCCAATCTTTCCTGACAGTTTTGATCAGGAGAGCGCGCTTTTCAATTGCCTCTTGCAAGTATTAAACTTGTTCCATAAACAGTACAGGTCAAACCTCATGCGCGTCGTCAATTTCTCCGAAGCTCGCAACAGCCTCAAATCAGTCATCGATCAGGTGATCGAAGATGCCGACTACACGGTGATCGCCCGGCGCGATGCGCCCGATGCGGTCGTGATGTCGCTCGACACCTTCAACAGCCTGATGGAAACGGTCCATCTGTTGAAGTCGCCCGCCAATGCAGCCCATCTGGCCCGATCCATCGAGCAATATCGCCAGGGAAAGCTGACTCAGCAAGGCCTGGTGGATGCCTAAGCCCATTACCTGGACCGTCGCCTCATGGGAGGACTACCAGTATTGGCAAGGACAAGATCGCAAAACCCTGAAGCGGATCAACCACCTGATCCAGGACTGCCTGCGCGAACCCATCGAGGGCATCGGCAAACCCGAGCCACTCAAAGAAAACCTCTCCGGCTTTTGGTCACGCCGCATTGATGAAGCCAACCGCCTGATCTATCGGGTCGATGGGGACGATCTGGTCGTCATCGCATGCCGCTATCACTACGACTGATCAGAGGTAGACCGGAAAATATGCTTGTCAGAAAAATAATTGGAATCTGACACTGATTAACCCTTCTATTTGCAATCAAACCTTGGCTGACGACCGCTTGACATGGCTTGAAAAGCAGTTAAAAATGCATCAAATTAAACACAAATTAGCATGTCAATCACACAAACAATCTATGCCAAAACCACAGTCAGCATGACTGATTTGAGGCGCAATCCCAGTGGCATCCTTGAGGATGCGGGAGATTCACCCGTTGCCGTTTTGAACCATAACAAGCCTGCAGCTTATCTATTGTCTGCAAGAGCCTATGAAGCATTGCTGGATAAGTTGGAAGATGCCGAACTGACAAAGATCGTCAAGGAACGTCAAGGCGGAAAAACGGTAAAGGTCAATCTTGAAGATTTATGACCTCGAATTCGATGTCGACGCACTCAAAGAGTGGCGCAAATTGGATGGATCAATTCAAGCTCAGTTCAAGAAACAGTTGACCAAACGGCTGCTTGAACCACACGTCCCATCAGCAAGACTGCACAGGGACCTTCAAAATACTTACAAAATCAAACTCAGAGATGCCGGGTATCGGTCTATGAAGTCATCGAACAACGATTGGTGATCGTTGTCATAGCGGTTGGGCGCCGTGATCATGATGAAGTCTATTTGCTGGCTTCGAAAAGACGGGATGCTTGAAGTTTTCGGTGAGTAAAAACCTCAAGATGCCACTTCGGCACATCCGCTCGGCGCTGACAAACAGCAAGACGATCAGGTCGGTGTGCGTCAAGTAAATGCCCAGCGTTCTTTCGCCACCGCGAAGGCTGCTCCTCATGCTGACGCCCAACCCGCCCAATCCAGTGACAAAAATGTCAGTAAATTTGGAGCTGCCAGACAAGAAAAGTAAGTTTGCGGTTTGGCTTGAGAGAAAAGGCAAACTTAAGTGTGCAAAAAAATGACTTGAACGGGCTGGCACGCAAGCTGCTGTAACTCATTGCAAGTTTATTTACCAAAAGGAGTTTTTCATGAAACGTTCCATGCAGAAGATTCAAAAGGGTTTCACCCTGATCGAATTGATGATCGTCGTGGCGATTATTGGTATTTTGGCGGCTGTGGCTTTGCCGGCTTATCAGGATTACACGGTGCGGGCCAAGGTTTCTGAGGTTATTCTCGCTGCATCGGCTTGCCGTACCGGCATAACTGAAGCCCTCCAAGTGTCTGCCACCGATGCTTCTGCCGCACTGCCAGCTGCTTGCACTACTCAGGCATCAAAATTCGTTACTTCGGTCGCTGCAAGCGCCAATGGCGTGATTACAGTCGTCGCAAACGAAACCAACCTCTCTCAACTGACTTCTGGGACCCGCACACTTACTCTGGTACCCATTCAAACTGGCACCACCGCAGTTGTAGGCACCACAGATGGTGGAAAGACGATTGCCGGTTGGCGTTGTGGATTGCCAGCCGATGGCACAACAATACTGGCGAAATACTTACCCGCTTCGTGCCGTGGTACGTATCCTTAATCTTGCGTAGAGCGCAATAAGCGCAGCGCGTTGCGTCGCACGACGGCGACACACCGAAACACCCCATTCATGGGGTGTTTTTTTAAGGGCCTGTTAAGGGGCCTGCTGTTATTAAGGGGCCTGCTGGGGTCAGGTCTTGCAATCACGCAAGATATACGGGACACCCACTTATCGTGAGACCAAGGAAAGCGTCATGAGGTGCTATTCAA
>MERZ01000415.1 GCA_001770785.1 Burkholderiales bacterium RIFCSPHIGHO2_12_FULL_61_11
AACTCCGCAGCCAGCTCGGGGTGGTCGCTTTTGTAGGCGGTGAACTTGTCGTTCCATTGGCTTTCCGCCGCCAGACCCTGGGCTTTGGCGTCCCAGTCGTTGTAGCTTTCCTGGGGAATTTTGAACGCCGCGTGGGGCCAGTTCAGCACTTCACGCGTGAGATTGATTTCTTCAATGCCCAGTGGCTCACCGTGGGCCTTGGCAGTATTGGCGCGATTCGGCGAGCCCTTGCCAATGTGCGTCTTGCAGATGATCAGCGTGGGTTTGTCGCTCGCCGCTTTGGCCGTTGCAATCGCCGTGGCAACAGCTTGGGCATTGTGGCCGTCAAGCGGGCCGATCACGTTCCAGCCGTAAGCGGCAAAGCGCATCGCCGTGTTGTCAATAAACCAGGGGGTGACCGGGCCGTCAATCGAAATGCCGTTGTCGTCGTACAGCGCAATCAGCTTGCCGAGCCTCCAGGCGCCAGCCAGCGCGGCGGCCTCGTGGCTGATGCCTTCCATCAGGCAGCCGTCGCCCATGAACACATAGGTGTGGTGGTCCACCACGCTGTGGCCTTCACGGTTGAATTCCCTGGCGAGCAGCTTTTCAGCCAGCGCCATGCCAACGGCATTGGTCAGGCCCTGGCCGAGCGGGCCGGTGGTGGTTTCAACACCGGGGGTGGCACCGGTTTCCGGATGACCGGGGGTTTTTGAACCCAGTTGGCGGAAGTTTTTGAGTTCCTTCAGGGGCAGCTTGTAGCCGGTCAGGTGCAGCAGTGCATACAGCAGCATGGAACCGTGGCCATTGGACAGCACGAAGCGGTCGCGGTCAAACCAATGGGGGTTTTGCGGGCTGTGCTTGAGGTGCTGACCCCAGAGCGCGACGGCCATGTCGGCCATTCCCATGGGAGCGCCGGGGTGACCGGAGTTGGCTTGTTGTACAGCGTCCATTGCGAGTGCGCGTATCGCATTCGCCATCATTTCAGTATTGGCCATCAGGCAAAGCTCCGGGAGGTTCTGTGATCAGGGTAATCGAGTATTTTAACGGGCCGCGGCGGACGACGATTGACGCAGCCCCTGCGCGGGCCTGGCGCGGACTTCGAAATGCATGAAGCTGCAAATGCTCTAAAGTCCTGTTCATGCAAGGACTGCCCGCTATCGCCACCCACCACCACGGCCCGACAACATGAGCACGAACATCAAAGCGATGATTCTGGCCGCCGGTCGCGGCGAGCGCATGCGGCCACTGACCGACCGTACGCCCAAGCCCTTGCTGCAGGTGCGCGGCAAGCCGCTGATTGACTGGCACGTCGAGGCGCTGGCGCGCGGCGGCTTCAATGTGCTGGTGATCAACACAGCCTGGCTGGGCGAGCAAGTTTCAAACCATTTCGGCGTCCACCCCAAGCAGGACGGGCGCGAGCAGCCATCAATTTTCTACTCTGATGAAGCCGCGGATTTTGGCGGCGCGCTGGAAACGGCAGGCGGCATTGCGCGGGCGCTGCCGCTGCTGGGCGAAGTCTTCTGGGTTCTGGCGGGCGATGTGTATGTGCCGGGTTTCGAGTTCTCGCGTGACGCCGTCAGCCGCTTTGTAGCCGGCAACAAGCTCGCCCACCTCTGGCTGGTGGCCAATCCCCCGCACAACCGGCGCGGCGATTTTGGCCTCAGTCCCGACGGTCTCGCGCTGAATCTGCCGCCCGACAATCCGCAAGCACGCCACACCTACAGCACCATCGGCCTGTACCGGCGGGCATTTTTCAGCGAGTTGCCTTTTGGTAATCCGCAAGGCGTGAAAGCCCCGCTGGCGCCGCTGTTGCGTGCAGCGATGGACAATCAGCGCGTGAGCGCCGAACTGTATGCAGGCGCGTGGACCGATGTGGGCACACCCGCACGCCTGGATGAATTGAATCAACCCATCACCAACGAAAGTCCCCACTCGCCATGAGTTCCACACCGATCAACCCGGCAATTTATGCGAAACGCCGCGCATCCGTAGCCCGCGCCCTGAAAGCGGCGGGTGGCGGCGTGGCCGTGCTGCCCACCGCCCCAGAGTTGCAGCGCAACCGCGACAACGACTTTCCCTATCGCCATGACAGCTACTTTTATTACATGACCGGATTCACCGAGCCGGGCAGCTGGCTGGTGATTCAAGCCAGCGGCAGGGCCAGCAAGAGCACGCTGTTTTGTCGGCCCAAGGATCTCGAACGCGAAATCTGGGACGGCATCCGGCTGGGCCCCAAAGCCGCGCCGACGCAACTGGACGTGGACGAAGCTTTCAGCGTGGAAACGCTGGACGAAAAAATGCCGGAACTGCTGACGAATCAGAACGCGGTGTGGTTTCCGTTTGCCACACACAAGGGCCTGGAAACGCAAGTGGACGGCTGGCTCAACAAGGTGCGCGCGCGGGTTCGCTTTGGCGCTGAATGCCCGCAAAGCCAGCACGACCTGTGCGAGTTGCTCGACGAAATGCGCCTGGTGAAAGACAGCCACGAAATTTCGATTTTGCGGCGTGCCGGAAAAATTTCCGCCGGCGGCCATGTGCGCGCCATGCAGACCTCGGCCGCGATGCTGCGCGAGGATATCAAGGGCGGCCTGCGCGAGTACCACCTTGAGGCCGAACTGCTGCACGAGTTCCGCCGCCACGGCTCGCAGTTTCCGGCCTATGGCTCCATTGTGGCGGCCGGTGCCAATGCCTGCATCCTGCATTACCGCGCGGGCGACGCCGAACTCA
>MERZ01000416.1:0-11265 GCA_001770785.1 Burkholderiales bacterium RIFCSPHIGHO2_12_FULL_61_11
CATTGGTCCTTGCAGGTCCGGGTTGGTATTCTCGTTGGCGGCACTCGGTTTATGGTGTCAAATGCACAGGCGGCTGCAACTACGCCGGGAAACCATGACACCGTCATCTAACAATCAAGGAGACAGACTATGCAAAAACGCCAATTTCTTTCCGTCATCACAGCTGTAGCACTGGCGGCGGGTGCCGGCAGCGTCCTGGCGCAGGACGGTGTTTTCAAGATTGGATTGATCGTGCCCTTGACGGGCCCGTTCGCCTCCACGGGCAAGCAACTGGAAGCCGCAGCCCGCCTGTACATGGCGCAAAACGGCAATTCCGTCGGCGGCAGGAAGGTCGAGCTGATCGTCAGGGACGACACGGGCACGCCAGAAATCACCAAGCGCATCGCACAGGAACTGGTGGTGAACGACAAAATCAACGTACTGGCGGGCTTCGGTCTGACGCCGCTGGCGCTGGCAACAGCGCCCATCGCCACGCAGTCCAAGACACCGCTGGTGGTCATGTCTGCGGCGACCTCCAGCATCACGCAAGCTTCTCCCTACATTATCCGAACCAGTTTTACCGTGCCGCAGGTGGTGACCGCTCTGGCCGACTGGGCTTCGAAAAACGGCATCAAGAAAGTGGTGAGTCTGGTCACAGACTACGGTCCGGGGGTGGACTCAGAGAAGTACTTCAAGGAAACCTTTGTGGCCAATGGCGGCACGGTGATCGAAACGCTTCGCGTGCCGCTGCGCAACCCCGACTTCGCCCCCTTCCTTCAGAAGGTGCGCGATGCCAAACCTGACGCTTTGTTCGCATTCGTGCCCTCCGGCGCAGGCTCGGCGCTCATGAAACAGTTTGCCGAACGTGGTCTGGACAAAGCGGGCATTCGCATGATTGCGGAGGGCAGCGTTACCGACGACGACATACTGAACAGCATGGGCGACGTAGCCAATGGCGTGGTCACCGCACACCACTATTCAGCCGCACACAACTCGCCATTGAACAAACGTTTCGTGGAGGCCTTCATGAAAGCCAACAACAACCAGAGACCCAACTTCATGGCCGTGGGCGCCTACGACGGCATGCGCGTGATCTATGAAGCGATCAAGGCCACGAAGGGCGCGGGCGGCGGCGACGCGTTGCTGGCAGCCATGAAAGGCCAGATCTTCGAGAGTCCACGCGGGCCGATGTTCATCGACGCGCAGACCCGTGACGTCGTTCACAACATCTACATCCGCAAGGTGGAGCGCAAGGACGGCCAGCTCTTCAACGTCGAGTTCGAGACGATCAAGGATGTGAAGGATCCGGGCAAGAGCAAGTGAAATGACCGGCATTCCTCTTATCCTCATTCCGGGGCTGATGTGCGATGGTGCAGTATGGGAACCCTTGCTTCCCGCGCTGACACCTTGTGCTGCTTGTCAGGTCATCGATCACGGCTCCGCGAGCAGCATCACGCTTATGGCGCAGCAGGTGCTCGATGCGGCGCCCGCCAGATTCGCTCTGGCAGGTCACTCCATGGGCGGGCGCGTGGCCCTGGAAGTGCTGCGCCTGGCGCCGGAGCGGGTGATGCTGCTTGCGCTTCTGGATACGGGCTACAAGGCGCGGGCGAGCGGACAGGCGGGCGATGAGGAAGCGCGCAAGCGCCATGAATTGCTCGAAGTTGCCCGCAGTCAAGGAATCCGGACGATGGCAAGTCGGTGGGTCCAGGGCATGGTCCACCCCGCACGCCTGGGCGATACGACCTTGGTTGAGGCCATCGTGTCCATGTTCGAACGCAAGACTGCGGATATCTTTGAGAACCAGATCAAGGCCTTGTTGGCACGGCCCGACGCTACTGCTGTGCTGGCGAGCGCACAGATGCCCACGCTCGTGCTTTGCGGCCGCGAAGATAGTTGGGCATCGATATCGCAGCACGAGGAAATCGCAGCACAGGTGCCAGGCAAGGTCTTCTTGCGTGTGGTGGAGAGCGCGGGACATATGAGCACCATGGAACAACCGATTGCGGTAGCGCATGCCATGCTCGAATGGCTTCACCAAACTGATCTTTGATTGGCACCTGGCACCCCATTGCGGGGCTGCACAACGGAAGTACGTTCAGACTGGAAGCGGTCAGTCGAAACTCCTGTTTCATTATGGAAAGTTGGACTTGAGGCTGGCTTGAGTAAAAAATCACGGTGAAATCAAATCAACGAAGAACCAAACTTTTTGGTTCAAGGTCTTCGGTGCCGGTCAATGCAGCGGTTCAGTACTCTGCCTTGTCGAAAGAGGCTTGCGCAGCGGCGACAACCTTGTCGGCGCCCCATCAGTTCTACCTACCGTATTGCCGAGTCTTTCTGGTATCCTTCAGCGCGTCGTGATGCGAACTTGCGGCAAAGGTCAAAGAAGAGGTAGTGTGGACAGCGAGGATCATCAGGCGGCTGATCATGGCGCGCTTCTTATGTTCGCCGCATGTTGCGATGGAGCGAACTTAAGGAGCCACCAGCCTGCCGCCAATGCGGCTGCGATGAATCGCACCAAGGCTCGCATAGCTGCAGGCAGTTCAGACGGATCGTGCGATGCAAGTGATCAGCGTCAGTCCGTCGCGACGGACGCATTGCGGTCCGGCGTCGCAAATCCCGAACAATACTCCGTCACGACCCTTGTACATAAATGAAGGAACGTGTAAATGAAATGCGCATTGGTGGGATCCCGTTTTTTCGCCGCCTCGGTGTTCGAGGCGCTGCGCAAGGAAGAAGGGATCGAGTTCACAAGCATCGTCGCTCCCGCCGCGGATGATCAGCTGGCGCTGGCCGCGCGAGCGGCCGGCGTCGCGGTGCATGTGCTCGACAACCCCAGGCTCGTGCCGGGAAACGCGGTTGCCGAGGGCACCGATCTCATCATCGCAGCGCACACGCACGCACGGGTGAGCGACGAGGCGCTCGCGCGTTCGCGCTTGGGCGGCATCGGTTATCACCCGTCGCTGTTGCCCAGACATCGTGGCATTGCTGCCGTCGAATGGACGATTCTGGAAGGCGATCCGATCGCTGGTGGCTCGGTCTATCACTTGGCCGACGGGTGGGACGCGGGCGCCATCGCCGCTCAGGATTGGTGCTTTGTCGCGAAGGGCGAGACGGCGCGCGAATTGTGGGAGCGCGCCCTGGCGCCGATGGGCCTTGCCCTCTTGAGCAAGGTTGTCCATTGCGCCCGGTTGCAAGGTGACGTCCCCGCCTACCCGCAAGATCCGCGCTTCGCCACCAAGGCCCCCATGATTCGCAGGTCGGTCGTGCTGACCGAGGAGATATCCTCGACGACCACATCGCTCGTCGTCACGATCGTGGGTCCTGACCGTCACGGCATCGTCAGCTTGCTGTCCGACCGGGCGCAGCGCTTCGGTGCCAACTGGGCGGCGAGCCGCATGACAAGACTTGCGGGGGAATTTGCCGGCATGGTTCACTTCGAGGTACCGCGCGAGAACGCGGACGCCCTGGCGACGGCGCTACGCGGCCTGGAGTCCAGCGGCTTGCAGGTGGTCATCGCCAAGAGCGACGGCGCCAACGTGCCCACCTCGCTTCGCGGGGTCGAGCTCGAACTGGTCGGCGACGATCGGCTCGGGATCGTCAGCAGCCTGACGAAGATATTGGCGGAGCGTGGCATCAGCATCGAGAACATCCACACCGAGATCGTCCGCGGTGGCGTGTCCGGCAAGCAGACCTTCAAGATCGGAGCACATTTGCTGGTACCTGCCGCCTTGTCCGTCGATGAGTTGCGGCGAGAACTCGGCACCTTAGCCCGCGAGATGATGGTCGACATCGCTTTGGGAGAGCGGCAGACTCAAAGTCAAGCGTCCACCCAGGCACATTCGCAGGTGAAGTGACGCAGGTACTGCGGCTGCTTGGTGATGCGCACACCGCGGATGCTGCCAGCCTTTTGCTTGACCTCGTCAATCACCTCGGCGGCATAGTCGAAGTGCGACTGGGTGTACATGCGCCGGGGAAAGGCCAGCCGCACCAGTTCCATGCTGTGATAGGTCTCGCTGCCGTCGGCCAGGCGCTTGCCGAACATGACCGAGCCGATTTCCACACCCCGAATGCCGCCTTCCAGGTACAGCGCATTGCACAGCGCCCAAGCCGGGTAATGGGCGACCGGCATGTCGGGCAGCACGGTGCGGGCGTCGATGTACACCGCGTGGCCGCCGGTCGGCTTGACGAAACCCACGCCCGAGGCTTCGAGCCGTTCGCCCAGGTATTCGGCGGTGCGCAGGCGGTAGCGCAGATAGTCCTCCTGCATGCCCTCCTCCAGCCCCACGGCCAGCGCCTCCAGGTCGCGCCCGGCCAGCCCACCGTAGGTGGGAAAGCCCTCGGTCATGATCAGCACGTTGCGCACTGCATCCATCCACTCGTCGCTGCGCAAGACGATGAAGCCGCCGATATTGACCATGCCGTCTTTCTTGGCGCTCATGGTGGCGCCATCGGCATACGAGAACATCTCCTGCACGATGCTGCGGATGGGTGTGTTTTCATAACCCGGCTCGCGCATCTTGATGAACATGGCGTTTTCCGAGAAGCGGCAGACATCCATGATCAGGGGCTTGCCATACTGCTTGAGCAGCTTGGCATAGGCGCGAATGTTGGCCATGGACACCGGCTGGCCACCGCCGGTGTTGTTGGTCACGGTGATCATGCCAAACGGGATGCGCTCGCCCTGGGTCTTGAGCAGCGCCTCGACCCGGGCCAGATCGATATTGCCCTTGAACGGGTAGATCAGCGCAGGCTGCAAGCCTTCGGGAATGACCAGATCGAGCGCCTCGACGCCGAGGTATTCCAGGTTGGCGCGCGTGGTGTCAAAGTGACTGTTGTTGGGAACCAGATCGCCCTTTTTGCAGGCAGCGGTGAACAGCACCTTCTCGGCGGCGCGCCCCTGGTGCGTCGGCACGAAATGCTGCATGCCGGTGATGCCCTGGATCACCGCCTCCAGCCGGTAAAAGCTGCGCGCTCCGGCGTAACTCTCGTCACCCTCCATGATGGCGCCCCACTGCTTCGAGGACATGGCGCCGGTGCCGGAATCGGTCAGCCAGTCAATCAGCACATCGTCTGCGCGCAACTTGAAGACATTGAGCTTGGCGGCCTCCAGCAACTGCTCCCGCTCGATGCGCGTGGTCATGCGGATGGGCTCAACGCTCTTGATGCGAAACGGTTCAATCAGGGTTTTGGGCATGGTGCTCCAGTGAATGTTGCGAGGTAGAGCGCAAAGTTATCACTGTAGAAATGACCGTGGTGTCGGTCATTTCCAACACATCAAAAAAAACAGGGTCGGGCGCGGGGTCGCGGCAATCCATCCCCGAACCCTCCGTCATTGCGAGTTCCCTGATTCGGGCGACCGAAACAGGAGGCTCACAATGACGAAAATATCGCAAATTATCTTTTTAAGCCCGGCTTCAAGCCGCGCAGCGCCGCCACGGCGACCACCACCCAGAACCCGAGCCTGAGCGCCAGTGCGCCCACGGTGCGCATCTCATAGGCACCGCCGCCCATGACATGAAGGCCAAAGGCCCCCGCCACAACAGCCGTGGCCAGCGCCAGCAAACCGGCGGTCCACGCGGCCCAGCGCCTGCCCAGCCACAGCCCGACACCGGCGAGCACATAGGCAAAGCCCGCCAGGAAGTTGAACCACAGCACAAAGTCGACCGCATTGCCGACGGCAGCTTGCGCCAGGGCCCCGCCAAACAAGGCGCGCCCACCGCTGAAAATGGTGAGGGCGCCGAAGACGATGGCCACGGCGGCCAGGATTCTGAGGAGTCTGGAGGTTTTCATGCGGGTTCCTTTCAAGTTTTCTTACAAGCTCAGGCCTTCGCCCGCTTCTTCAAACGTGTGGCCGTCACGGATGTGATAAATCCGCTTGAAGGTCGGGATGATTTTTTCGTCGTGCGTTACGACGATGATGGCGGTCTGGGCCTGCCGGGCCATCTGGTTCAGGATGCGCATGACGGCCAAGGCGCGCTCGCTGTCCAGCGGGGCGGTGGGCTCGTCGGCCAGAATCACCGGCGGGCGATTCGCCAGGGCACGCGCGATGGAGACGCGTTGCTGCTCGCCGCCGGACAGCTGCGAGGGCTCGGCTTTGGCGCGATGGGCCACGTCCAGCGCGCTCAGCAGTTCCAGCGCCCGCGCTCTGGCTTGGGCGTTGGGCACGCCCGCCAGCATGGGCAGCAGGGCGACGTTGTCGGTCACGTCCAGGAAGGGAATCAGATACGGCGCCTGGAACACGAAGCCGATGCGGTCGCGTCGCAAGGCGCGCAGATCAGAGGTGGTCCAGCCGTTGTCGTAAATCAGCTCGTTGCCCAGCGTCATGCGGCCTGACGTGGGCTCTATGATGGCGCCCAGGCATTTGAGCAGCGTGCTTTTTCCCGAGCCCGAAGGGCCGACCAGCCCCACCACTTCGCCGGGCCCCACGACCATGTTGACGTTTTTGAGCGCCTCCACGGCCGTGTCGCCCTGGCCATAGACCTTGCGCAGGCCTTCAATGCGGATGCCGTTCGGTGCTGCCGTGCTGGCGTGGCTCATGTTTTTCAGCCCGGTCATCCGATGGCCTCTGCCGGATCGACTTTGAGCGCCACGCGAATGGCCAGGGTGCTGGCCAGCGCGCAAATCAGCAGCGTCGCCATCAGCCCGGTCACGGCGTCCTGCGTCAGCAGCATCACGAATTTCGGAAACACGGGAGCCCAGATCGTGGCGGCCACCTTGCCGATGATGAAACCAATCAGTCCCAGCCCCAGTGCCTGCTGCAGGATCATGCTGGCAATGGTGAGGTTGCGCGTGCCGATGAGCTTGAGCACCGCGATCTCGCGGATTTTGCCCAGCGTCATGGTGTAGATGATGAAGGCCACAATGGCCGCGCTGACCACCGCCAGAATTGCCAGAAACATGCCGATCTGCCTGGCTGCGGTGGCGATCAGCTTGTCCACCAAAATGGCTTCCATGCCGGCGCGCGTGAACACCTGCAGGTGCTTCCAGCGGCGGATCGGCTCGGCCACCTGCTCGGCCTCGAAGCCGGGCGCCAGTTGCACCAGCACGGCGTTGACGTTATGGCTGCTGGTTTGCAGCGCCTGCACCGCGTCCAGCAGGCCGGGAACGCCGGGGCGATTGAAGGCCGGGTTGGCGGCGGTGCGGGTGCGGTCGTTTCGAATCGCATCGTTGTCTTTCAGAAACTGCGCTTCCTGCGCATCCTTAAGCGGGATGAACACCATCGGGTCACCGCCGGATGACACCATGCGCTGCGTCAGCCCCACCACGGTGTAGTCGTGACGGCGGATGCGGATGCGCTCGCCCAGGGCAAAGCCGGCTCTGACGTCGGCCACGGCCTCGTAGTGGCTGCGCGTCAATTGGCGGCCCGCCACCAGGTAGCCCGGCTCGCCCGGCTGGCCGGGCTCCATCCCCACCACCATGGCGCGGGTTTCGCCGCCGCCCTGGCTGTTGTTTTGCACCTGCATCGTGAAGTAGGTCACATTGGCGGCCTGCGCCACGCCAGGCATGCCGCGCACGCTGCGCACCACGTCGTCTTTAAGGCTGGACGACTCGGCATAGGGCCCCTGGGTGTCTTTTTGCACCACCCACAAGTCGGCGCGGCTGTTGGTCAGCAGCGCTTGCGCATCATCGACCATGCCGCGGTAAACCCCGGCCATCGTCAGTGTCACGCCGATCAGCAAACCCAGCCCCAGGCCAGTGAGCACGAACTTGCCCCAGCTGTGCACAATGTCGCGCCCAGCCAGGCTGATCATTGGGCCGCTCCGGCTTGGGCTTTGACCAGCGCATCGACGACTTTCACGTTGCTGTCAGGGGTGAGGGCTTTCTGGCTGTACACCACCACTTCGTCGCCGGCTTTCAAGCCGCTCAGCACCTGCACCTGGCCGTCCAGGCTGCGCTCACCCAGTCGCACGGGCGCGAACACCGGCTTGCCGCCTTCCATGCGCCATACACCGGCGTCGCCCTGAAGGTGCTGGATGCTGGCGTTGGGAACCAGCAGCGACGTCGGCGTTTCGGGTAACTGCAACGTGACTTCGGCCAACTCACCGACTGACGCACCCGGTGCGGCTGTATCGAAGCCCACCTGCGCAATGCGCTCTTCGGTCACGCCATCGGCCAGCAGTTCCACCCGCGCCACCTGGCCAGCCAAGGGGGTTCGGGGCTGTGAGCGCAGCACGATGCTTGCTTTCAGGCCCGTCGCGAGCCCGGCGGAGCGGTCTTGGTCCACCCGCAAATTGACCCACAAACTGGCCGGGTCAATCAGGCGCAGCACCGGCTGACCGGCCACCACGGTGCTGCCCGCTTCGGCGTCGCGGCTGGTGACCACGCCATCGGCCGGGGCCAGCAGGCGCACATTGCCGCGCTGCTGCGCCAAGGCGGCGCGCTCGGCCTTCTGGCGGGCCAGGTCCTGGCCGGTGCCGGCAAGATTGGCCTGCGCGGCCTGCAGCGCGGCATCGGCCGAGGCTCTTTCCTGCAAACGGGCTTCGAGGGCGCCCGCGCTGATGAAGTTTTGCGCAGCCAGATCCTGGTTGCGTTTGGCATTGAGGGTGGCCAGCGCTCGCCGTGCCGTGGCATCCGCCACTTGGGCCTGCGCGGCGGCCTGGGTGCTCCCTGCGCGGGCCAGCGCGGCATCGAGTGCCATCAAACGCTGGTCCAGATCGACCGGGTCCATTTCAGCCAGCAGTTGCCCGGCCCTCACCGTGTCGCCCACGTCCACCTTCACGGCCAGAACCCGGCCCGCCACGGTGGGACCGATCATCCAGCTGCGCCGCGCTTGCACGCTGCCAATGCCAAAAATGGCGGGACTGAACTGGCCTTGCCTGACCTGCGTGAGCGTCACGCGCGTGGGAGCCAGCGGGCCAGTGCGCAGGGCCACAAGAACCAGTCCGCCGATCAGGACCAGGGCCAGAGCGGCCAGGGCCACGCGACGAAAAAGCAGAGGATTGCGTTTCATGAGGTTTCCTTCGCAGTGAGTCCACGCAGATAAAGCGTGAAAACGCCCGGTGCCTGGTCGGCCATGGCGCTCACCTGGCCGCTGATGAGTGCCTGCATCACCAAGCCCTGCACCGAGCCAATGAACAGCACCGCGGCGGCCTGCAGGTCGGTGCCCGGAGCCAGCAGGCGCTGATCCTGCGCGCGCAGCAGCAGGCCCGTGAGCAAGTCCCGGTACTGCTGCATCAGGCTGCGCACGCAGGCCTTGAGAGCGCTGTCGTGCGCGTGCTGCAACTCCTGAAAAATCACCCGGGGCACGCCCGGATGCGCCACCACAAAATCCACATGCGCCCTGAACACCGCTTGCAGCGCGGCCAGCGGGCTGGGTGCGGCCAATTGAGCCTCATCGGAGGCGGCTTGCAGCCGGGTCATCAGGGTGTCGGTAACCCAGTTGAGCGCAGCCAGCCAGATGGCTTGCTTGCTGGCAAAGTGCCGGAACACCGCGCCCTGGGTAATGCCCACGGCCTGCGCCAGGTCGCCAGTGGTGATGTCGGCCGGACTGCGCTGCGCCGCCAGCAGCAGCGCCGCTTCCACCAGACCGCCCTGACGGATTTCGGTGGGTTGCTTGGAACGCTTGCCGGATACTTTCATGACTGCACAAGTAATTGATTAATTACTTCGATTGTAAAGCCTGACCGGGCATCCGTGCTGGTCTCGTTTCAGATCAGATTGCAGGCGCTCATCGTTTTGGCAGCGTGATGCAAAATCGTGTTCGCCCCGAGGCAGATTTGACCGAAATGCTGCCGCCATGCGCTTCGACAATTGACTTGACGATGGCCAACCCAAGCCCCGCGCCTTCGCCCTTGCGCTGCCGGGATGGATCGACGCGGTAAAAGCGATCGAAAAGTTTTGGCATGAGTTCCGCGGGGATCTCAGGGCCCGGGTTTTCCACTTCCAATTCGACCCCATCGGCGTTTTGCGCCAGCGTGACAACGACGCCCTGCCCCGAGGGGGTGTAACGCACCGCGTTGGAGATCAGGTTGCTCAGCGCTCGGCGCAACATCAGGCGATCGCCGGGCACGACGATGGGATCACCGCGGAGCAGCAGCGATACACCGCGATCTTCAGCCCACGCCTCAAAAAATTCGAAAAGACCTTTGACCTCGCCAGCGAGATCCACATCGGCCAGCGTGAGACGACGCAAGTCGTTCTCGGTCTGCGCGAGAAACAGCATGTCATCAACCATCTTGCTCATGCGATCAAACTCTTCAAGATTGGAGTAAAGAATCTCGCGGTATTCATCCACTCCTCGCGGCCGGCTCAGGGCAACCTGAGTTTGCGTCGTCAAATTCGTGACGGGCGTGCGAAGCTCATGGGCGATATCGGCGGAGAAATTGGACAGTCGCCGAAAACCGTCTTCAATCTGCCCAAGCATGCTGTTGAATGATGCAACGAGCTCGGCCAATTCAATCGGCACTGCCTCAGGCCTGAGCCGAACATGCAGCCGCTCGGACGTAATGCCGCGAATTTTTGCGCTGATGCGTCGAATCGGCGCGTGCCCCTGTTTCACGGCCAGCCATGCGCCCGCAAGCGCAATAAGGCAGACCACCAGTGTCATCAGCCACAGAGTCCGTTCAAAATTCTTGATGTACCGAAGGTGAAAATCAATGTTGGTTGCAACAACCACCGTGTAACTCTCGGGTCCGGAAATCCGCTTGACCTCCACCCGGAGAACGGCCCCGCGATAAGGCGTTTCACCCTCCTGCCAAACCTGGAGAAATTCCGGATCGATGCGCGGCACGGCTTCTACAGCGACGGCCAGGCGGGCCAAATCGGGACCATCACTGGCGTATAAAGTTTTCCCGGCAGCATCGGTCACACGGAAAAAAACTTCCTGGTGACCCACGACCGAACTGGCCAGCAGGCGGTCCAGCACTGCATCGTCGGTGCCAGCAGGCTGATCACGCAGTGTTTTCTGTATCGACTCCAGCACAACCCTGAATTCTTCGGCATCCTGCTGGGCAAAATGCTGCTCCAGTGAACGCACGACGATCCAGCCAAAGGCAAAAAATACCAGGGTTGTGGCAATACCCACAAAGGCCGTCACCCGAAACGCGAGCGATGCGGGTCGATGCTTGAGCGCGCCAGTTGACACCTCAGTTGGCATCCGGGACGTCCAGCGTGTAGCCCATGCCGCGAACCGTCTGTATCAGTTTGGGTTCGAAACCATCGTCCATTTTTGCCCGGAGACGGCGAATGGCCACGTCAATCACGTTGGTGTCGCTGTCAAAATTCATGTCCCATACCTGAGAGGCTATCAGCGAGCGCGGCAGCACTTCGCCGCGCCGCCGCACCAGC
>MERZ01000416.1:11274-11715 GCA_001770785.1 Burkholderiales bacterium RIFCSPHIGHO2_12_FULL_61_11
GCCCGTCGGCGCGGCATGTCGAGCACCAGATTGGCCACCTCGATTCGCTCCGCCTGCGCTGGCGCGCTGCCGCGCCTCAGCAGGGTACGAACCCGTGCCAGCAATTCGGAAAACGCAAAGGGTTTGACCAGGTAGTCATCGGCACCAAGTTCAAGGCCCTTGACGCGATCGGCAACGCTGTCGCGAGCTGTCAAAAACATCACCGGAACGCTTTTTTCAGCGTCGCGCAGCGATTGCAGGATGCGCCAGCCATCCACGTCAGGCAGCATCACGTCCAGGATGATCAGGTCATAGGTCTCGCTCATGGCGAGGTGATGGCCGTCGAGCCCGGTGCGCGCCAAATCGACCACAAACCCGGCCTCGACGAGACCCTGGCGTAGATAATCCGCCGTTTTGGTTTCGTCTTCAACGATAAGAAGTTTCATGGATGGCTCCGGGAAA